>CALLHY010000031.1 GCA_938009275.1 uncultured bacterium
ATAATATGGAGTTGTTGATGATCTTAGAGTTTGCCATTTTAAGCTTGTTGCCGCTGTAATAGAAAGGAGGGTTAGGAAAGTTTATCTCTCCACCAGTTACATTGCAATTATCTATAATTAATTCTTTTATATCTAAATCAACAACAAGTGCAAACAAACCTGATTGCCTAACGGCATTGTTATCTGATATTTTAATTCTCTCAAGTGAGCAGTCAGAATTGTAATCTGAATTTGAACCGAAATACATACCACTAATACTTGAGGAAGATGCATGATTTATGGTAACATCAGATATATGACCGTTAGTAACTCTCGAAAGCGCAATCTGAAAACTCGATACTGGATTTCCACCTTGATGAATACTAAAGCTTGATGCCGAAGGTTTTGATACTCTCTGTCCTAATATAGTAATTCCGTAATGTACGTTAGTAAGGTGTGTCAATTCACTACCTGCACCTTGTAGTTTAACAAATGATTTCAAACCTATGGGATATAGTTGCCCATCTTCAGATGAATAATTACCGGGGGCTAAGTAAATAGTATTGTTACTGAGACTATCAGACTTAACAACCTGCATTGCCTTATGGATGCTTTTCAGGGGAGCAGCATGGCTTAGACCACTATTTGAATCACAACCATTAGGAGAGACGTAAACATCATTATCAGTTTCAGTGAGATACCCCTGCAATATGTCAATGTTAATAAGTGTTCCCGGGTCTGATAACACGCTTTTTGTATAAGATATGTAGTAGCTGTTGTGATAACTTACTGTCCCCTTATCTAGATATATACTCAAGTCCATCATAGTGTTACTGGCAAGTATATCCTGACCGTGGCCAGCAATGTTATCATAAACACTTGAACGCGGAGATTGAGTAAAATCGACGATACCATGCCAGTCTAATAAAAGACCTCCCCCTAGTGTGGCATGATTCTGGTATATCTCGCACATCTTCATCTGAACATTGCTGTTATAGATATGTGCTCCTCCTCCCACATAAGCACTATTGTTTTTTATAACACACGCAGAGAGGATGAAGTTTGAGGCATTATTCAACAACAATCCACCTCCATCAGGTAGAAGCTGTCCCAATTCGTAGTATGTATTACTTCCACTCCCATTCTGTATAGTGAAGCCATAAATGCCGCAGTTAGTTGTGGGGCTGGTGGATTTGACCACAGAGCCATTGCGATTGCCGTCTATAATAGTGCTGTCTCGGTAGGCGGGATTGCCGCTGGTATATTCCAGGCTGTAGATAAAGATGTTCTTGCCGTTATAGTCTATGTTTTCCACGTATGTGCCGGGATACACCTTTATGCTGTCTGTGTGGGCAGAGGCATTAATGGCTGCCTGTATCTGTGTAAAATGTCCGCTGCCATCCTGCTTCACCACCCAGGTGGTGCAGACTGTTGACTAACCTCCCTTTTTAACAAAGCCAGCCAACGAAGAGGTATTTCTTTTAGTCTACCCAGCTTGGATTCGCCAGATTTCAGGCACTTGGCACAAATATTCTCATTTCAACACCTAACAGAGCCAGAATTTGTTCAAATAAAGAAGATAAAGACGATTTGCAGTGTCTTTTCCCCTTCCCCTCAGGGTTGAGGTTCACTCTGGTCATTAGCAAAACCATTTTCTTGATATTCTGGGCTATTGCAGTCATCAAAGCCTGTGTTTCAACCTTTTCTTTTCCTCTGAATCTGCCATACCGATATCCGTGGAGTTGTTTCGCATCTGCAAAGCTGCGTTCAATGGTCTCAGAACGCCTCCGCTTAATATATTCACCGCGTTCTGTCTTGCGATTTTCCTTTACTTTCTCGTAATACCTTTCCCAAACATGGCGTGTAACAACTTTCTGGCAGTTTTTACTGTTGGTGCACTCTTTACGGTTTGGGCAATTGCAGCATACCTTAGAATCTGAAACATACTCCAGAAAGCCGGCTCGGGTTGTTGACCTGTATTTCAGAATGTGCCCTCGGGGACAAGTGTAACAATCATTTGTGGGATCATAGGCAAATTTGCTCTTACGGTAAAGACCTTTGGGCCCACCCGGCTTCCGGTAAGCTACTACCGCAAAGATGTCTCTATCTGTAAGGGTTTTACATATGCGCGCTGTATGATAGCCCGAATCTAGCCCTACTGCTTCAACCTCAAAGCCAAAGCGCTCGACCTGATGATCTAATCTATCCAGGTAAACGGTGCTGTCATTAGTGCTGCCTGGCGTAATGTGCACATCGGTAATCAGGTTGTGCTTGTTGTCACAGGTTCGGTGATCCAAATAGTGGAACCCTTCCGGCTTTCCTTCGCGTGCCAGATAACCACTATCAGGATCTGTAGTGCTAACCTTGATCTCTTTGGTGGGCGTATCTTCATTAGCTTTCTTGGGAGGTAAGGGCTTCTTGCCATGCGCTTTGCGATCGTCATCTACTGCCTTCTCCAGCTCTTCCAGATATGCTTTCGTGTTTTCACTCACAATCTTGCGGATAAGCTTCTTCTTATTGGCATTGGCTTTCAGGTGGGTAGAGTCTGTATATAGTATCTTGCCTTCAATGAAGTTGTTATCATAGGCATAGAGCACCACTTCATCGAACAGCTGCCGGAATACATCAGTCCCATTAAAACGTCTTCTGCGATTCTGGCTGATCGTGGAGTGATCGGGAACCTTGTCTGTTAAATTCAGATTGAGAAACCAACGATAAGCCACATTGACTTGAACCTCTTTCTCTAATTGACGTTCTGAACGAATACCAAACACATAGCCAATAAACAGCATCTTGAATAACAATACAGGATCAATCGCAGGACGGCCATTGTTGGGACAATACAAATGTTCCATGTGCTTGCGGACAAAACTGAAATCATAGTTCTCTTCTATTTTACGAAGGATGTGATCCTGGGGAACTAGCTGTTCAATAACTACTGTTTCGAACTCGGTCTGCTTGGTGTATTCATTCTTAATCATTGGTGTCTCCATGTCATAACTAATAGAGCCACAATATATTAGGCATATATCATGTCAAGCTTTTTCTGCAATAATCTACTCTATTTTATGATTAATATTACATGCTAGAACCTACGATAATATCACCATCGGGGGTTTGTCAACAGCCTTCACCACCCAGGTGGTGGCACACAGGCCAAAGGCAAGCATCAGGCATGCAAGTACGGCTATTGCTTTCATATTCTTCCCGTCATTCTTGTGTGAGAGGAGTTTGTTTTACCCCTCTCACACATAGCTTGTTTATTACTTCATTAGCAGCAGCTTGCGGCTAAGCTGCTTTCCCTGGTAACTTAGCATGGCAAAATACAATCCGCTGGCAACTCTGCTACCGCCATCATCTTTGGCATCCCACAGACAGGTATGCGTTCCGGCACTGTAGTTTCCGCTCTTCAAGCTGCGCACCTTTTGCCCCTTAACGTTGTAGATATCCAGGCTTATGTCTGCATTAGCGGGCAGAGTGAAGCGCAGAGTGGTATCCGGATTAAAGGGATTGGGATAGCTGCCCAAATACAGCTTTGGCGCAGGAGTATCATTTACAGAGCTGCCATCCATCTTTAGCATATAATATGGCTTACGTTCACTTAAAGCAAGGCTGCTGTTCTCATATTGCCCATCCTCCATATTCCACACCTGATATTGCGGAATGGAATTGTATGCCGCTTTGTTATCGTAATACACCCTTAGCTCCAGTTCGGCATTATAGCCGATGTCATCCAGAATATATGCTGGAATCTCCACGCTATTACCGCCTACCACTGCGGCACCCTTGCAGATACCTTCCACATAGACAGCAGCTTCTTTGGGGATCTCGGTTCCGGTGAATTCCACATAAACGGGGATGTAATCCAGCTTTTCGGTAAAAGTGAACTTGGTGGGGTATTCTTTGATGAATGATTCAGCCACGGGGGCTTCGGTATTCCAGGTGAACTGAGCATCATTGAAGCATTTTACTATCACCATATCACCATACTTAAGTGTTGGTTCCCTAAATCCCGGGTAGGCAACGCCTATCCATGGGCTGCCAGGAACTACGCTAAGCCTTACCAATGTCCAGTCCTGATGCTGGATGTACCACAGGTTGTCTATCACTTCAGCAAAAGCATCATAAGGACGCACCGTTGCTTCACCAAAATAGCCCAGCCAGTTCTCGTTATCGGGACCTGGGCTGCGTGGGCTGATTTTGGCTATAAGGTTTATTGGAAGTGTTGGATCGGGCTTTATGTCTGGTGCAAATAGAAACAACTGCTCTTCATTAGTAGGATTAAGCTTAATCTTGTATCCTTGTTGAGGAATCACATAGTGGTTATACCCCATCCAGCCAGCGAAGCTCATCTCAATCCATTGCACCGGATTGTTGCCCTGCTTCCAATACACTTGTTCTAAGTAGTGCATATTCAATATCGGACTGATGAACTGCACGAAATTACCTTTATAGTCGTTTACCTTTCCAATGGAAGGAAAGCTTAACCACTTAATGCCATTACGTTCTGTCCCGGTTGGAAATGTGTAACAGGTATACTTTTCAGGGGGCTTTTGTGAGCTTGTTCGTACGGAAAGCGGCTTGTAGGCATGGTTGTTTGTAATAATGTTTACACATTGTTCCTTAAAGCTTGTGGGGCATAGCTGATTACGCAGGGATGCATTAGCAAGATTGCTAGAACTAACCTGAGGTTTTATCCAAGCATACATCACAAGGATATAGCAACAAAATCCCAGTATGAGGACTAATCGGCGATGGTATCCGCGTTGCTTAGCTATAAAGTAGAAGTTACAGATATGCATAGCTAAACACCACAGATAGAGACACATGATAACTACTATCTAATAGTTTCACTTTCTTGTCCCCTGTTTATACAATCAAGATTCATGCTTCTTACCACCACGTTTACTGGCAAATTGATAGTTTTCATACTAACAATGCGCCATACATATTGTCAATGCTTTTCTTTTATCTTAAGCGCAAAAGCAATCTTAGAATAGTCTATTAACCTGTAGTTTTCTTTTCCTATTCAACGCGAAGCGGATTGGGAAAACAAATACGACGGTGGCAGCCCACAAAGTCTTGATTCGGCAGCGTGTTGTTATATTTCTTCGTTTTAACCCCGAAACGACAATAGTAAGCTTCATAGTGGTCTGGCTTGGG
>CALLHY010000032.1 GCA_938009275.1 uncultured bacterium
TGCCTCCAGTAAACAGCTCATAGATCTCGCCCTATTAATTTCGGGGGGATGCTTGTATCAGGCAGTAGTATTACAAGTCCTCACTGATAGAAATCCAGATTTAGAACTTGAACCAGAGAAGCGTTTTGCGGCTGCATTGTATGATAAAAGCTGGCAATTTTCCGAAGATTTTAGGAGAGGTCTTGCCCAGTCGCTTGTGTTAATATCAATCTACGGAGAACATTCAAGTACGTACCCGCAATTAAATCATACTCAGTATATTGATCAGATAGTTGAGCAAGTTATATACAATGCAGATAAAGCTCTTTGGCACTCCTTGGGTGACGTGTTGCCCCTTTTAGCAGAGGCATCTCCGAAAAAATTCATACGGGCGGTAGAATCTTCATTATCATCCAAAGAGAAACATATAATGGGTATGTTCACTGAATCGGGAGATTTCCTTACTTCAAGCAGTACGCATCATCAGTTACTGTGGGCTTTAGAAGCATTGGCATGGGATGCAAGTTACTTCAAAAGATCAGTGACTGCCCTATGTGTTTTATCCCAACTTGATCCTGGAGGCAGAGTATCAAACAGGCCATTTAATAGCTTGATTAGTATCTTCAGATTATGGATGCCTCAGACTGAGGTCTCTTCTGATGTTCGATTTAAAGTACTGGAAGAAATTTCTCTAGCACATCCAGATATTGGGTGGAATCTACTAGTATCACTTCTTCCCCAATCGCATGATACTGGAAGTTACAACTACAGATATAAATGGAGAAATTTATCATGCCCATTGGATATTAAGGTTACAAGATCTGAGTGGTATGAAAGCATTTGCCAAATTGTTGATTTGATACTACCACAGCTAGGGACATCCGCTAATAGATGGGTTGAATTGCTTGAATCATATGCTGACTTGCCAGAACCATGCAAAAAATCTTTACTTGAATACTATAATAGCAGAATATCTGAAGTTGAAGACACAGAATTCCTTATTGCAGATAAACTAAGAGACATCGTGTCCAGACATCGAACATATAAATCATCCGAATGGGCTATGTCGGAGGAGAGTATCAAGCCTTTGGAAGATTTGTATAAACAATTTGAACCTACTTCTGTTGTAGCTAAGTTTAAGTACTTGTTTAATGACCATTATCCCGATCTCATAGAAGGTAGAGACTCCATGGAGGATGATGGCGCGTATCTTAGTCAGTTAAGGCTCGCAGCAGTTGAGGAAATGACCCAAGAGATTGGATTCGCGGGAATCTTTGAGTTCAGTAATATAATAGGGTTCCAAAACCTATTAGCAGATGCAGTTCCATTGAAGACGATTACAGATAATCTGGAACTGATTCTAACAAAACTAGAATCAAAAAGTAGGAGAGAAATGTTTTTCAGCCAGAATTTACTCTGGAAAGGATATAAAAATCATGGAAACATTTGGGCTGAAGCCATTATCGCCGAAGCAATAAAAGACAAATGGGACTCTAGCAAGTTAGTAAACTTACTGTTAAGCTTCCCATCAGAAAGATGGCTTTGGAACTTGGTTGAGACTACTGATCAAGAAGTTCAAAGAGAGTACTGGAAGAAAGCACTGGTACATCACCATGATATGCTAATAGATGACATTAAATATGTTATTAACAGATTACTTAACTTCCGAAGAAACTTTTCTGCTCTCCGCTTAGCAAGCCATGCTAAGAGTGAGTTACCAATAACTGACGTTGCACTTGTCTTAGAGATGACAGCTAGTACAGAATGTTCAGAGCCAGTGGATACCATGGTTTCATATTATGCAGAAAAGCTTTTAGAGCGCGTTCAATCATCACAAGAGATTGAGCTGGCAGCAAAAATGAAGCTAGAATGGATGTATATCTCAGTCCTAACATCGTTGAGCAGCAGAATTGGCCCCAAAAACCTACATGAAGATATGTCTATTAATCCCAATACATTCGTTGATGTACTTTCGATGGTTTACAAGCCTCGATGCGATGACCCCGCACAGAAAGACGAAGACCACGAAAATGAACAAATAGATGCAGTAGGAGAAAGAGTTGCTGAAAGTGCTTTCAAACTGCTGAATTCATGGCATTTAATTCCTGGTAAGACTCCTGAAGGATCAATAGATGTAACTGAGTTAAAAACATGGATAGACAACGTGATCATACAAACAAAACAACGAGGTTTCATTGAAGTTGCCTCATGCAAGATCGGCAACGTATTATCGTACGCTGCAGGTGAAGCAGATGGCCAGTGGCCATGTTGCAGCATCTGTGAAGTACTCGAATACTACAAGGATGATAGAATTGATCTTAACTTCAGAATTGGTGTTCATAATCAAAGAGGCACGACTGTAAGAGGAATGTATGATGGGGGAAAGCAAGAAAGAACACTCATCGAGAAATACAAGAGTTATGCATCACAAGTAGTGGGTACTTATCCACGAGTAAGTGACATATTGAACGACATCGCTAATGACTTTGAACGTGATGCAAAAAGAGAAGATGAAGAAGCTGAAAAGAATAGAATCAAATACGGATAACTTGTACTTAATAAACTGGAGTCAGTATGGCACTTAAAAGTATCAACCTAACTGGAGAGCAGAAGAAAGTCCTCTTTCTTCCAGCGACCAATCCTATTCAGATCAAAGGAGTAGCTGGCAGCGGTAAGACCACCATAGCCATGTATCGGGCCAAGCATCTTCTGGATACTTACAGCGATTTGTTCCGGGAGGCTGAGATCATGATTTTTTCATATAACAACAGCCTCACCCAGTATATACAGAGCTTGCTTCCCTATGTGATCGGAGGTTATCAGGAAACCACTGATGTCAGAAAGGCATCAATTAGGGGACTCAAAGTAAAGGTCTCTACCTTCCACAAGTGGTCATACAGCTTTCTGCGTAGCCATGGGGTATTCAATGAATATGCTCAGATGGAAAGATCAGAGCATAACGATATACTGTCCCATGCGATTGCGGAAACCCGCAAGTCATTCCAAGGAGCAAGGATATTAGATAAACCTCTCAACTTCTTTGATGAAGAGATATCCTGGATCAAGGGTCAACTTATCAAGACACTCAATGACTATCTCTCCACAGCAAGAATTGGACGTGGAACGAAAGACAGGGTAGACAAGAATGATAAATCGGTGATTTGGAACGTTTACGAAACATATCGATCGGAACAGATCTCCCGTAAGAAAATACACTTTGATGACCACGCCTCATATTGCCTCAACTTAATTGAAAGGCGCAGCATCCAACCCGAATATACACATATCGTTGTAGATGAGGCTCAGGATTTGAATAAGGCGCAGATCATGGTGATCAAGTCCCTAGTCAAGCCTTCCACCAACAGTCTGACCATTATAGCCGACACTGCCCAGAGAATATACAAAAGCGGATTCACTTGGACGGAAGTGGGCATAAACGTGAGAGGTGGGAGAACCCTTGAGTTCAAGAAAAACTACCGTAACACCAAAGAGATTGCCATGGCAGCCAATTCCTTGATGTCCCATGATTTGGAAGATGATGATCTGACTACGATGGACGTCGACAGCATCACCAGCCATGGAGACAAACCGGTTTTGATCTTATACGATGACGCTGAATCTGCCAATCAAGCATTGCTTGAGAGAACTCGAGAGGCAAAGCGCAAAGGCGGATCAATTGTTGTGCTCCATCGATATAGGAACAAGCTGGAGTATTATGCGAAGCTTCTTGAAGAGGGTGGAATTGCCACTGAGGTGATCAGATCGGACAATCTAGCAGATTTTGGCAGTAACACAGCTAAGTTATGCACCTTATCAAGTGTAAAAGGACTTGAGTTTGATCATGTCATTATCATGGAAATCTCCAAAATGATCATTCCTTCCCCAGATGGCTTTAGTCAGGATAATGACGAATATCACATCACAACTGAAAGGAAGCTGCTGTACACAGCCATGACGAGGGCACAGAAATCGCTATACATGTTTGTTCCACAGGCTTATCCTAGCATGTTCATCGATGAGATCGACCGGCAATATCTCACAGTGGTACGTAAGGTATAAATGTGTTTACTGAGAAAACCGACTCAGGAAAGTTCAAGCAAGAGATCAAGCTTAGGGGGATTACTAGGCTGATCCATTTTACTCCTACGATCAATCTCCTGGGGGTATATGAATCAGGGTTCCTCTACTCTAGGCAGGAACTTGAAGATCTTGATATCAATGCGACAGATATCCTCGATTATATTCAATTCAACGACCAGATTCGGTATGATGATAAGACGTATATAAATCTATCCATTGAGCGGCCAAACTCATTTCTTTTCAAGCGCTTCATCGATAACACTAAGGATATACCCTATATTTCCTGGTGCGTGCTGAGCATAGACCCCAAGTACATTTATGAAAAGGGTACTCTTTTTTCGGTAACCAATGCGGCTAACAGGCACAATCAAAACACTGTGGGCATAACTGGGGATTTTCATAAGTTCCAGATGATGTTTGCCGATAGGTTGACTATTGTTTCGTCAAGAACAACCAGGCTTGTGGACAGAACAGGACTCTGCGATGCATATACAACTCATGAACAAGCCGAAGTGTTAGTTAATCAACCGATTCCCTTAGCAGATATACTTGCAGTTTCATTTCCCATACAAGAGAAGCTTGTGGAGGCTAAGGCATCGTTAGCTGGCTATGATTGCAGTGGCTTTGGGATCGAAAGTGGATTGTTTTAGGAGTTTCAAATGTTAAATAGATATAAAGGTGCTATTATTCTTGCTGCCGCAGCTGACGCACTGGGTTGGATCACCGAGTTTGAAAGTGATACAAAGTTCCTTGTCTCCAAGTATGGAACAGACAGAATAACAGAGTTTGTGGACTGGGAAAAGAAGACCGGGGGTAAGTTTCTGGGGTATTCTGATTACATTGCCAAGGGTTCATATTCTGATGACACTCAACTGATGCTTTGTGTTTCCAGGTCTATTAAACTGGATGGATCGGTCGATAATGAGTACTTCTCAAAAGTTGAGCTCAAGGACTGGCTTTTGTACGTTAGGGGTGGCGGCAAGACAATTAAAACCGCCGCAAGGAACCTCGAGAAAAGGGCACCCAAATGGAATAGCAATTTCTTCAAGACAAGCGAGGACGCTCTGGCATATTTTACTGCTGGCGCTAACGGAGCGGCCATGAGAATGCTACCCATCGTTCTATCCAATATAACTGATCGGGATAGAATGATCAAGGAGGTATTCAGGAACTCTATCGTAACTCATGGTCACCCCAGAGCAATAGTTGGAGCTCTACTGTATTCTCTTTCAGTTGCATACTTCTTGAAAGCAGAGGTCCTTCCGGACTACCCAAACGAGATCATAACCTACATAGCAAAAGAGTTGAAATCTGCGGTATCATTTATTGATCACTTTGAAGACATGGGATTGTCTGCTTGGCAGGACAAGTGGAACTCAAGCGAGAGTGGAGAATTCTGCCAGGTTTTTCAGGAGACGGTTGAGGAAACCCTCGAACTACTACGATATGCGTATAAGTCCATAGCTGCTGAAACCAATGTTAGAGAGGTTTACAAGAGCTTTGGAGCCCTGGATAAAAATACAAGGGGTGCAGGCCATATTTCCGCTGTAGCCGCGTTATACATGGCCACCAGATACATATATGAATCACCGATCCAAGCAGTATATGAATGCGCGAACATGCT
>CALLHY010000033.1 GCA_938009275.1 uncultured bacterium
CAAGCTATCCAGCGGGGTTTACTTTATGCGCATGCACCTGGATGGCAAGCTGATTTCTACCCGCAAGATGGTGATGGTGAAGTAGGTGCGGACGTGCTGGAGTGCTGGGGTGCTAGTGTGCTGGCGTAACTTTCCATGGCTACGAAATCGTGGAAGAGTGGAAGAGTGGAAAAGTGAAACACGGATTGTGCTGCAAGTAGAGGGGTCGAGTGGGTACCGGAGTAAATGATATTCGTGTTAATCTGTGTGATCGTGGACTATAAAAGGGCTGGATTCCCGATCAAGTCGGGAACGACAGAGGAATAACTCCCCCCCATAGAAATGCTATCTTCTCTTTTGCTATTTTACTTGTACGATACTTTGTACATACAGCTCTTTTCCCCTCTCTCTTTGTTAGTCTTTTCCATGTCGCCCTATAAGCTTAGGCCAAAATGGCTGAAAAGTTATTGACGTTATTTACCCAATCCAAGATTAGTATTTTGTGCTCAGGCTCTTTATAATGCCTATGTAATAGGCATTGAGAATAGAGGCACTTAATAACTGAAGCTTACAAGGTACGATAAATGATGAAAGAGAATATTGTAAAAACCGTGGCCATCGGCATTAGCGGTGGCGTTGATTCTGCCATGGCAGCAAGGATACTGCTGGAAGAAGGCTACAACGTGATTGGGCTAACCATGTCCATTTGGGACGACTCCATCCCGATAAAAGAAGCCACCAAAAGCGGCTGCTTTGGGCCAGGGGAAAAAGATGACCTAGTCGCCGCTGCCAATATCTGTGCCAAACTGGGAATTGAGCACCATGTAATAAAGCTGCAAAGCGAATATAGCGATAATGTGCTATCTTACTACTGCAACACCTATCTGCAGGGAGAAACGCCAAATCCCTGCCTTATGTGCAATCAACGCATGAAGTTCGGCTTCCTTCCTCAAAAGGCGAAGGAAGCGGGTGTTAGCTTCAATCTATTTGCCACCGGACACTATGTGCGGGTTAGCTACAATGCCAGCTTGAATCGCTATCAACTGCATCAGGCATTGGACAAGAGCAAAGACCAGTCTTATTTCCTGTCATTTTTGCATCAAGACCAATTGGCAAATCTGATATTCCCCCTGGGCAGCAAAACCAAGGCAGAAATGAAGGCTTACGCACGCTCCATCGGCTTTGCGGAACTGGCAGATAAACAAGAGAGCCAGGACTTTCTGGAGTCCGATGACTATAGTGTGCTGTTTGATCCAGAAACCTTTAGCTCCGGCGACATAGTGGATAAATCCGGCAAGATTCTGGGAAAGCACAATGGCGTAATAAACTACACAATAGGCCAAAGACGCAATCTGGGCATCAGTGGCCAGAGTGAGCCATTTTATGTGCTGGAGATAGACAGCGTGAACAACCGGATTGTGGTTGGCCCCGTGCGTTATCTTTACAGCAGCAAATGCCTTGCTACCAACGTGAACTGGCTGTCCATACCTGCTCCGGCAGAGGCATGCAATGTAAGAGCTAAGATTAGAGCACAACACGATCCTGCTGAGTGTGAGATAATTCCTGTATCTTCTGAACTTCTTGAAGTACGCTTTGCCGAGGAACAGCTATCCATTACTCCGGGGCAGGGCATTGTATTCTACGATGGTGAAACCGTTTTGGCGGGTGGAATAATAGGCAATCCTGCCAAAAGCCTTGCCTGATACTTAGTATTTAGTTTTATGTAACGTCTTTCTTGCTTGCACGATTTACTAATGAATTACGCATGAAATACGGATGAGATGCGTATTTCATGCGTAATTGTAGCGCATTTCCATTAAGAATGAACCTGGCTAAAGGCTAGGCTTGAATATTAAAGAAAGGGGAGCATCTGCTCCCCTCATTTAGTAATAGCTTATGGTTATGTGAATTACACTTCCATAATCTCTTTCTCTTTGGCTTTCTCGGCTTCGTCGATTTTCTTTATTGCCTCGTCTGTGATGTCCTGAATCTCTTTTAAGAGCTTCTTTTCTTCGTCTTCGCTAATCTCGCCATCTTTCTTCATCTTCTTACCGGCTTCGTTTATATCCCGGCGGATGTTACGGATGCTTACCCGCGCCTCTTCGGATATCTTCTTAATGTTCTTTACAATATCCTTTCGTTTGTCTTCGGTTAGCGGCTGGAAAGGCAGGCGTATCACGTTACCGTCGTTATCGGGAGTAATGCCGATATTGGCGGCAAGAATTGCCTTTTCGATGTCTGCCAGAGTGGTTTTGTCCCAGGGCTGCACTATTATAGTGCGAGCTTCGGGAATTGATATGTTGCACATCTGTTTCACAGGTGTAGGCTGGCCGTAATAATTAATACGCACATCATCAAGGATGGATGCGCTGGCACGGCCGGTGCGAACTTTTGAAAACTGATGCAATAGGGCATCAAAGCTCTTTTGCATTTTATCTTTGGCAGTGTTTTTCAGATTTTCCATATTATTTACCTCGTGGGCTTGTAAACCCGTTCAGAATGGTTGCTCAGGGATGAATATAGGTTCCCGCATCAGGCTTTTGCAGGGCATCCTTTAGCATGCCGGGCTTGCCGATGTTGAATATCTTAATGGGCATGTTGTTATCTGCAGCCAGCGAGAAAGCGGTTAAATCCATCACTCCCAAACGCAGCTCCAAGCATTCCTGAAAGCTGGCAGAACTAATGAATTTGGCATCTTTTACTTTCATGGGATCGGCAGTATATAGCCCATCAACCTTGGTGGCTTTCAGCACTATATCTGCCTTCAGCTCCACGGCACGTAGTACCGCTGCTGTATCCGTGGTAAAAAAAGGATTGCCGGTGCCGCCGCTAAGGAAGCAGATTATGCCTGCGTTCATAGCGTCTATAGCAGCCTGGGGAGTGTATCTGTCCACCACCTTATCTATAGCCAAAGAGGATAGCACCAGAGATGGACATCCCTTGGAGCATAAGACCTCGGCCACATATAAGGCGTTTTGAACTGTGGCAAGCATACCAATGCTATCCATCACCACTCTATTCAGCTCTTGCTTACGCCAGTTTCCGCCACGAAAGATGTTGCCACCGCCTAAAACGATGGAGATGCTATAACCAAGCTGCTTTAGCTCGATTAGTTCATCGGTCAGTTTATCTACAATTTCATCGTCATAACCAAAGCCCTTCGATCCGGCAAGTACCTCACCGGATAGCTTTAGTAATACACGCTTCATGTTCTCGGGCAGAAAGTTTGAACTCATACCTAAACTACCTATTCTCATTGTTTGGGGCTGTTATCTTGCCCCCGGGCAGGTTATTCTCCGCCTAAGGCGTAACGAACAAAGCGGGCTATCTGAACATTCTCACCAGTGGTGGCGATGGCGTTGGTAAGCAGATCCTTTACGGTTCTGGTGCTGTCGCCTATCAGTTCTTGCTCTAAAAGTGAGTTCTCGGCACAGAATTTCTTAATGTTGCCTTCAACTATCTTTTCGATAATCTCAGGTTTCTTGCCGTCAAGCACTGCCTTGTTGTGAGCAATTTCTTTTTCGCGTTCGATAACTGCGGGATCAATCTGCTCGGCACTAATAGCCAGCGGGTTGGTAGCAGCAATCTGCAAGCAGATTTCGTCGGCTATTGCGGTGAATTCGGGAGTGCGCGCTACGAAATCGGATTCGCAGTTAAGCTCCAGCAACACACCAATCTTGTTGTTAAAATGTATATAAGAATGAATGATACCTTCTTTGGTCTCGCGGCTGGCTTTGGACTCAGCTTTGCTAATTCCTCTCTCGCGCAGGTATTTTATTGCCTCGTCGAGGTTGCCATCTTTTTCCACTAAGGCTTTGCGGCATTCCATCATGCCCACGCCTGTTCTCTCACGCAGTTCTTTTACCATGGTTGCGGTAATCTCTGCCATTTGTGTTCTCCTTTGTCTTGCCTGCAATATGCAGGACTATTGATTATAATTTGCTAAAAGCCAGGTGGAGCGGCAGCTAAGCCGCCCCAGCCTGATAGTGAGATTATTGTTCTGTTCCTGCTAATTCGGGAACTTCGAATTCTACTTTGTCCGCTTCGGCTGCTGCAAGCTCAGCAACGGGTGCTTCGGCTTCTTCATCAGCTTCGCGGCTTTGTTCGTGATTCACGCCTTCGGAGGCTATGCCTCTGCCTTCGATCACGGCATTGGCCATAATGTCGGCTATCAGGGAGATGGCGCGGGTTGCATCGTCGTTTGAAGGAATAACAAAATCTACGAGATCGGGATCGCAGTTTGTATCCACCATAGCAACGATGGGGATGTTCAGGATACGTGCTTCATGAATGGCGATGTCTTCATACTCGGTGTCGACAACAAAGATGCATCCGGGTACGGCGTCCATATCACGGATACCACCAAGAGAGAATTCTATCTTGTCGTGCATACGTTTCATCTTCTGTTGTTCGAGTTTGGTATAGTTCGACACGGTGCCATCGGCTGAGATTTCCTCAAAGTATTTCATCTTTTCAATGCTTTGACGGATGGTGGTCATATTGGTGAGCATGCCGCCATACCAGCGTTGATTAACATAAAATACACCTGCTTTCTCGGCAGCTTCGCGGATTGCGCTTTGGGCTTGTTTCTTGGTTCCCACGAAGAGGATGTATTCGCCTTTGGAGGCTACTTCTTTCACGTATTGATAGGCTTCGTTTATGGCATCGACCGTTTGCTTCAGGTCGATGATATGAATCCCATTGCGTTTGATGAAGATGTATTTCTTCATCTTGGGATTCCACTTGAAGGTCTGATGCCCAAAGTGGACACCGGCTTCGAGTAGCTGTTTCATAGAAACTACGGACATGTATTTCTCCTAATATACGGTTTAATTTCTTCCGGACGTTTTAAGCAATTCAGAGAGGCTTTCCTCTCACCGCCTTGCAAGCGTTCCGGAAGCTTATTTTGGCGCATGCGCCTTGTTACAAAAGAGTATTCCACTTGTATCTCCGGGGGGAATATGTCCCCCCAAAACCCATATTGCTTAACGCTTGGAGAACTGGAATCTCTTCCTGGCTTTCGGGCGTCCTGATTTCTTACGTTCCACCATACGGGGGTCACGGGTAAGGAATCCACGGGTCTTGAGTGCGGGTCTCAATTTCTCGTCGTATTCAACTAATGCGCGGGTGATACCATGACGGATAGCTCCGGCCTGACCGCTTAATCCACCACCGCGAACGTTTACATAAACGTCGAAGCTTTCGGACAATCCGGCTGTCTGCAGAGGCTGTTCAACAACCATCTCGAGGGTTTCACGCTGAAGGTATTTCTTCATCTGCACTTTGTTGATGATGCGTTTGCCGGTTCCCGGGGTTAAACGGACTCTGGCTACGGCATTCTTTCTTCTTCCAACGGCATCAAAATTCTGCATGCCTTTTCCTCCTACAGGGTAAGTTCAACCGGCTTCTGGGCGGCATGGGGATGCTCGCTTCCGGCGTAAACTTTCAGTTTTTTGAACATTGCGCGTCCCAGAGTGTTCTTTGGCATCATACCTTTCACGGCATGTTCAATGATGCGCTCTGGATGCTCTTCCATTACTTTTGCATACGGGATTTCTTTTAAGCCACTGGGGTATCCACTAAAGGTTTTGTAAACCTTTTGCAATGCCTTAAGACCGGTTACACGGACTTTGTCCGCATTGATGACTATTACAAAATCACCGGTATCAAGGTTGGTAGCAAAATATGGTTTATGCTTTCCACGCAGGATGGAAGCAACTTTTGTGGATAAGCGACCAAGAGGCAAACCCGTTGCGTCTAAGATATACCAATCATGTTGGATATCAGAAGGACTTGGGGTAAGGGTCTTCATCGATTCTCCTTTACGGTTTTTTATACAGTATGCCAGAGTTTTCGCAATGGGTTTAGTGTCAAGCTGAATTACATTTAGTTGGCTAATTTCTTGCGGATTAAATGCTTCACCAGTACCGTAAAAGAAAAGTGAAAAATGCCTAATCCCCCGCTTTCAGTATCTCCAAAACCCGTTCAAAGATATAGCCAACATGAATACGGTTAGTTAGATCCAGCTTTTCCACATCTATCTCCAGGACAGGGCCGTTGTGATAACCGAGCTTCACCACATTGGCACCATAGGCTTTGTACCAATGGTTCAGGTTGTTTATCTCCGTAAACTGCCAACCGCCCTCAATCTCCATTTCGCGTCCGCGCTGCTGGATGCGTTCCCAAGCCAGGGAAGGGCTTCCTTGCAGCAGAATTATGAGGTCAGAAGAGGGAAGCTGGCGGTTAACTGTTTGAAACTGCGTAATTAAGTTATCCAGTTCGTCTTCGGTAAGCAAGCCATCGGCATGAAACTGATTGCAGAAAACCAGCAGGTCTTCCGGCAGGGAACGATCTTTCACATAGCTGGCATCACCGCTTTTCCCTTGTCTGCGTTGCTTGGCACGCATCTCCAGAAAGTGGAGCTGAAGGTCGTAGCAATAGGTTTTCTTATCGCCCAAAAACTTCTCCAACAGCGGGTTCGCTTCCGGCTGCTCATACAGGGTATTTATCTTAAGGCTGCGCCCCATAATGGCGGTAAGGGTAGATTTACCCAGGCCAACGTTTCCGGCAATGGTAATCAGCTTTTTGTGCTCTGCCAGGTATTGCTCCAGATTGCGCTCCACATCTATTGCCTTCAGCGTGGCCTCGGTTTGCGGCAGGCTAACCCACTCACTAATACCGGGGCTGGAAACACGCAAGCCCAAAGCCTTCACCTGCTCTGCTACGAGGTTTATGGTGCGGCGTTGCCATTCTGCCTTATCCACTGCTTTATCGGCATCGATAACCAGCACAGGACAGCTAACATGATGGGTAACAAAATCTTCATAGAGATTGTTTAACAGCTCCAGATACGCAGGAGGAATGGCAAGCTCGCTTTCACGTCCACGCTCTTTAATACGCTCCAGCAGGGTGGGGACGTCTGCCTTGAAATACACCACTAGATCGGGCTCTTTAATCTGTTCGGTCATCAGGCGATAGGTGCGCTGATAGGCAATGAATTCAGGCTCGCTCATGTTTTGCAGGATGCGCTGGGCTTTGCCAAAGATGTGATAGTCCTCTGCCAGAGTGCGGTCTTCCAGCACAATACCCCGGCAACTATGGATTAGCTTTTGGCGATCTAAACGACCGTTAAAGAATTCTATCTGCGCCATAAAGGCATTGGCAACAGGATCGCGGTAGAAGGCATCCAGAACGAGAGGATTGAATTTCTCCGGAAAGGCAAAAACGCCTTCGCTGCCATTGGGCTTGGGATAAACAGAGGTTAGAATCTTATTCAGGGGTGCAGTGCTGGCTGCTTCTATAAAGGTGGATTTGCCCACGCCGATGTTTCCTACTATGCCAATGCGGATGTTCTCCATGTGCGCTTCCTTATTATTTAGCTTTGCCTCCATAAATCCTGGCGGGGTATACGCGTCAAGACAATCTTTGGGGATAAAACTGATGCTGAAGAATAGGACACACGCAATAAATGACTCTTTTCGCCCCCAACCATATACAATCAGATATCTGCCACGATCCACATAACACTTCTCACTCCATCTCACCAACACTTAGATGCCCCCGCAAACCAACGTATAATATCATGTTTGATAGACGGGGATGTGGGAAAAATGCAAATTTATTGACAATAATTCGCCATTATCTGGAGTGAGAAATAAACAAATTCTCGAGATTGGAGCTATCATGAAAAAACTGGTATTGATACTTACATTTGTTTGTGTGCTTGCGGGATTATCCGCTCAGGTGGGCTTGTTAGGTCTGTATTATGGAGAAAACTTTTCCACAGCCCACTCAAACCTGAGTAATGTGGGCTTTGTACTAACCAAAAACTGGCCAGTAACCAAGGTTATGGGCTTAGAAAACCCATCCACATACTACATGGTGGAAATGTATGTGAATCCCAGCACCTCCAAACTTGTTGGCTGGAGCATATTCTATGACGAAAACCTAAGCGATGACGAAAATCAGCGCATTTTGAGTGACTGCATTGATTTGCATGGAGATAAATTCACTGTTGATGAAGAGAATAACATGATTATGTGGAATCTTGATTCTACAAAATCTCTGTGTTTGGGGTGTGACGAAGCGGGAAACTTGAAAGTTGCAGTATATTATGACGATGCTAACCAAAGCATTTTTGACCGGGCTGATGAGCGGCCTTAAAGGAACAATATCTGCCTAATCCCCAAAAGAATGCTTAGTTCGCGACAAACCACTTGAAAGGCTCACGTTATCATTGCACAAAATGGAACGTGGGCTTCAACAAATCTGAACACCAGTTTATGCCGATTTGTTAGCCATAAACATCAATGATTGGGATTATTCTATCACTTGCTCACCAGATAAATCTGGCGATTCCAGCCGAATAAATTCGGCGTTCCAACATTCCAGTTCCAGAATTAGATCAGGAAATACCACAAGGAAAGACCACAAGACCACAAAACCACAATCCCATATACTGGGGTTGTTTGTGACCTTATTTCTTTCATTCTTTTCATCACTCCTTTAGGCAGTATTTTTAGTGACTTACCCTGTATACTTAAAAGGGTGACTCTCCAGGAAAGACCACAAGGAAAGACCACTTGAAGTTCGCGTTTTTTCCCTTGCTTATGAGCGTTTATCATATCTCTATCCCCCCTTAATCAAGCGTTAACTATTAACGCTTGATTAAGGGGGGATTAACACATGATAAACGACTTGGAGCAAGGAGGAACAAAGAGGTAATTTTTTGTTGTCTGTTTTTGTCTGTTGTTTTTGTCTGTTGGTCTTTAGGGTGGTCTTTAGGGGCTTTTAGAGGTCTTCAGAGGTTCTTGGAGGGGAGGGGGGGGGGAGACTAAACAAGGACTGGAGATTTTCATTAGAAAGTGAATCAGCCAGGCAGGCAATATTCTCATAATAGTGGAAACATAATTGCATGTAACTGAGACAGAATAAAATCATATTGATTTAGTAAACTTAGACTTTTATAAATGGAGATGGTGGTACAATGATGGTAACCTCTAAGAGATGTTTGTTGCTCTTGGTAGCAGTGCTAGTGGTGTCTACTGGCTTGTTTGCCGCAAAAGTTTGGGATGCTCCTGCTTCGCGCAGGCAAGTTCCCCAGGCTGCGCCGAGAATGTTTGAGCCTGCCAGGGCGGATTCTGCCCATGGCTTCGATGTGCAAAAGTATGTGATTACGCTAAACATAAATGATAGCACTCGATTTATACATGGGAACGTGCTGGCAACTGTGCTTGCCGAAGAATGGCTATCCACTATCACTTATGAGCTTTCTACATTATCAGTCTCGTCGGTGTTGGTTAATGGTCAGGCAGCCAGTTTTACCCATAACGGCGGACTGCTGAATATAGCTGTGGATGTAGCAGCGGGGCAAACGTTTACTACTCAGGTGTTTTATAGCGGAGTTCCCACATTATCTCCCAACCTATATCAGATCGGCATGATTTTTGGCTCAAACTCGGTTTTTACCATCTCCGATCCCGATGCAGGCCGCTATTGGTGGCCGTGTTATGACCACCCCTGGGATAAGGCTGTTGTGGATTTGCACATAACCATGCGCAGTGACTGGAAGGTGGCTGCTAATGGACTCCGCAGCAATATCGTGAACAACGGTAACGGAACCTCAACCACGACTTGGCTGGGTAGCAATCCCATGACCACATATCTGGTTTGCCTAACTGCCGGACCCTATGTAGAGATAAATCAGACGGTTCCAGATATGAATAACTTACCTATCCAGAACTTCGTAACGCAAAGTCAATACAACAATGCTTTAGTCGATCTTCAACGCGTGCCAGAGATGATTAGCTATTTCTCGCAGTTATTTGGCCCATATCCTTTCGAGAAGTATGGTCATGCAACGGTTAACATGAGCACGTTTGCGGCTATGGAACATCAAACTATGACCACTCTGGGAAATTCACTAATCACCGGTAATGGCACGCACGAAGTAACCATTGCTCATGAGCTTGCGCACCAATGGTATGGTAATGCGGTTAGCTTTTTGGACTTCAAGGACGTTTGGTTGTCCGAAGGTTTTGCCACCTATAGTGAACATCTTTGGACAGATAAGCGCTTTGGTTGGGAATCGGCAGTGGCATATATAAACTCCAGTTATCACCAATACTACAATAGCTGGGAGGCGAGCATAGGGCCGCAAACCATATATAATCCAAGTTTTTACAACTATTTCTCTCCGCCGTCTTATGAAAAGTCTGCCTCTGTGCTGCATATGCTACGCCTGAAAATTGGGGATGCAAACTTCTTCCAGCTACTCAGACAATGGTTTACCACATATAAGGACGGCAATGCTGTAACAGCCGAGTTTGAAGCCATGGCAGAGCAGATTAGCGGAATGGATTTAACTCAGTTCTTTAATCAATGGATTTATGGCTCGGGGATACCATCGGTTGAGTATAGCATATGGCAAGCAGAGGATATCTCGCGGGTAAAGATAGTGGCAAAAAGCACATCGCCATCGAATACCCAGTTCTTTTTGGAAGTTCCTTTCGGCATTAGCTGTGGCGCCGTATCCGACTCATTGCTGGCCTATGCCAGCCCGAATGGACAGGTAACAGAGTTTATGTTCGGACAGCCTCTGGTGGATTGCAGTATAAGCCCAAATCTGAATAACTGGACGATGCTAAGGCAGATTACAGAGGATAAACCTCATCTTGCCGAATGCATACCTTCTCATCAATCTGTTCTGTTATCTTGGGATGTGTTTAGCCCAGGAGTGGATATTGGATATATGGTTTATCGCCGAATGCAGACTTACCAACCTTGGGAGGCACTAACCGATGAGCCCATAAATGCCACTTCTTTTGTTGACACCACTCCCTGGAATAATATCACCTACCAGTATGCCATAAGAGTTGTAGCTTCAGGTGGCTATCTATCAGCTTTATCGAATATAGCTACTGCTATGCCAATGCCTTTTACCTTTGATTATGACTTGCTATTGGTAGATGAAACCAGGGATGGGAATGGCTCTGCCATAAGCCCAAGCGATGCTCAGGTAGACGGTTTTTATTATTCTGCTGTAGAGCCTATCCAGCCCGATTTTTGGGATTGCACTTCCCAGGGTTTGCCACTTTTGGGAACATTGGGAATGTACAAGGCTGTGCTGTGGTATGCGGATGACTTTTCCCAAAATCTGCTACTAAATAACCTGCAACTCATTAGCGGCTATATCCAGGGCGGAGGCAAGCTTCTTTTGTCGAGCTGGAAAACTGCTTCTGTGTTCAATGATGCCTTTGTTCAGAGATTTATGGGTAATGTAAGCATGAATTATGATAACACTGCCAGCCTGGTTGGTGTGTATTCCGATACATATCCCAATCTGTTTGTTGATCCCAATAAAACTACGCCCAGTTGGAATAATATGCTGCCTCAGATATATACATTTAATGATGCCGCCAACAGTATCTATACCGCCTCGATGAGTACCGGTGCAGCAGGAGAAAACAAGTGTATTGGACTGGTTCACAATTCAAATGGAGCATTCGTTATGCTGGGATTCCCTCTGTATTATATGCAGTTCGATGGAGTAAGGGCTTTTCTGCAGCAGTTATTACCTCAGCTAATAAACGGGACAGACAATGCCGATGAGGTAGTAGCACCCATACCTGCTGCGATATCCTGCAGTCCTAATCCCTTCAATCCGCACACCACAATCAACTATACAAATCCCCAGAACGGGATGGTTAGCATCAGCCTTTACAATCTGAAGGGGCAACGAGTTCGAACTCTATTGTCCCAAAGCCTGAATGCCGGGGCTCATAGCCTTGTATTCGATGGGCTTAGTGACCAGCAACACAGCCTTAGCAGCGGGATTTATCTGCTGAAGTTTAGTTATCCGAATGGAAGCATAACCAGGAAGATAACTTTAATGAAGTAGTAGTGCGCTGATAAATATGCAGATACACAGGATTTGAGGCTGTATTACTCAGCCATGTTTCAGGTGCCATTTTGAGCCAAAGAAATGCCCGAACTCCAAGTCTCAAAAAGTATTTGACACATATTAGCAGTCTGTATTATCTGCCCCAAAGAAAAACATACTCAAAGGGGAGTACATGAAGATACTAGTTTTAAACTGCGGAAGTTCGTCTATTAAATACCAACTAATTGATATGGAAAGCAAAGACTTAATGGCAGAGGGCATCGCCGAAAAGATCGGAGAAGACATTGCTCTGTTTACCTATAAGAGTCCCAATTTTACCAAGAAAAAGCGTGAGATGGTGATAGATAATCACGAGCAAGGCTTGCAGTTAATCTTAGATGCGTTGATTGACGAGAATAATGGAGTCCTTCGGAGTTTAACAGAGATAGATGCAGTAGGACATCGCTTGGTTCATGCTGGCGAGCATTATTCCGATGCAGTTAGAGTAACCGATCATGTGGTGGAAGTTATGCGGGAATGCATATCTCTTGCTCCCCTGCATAATCCTGCTAACCTTAAGGGGATAGAGGCAGTTAAGGCCAGTATGCCAAATTGCCCTCAATGTGGCGTGTTTGATACCGCCTATCACCAATCTATGCCGGCTCATGCCTTCTTGTATCCGCTGCCCCTGGAGTTCTATCATACTCATAAGATTCGCAGATACGGCTTCCATGGCACCAGTCATAAATTTGTAAGCATGAAGGCAGCCGACTTCCTGGGTAAAGAGCTTGGCAACCTTAAAATAATCTCCTGCCATTTGGGTAACGGAGCTTCTATAACCGCAATTGATGGCGGCAAGTCCATAGATACTTCCATGGGTTTAACTCCCTTGGAAGGTCTGATGATGGGCACACGTTGCGGCGATCTTGATCCCGCGATCCCCATTCATATGCAGCAGCAACTCGGCTTAAGTGTAGACGAAGTGAACAGCATCCTGAATAAGAAAAGCGGTATGCTCGGGCTTTCCCACATCTCAAACGATATGCGCGAGATTGAAGATGAGATACTGATACGCCACAATCCCAAAGCAATTCAAGCACACGATGTATACTGCTACAGGATTAAGAAGTATATCGGAGCTTATTTCGCCGCTCTGAATGGAGTGGATGTGCTTATCTTTACTGGTGGAGTTGGGGAAAGGATGCCCATCCTTCGCGAGCAGGTTTGTCGCAATATGGATGCAATTGGGATAAAGCTAAACTTAGAAGAAAATGCCAAGTTCACAGATGATATACAGATACTTAGTACACCGGATTCCAAGGTAATTGTCCTGAAGATTCCTACTAACGAAGAACTGATGATAGCCTTGGAGACGCAAAGAATACTCAAGCAGGAAGTATGAATTCGATAAACCAAGCCTTTTACCGGATGCTGTTCGACCAGTCACCCGTATCATTATGGGTAGAAGATTTCTCGGGCATTATTGAAAGCATCAACAAGATTAAAGCTAATGGTATTACAGACCTAAGGGCACATTTCAGCACATATCCCGAGCAGTTTTTAGACTGCGTGAAGCAGCTAAGAATTGTGGATGTGAATAACACTACTCTCTGGCTATACAAGGCCAAAACCAAGAAAGAACTATGCGAAAACGTGCATCAGATATTTAAAGAAGATGCAATGGATTGCCTCTTGGAATCGGTGATAGCACTGGGGGATGGCCGAAAGTTTTTCGATGGTCATGGCATAAACTACGACTTACTGGGGAATAAGCTTCATTTCAACATATCCTGGAGCATCCCGGGCGAGGAAAAGAAAGACTACGAGAATGTGATTGTAGCCATGCAGGATATGACCAAGCTGGCTCTTATCCGTAGCGAGCTGGAAGAGCGAGAAGCTCTGTTCCGCTGCATATTTGAGCAAGCTTCCGAGGGAATGATGCTCCTAGATGCCCAGGGTAAGTCAATATTGGTTAACAAGGCTATGGAAGTTCACATAGGTGCTCCCGCCAAACACATGGTGGGCAAGTATCTATGGGAGGTTTATAAAGACTTCAATGAGCGTGTTCGTCTCGAAAAGCCGCCTACCATGAATAAGGAAAAGATATTGGATGTATTATCCGATCCACCCAATGCGCACCGAGTGGCTGAATACAGCTTTCTAGATTCCAAGCACAAGTTGCACGCTCACAAGCAAACCCTTATTCCGATACTTACCGGCAAAGAACAAACTTTTGCCGTAATCCTAACCGATATGACTCCGGTTTACCGCTCTGAAGTGGTGACCACCATACTGCACAAGATAAGCCACGCTGTGAATATCGAAGTGTCGTTAGACGACCTGTTTCACACCATACACGAGTCACTGGGCAGGGTTATAGACGTAACTAACTTCTACATTGCCCTCTACGATGCAAAAAGCAACCTGATAACCTTCCCATATCTGGTAGACGAGATGAATGAAGATTCATCTCCCGTTGTTGCCGACGATAGTAAATCTTTAACCGCGCAGATTATCAGCGAAGAAAAGACTCTGTTGCTGGATTATGAAGCGGTAAAGCAGCGCACTCAGGACGTTGGCTTCATGGGCTATGAATGCAAGAACTTCCTTGGGATACCACTAATTCTTTCCGGCAAGGTAATTGGCGCGTTGGTGGTTCAGTCCTACTCTCAGCCAGACTTGTACGACGATGAAGACAAGCTGCTGCTGGAATCTGTATCCGAGCAGATAGCCTTCGCGCTTCACAAAAAACAGACCGATGAAAACCTCAATGTGCTTTTCCAAGCCATCGAGCAAGCTGGCGAAGGCATAATAATTTTCTCACCGGAAGGCATTATCCAGTACGTGAACACCATCTTCGAAAAGATAACCTCCTACAGACGCATAGAGCTGTTGGATAAGCCATTTGAGTATTTGCCCTTCGAGCCTACCAGCCGTTCGGAAATGAAGCAATCCTGGCTGCGGGTGCGTTCTTCTCAGCCTTGGCACGGGAAGATCGACATGATTCGTAAAGATGGCCCCAAGATTACTCTGGATATGGTGGTGAAACCCGTTATCGACAATGATGGCAGGCTTTCCAGCATTATTGCCAGTTGCAAAGACGTGACCTTCGAAATCCTGCGCGACGAGCAGCTTAAGCGCACCCAACGTCTGGAGGCCATTGGTCGCCTTACTGGGGGTATTGCGCATGACTTTAATAATATCCTAAGCGCGATCATTGGTTACACAGAGCTGGCCGGAGATGATCTTGATCCCGAGTCCGACTCCGCTATGAACCTTGTGGAAGTACTGAAGAGTGCTACCCGCGCCAAGGAGATGATAAGCCACCTTATTTCCTTCTCACGCCAGGAAGAATCCAAAACCGAAGTGATAGAACTGGTAGATCACGTTAAGGAATCAGTAAGGTTCCTGCGTTCATATCTGCCGCGCTCCATAAAGATTAAAGAGCGTTATGAAGCCGAGAAAAGCACAGTTATCGCTGTCCCCGGACAGGTTCACCAGATTATTATAAATCTCGGCACAAACGCCATGCACGCCCTGCACAGGGAAGGTGCTCTGCTGGAGATATCAGTAGAAAGCGTTTCTTTCCGTAGCCGCGATATGCAAGCCTTCCCCGAACTTGAGCAATGCCAATATCTAAAGATATCGGTGCGAGACAATGGAACAGGCATAGACCCCAGTATTGTTGATCATATCTTTGATCCTTATTTTACCACCAAAAGTGCCAATGAAGGCACCGGGCTTGGACTGTCTATAGTTCACAGCATCGTGCAATCACATCATGGTGCTGTGCGGGTGGAAAGCGAATTGGGAATGGGCACTACCTTCACTGTCTATCTCCCCCAATACACTCCTGATCAATGGCACCAGGGCGCACCTGAAGTTGTGGAAGCTGCCGATACCAGTGGCACTGAGAGCATTATGTTTGTGGATGATGAACCCAGCCTGGTTAATGTATTCCGTCAGGGAATGATGCGCATGGGCTATAAGGTGGAAGGTTTTACCGACCCCCGCAAGGCATACGAGCACTTCTCCAAGTATCACTCGCGCATCGACGTAGTGGTAACTGACACCACAATGCCCTACATGAACGGCGTTGATCTTGCTCAGAAGCTGCTTGGCATCAAGCCTGAGATACCAATCATCATCTGCACCGGCTTCACAACCCTTATATCTGTGGAAGACGCAAGACAGAAAGGCATTAGCGACTTCGTGATGAAGCCATTTAAAATGAAAGACATCGCAGGCAGAATCCGCGATGTTCTGGACATTAAAAAGGAAAACAACAATGAGACTGGACTTGTTGCTGAATAAGCTATGTTTAACCAAAACACGCTCGATTGCCAAGAATGCCTGCGACAAAAATCTCGTGAAGCTAAATGGCAAACCTGCTAAAGCTTCGGCAATAGTTAAAGCCGAAGATATAATTATCTTCAGGCTATATGGAGCAGAGCATGAGATTCGCATCACCCAAATTCCCGAAGGCAATGTAGCCAAAAAGGACAGCACCAATTACTACGAAATGTTGAGGCGAGACGAACTCCCAACCTGACAATAATAGAAATGAAACCATCCATTACAGCTTACATCACCCGGGTATTGCATATCTTACCCGGGTGCTTTTTTGCCGTTATCTTAGCTGGACTCCTATCACTTAGTCCAATAAGCCTAAATGCCGCTTATAGCCTTCAGCACAAGACAAATAATCTGGCAGTATATGCTGAAGAGCCCATACCTGGGAACATGATAATCGGGCTGAACAAGCTGGATGAGCGCATCGACGAACTGCAAAGCACCATAAGTATTTACATAAACGAACCCGCAGTGATCTACATCGCCAAGAACAACACCAGCTACCAGAGATTAGCTCTTGGAAAGGCTAAGATTGTGGAATTCAGCGATGCCTTTTATAGCGGCATGGATGCCAGCATCTACATCCGTCCTGCTGTTGAGATACGTGAGAGCTTCAGTAATACTCTTCTACATGAGTATATTCACTGGTATCTGGAAAAAATCTTTAGCCATGCTCCGCTATGGTTTCACGAAGGCATGGCAACCCATTTCTCCGGGCAAATGGGATTTGAACGCTATCTTTACTTTCTGCAACAGAGCTTCCTGGGTCGCAGCAGCGACCTCTTTCGCATGAGTTATAGCTATCCCGATAAGCAAGAGGATTGGCAGATATTTTACCTTAGTTCTTCGATGGCAGTGCGCTTTATGAATGAAAACAAAGCTCAGGAATGGAAACACTTCTGGGACATGGTGGCTTCCATCACCCGCAACGGAGATAAAGCCGCGTTCAATGACGTATTTGGCGTAGCCTATCGCAGTAATCTATATGACTTTCATATCCAGTTTGCCACCTACGTAAAGAGATTACGCTATCAATACTTGTTTTGGGGCATAAATTCCATTCTGGCATTGCTACTACCCGTAGTTCTGATAATTGGCCATCGAATCAAACGCAAGCGAATGGCCATGCTACCTGATTTTCCTGAGCTTGAAGAGGATGATGGCGAGGATTTTGGATGATTGAACGTATTACAATACCATTACGGATGAAATACGCATCTCATCCGTATTTCATGGGTAATTCATTAGTAATTCGTTCAAGGTGGGTGATCGTTACATAGTTATGGTAGAAGGGTAGATATTCCTTATTGTGGATTAGGGGCTGGCAAATCATGAATACAGATAACCATCAGTAAAATAAAGAACCACATAAAGAAAGCTGCAAGTATAATTACTTGCAGCTTTACTAAAGCTTGTAGGCCAAATTGATCTTAAGCGCTATAGTCCGAACCACCCTGTGCTCTTGGCAGCAATCTGACGCACATTAATCACCTTAAAAATATGCTCGTAGCGGTGAGTTACGCCATCTATGGTTATAGGCAGCATCAGCTTCATTTCTTTGCCATTGTAACGAACGGCTGAGGCATAATCGGTGGGTAACAGTGGCTCACGCACGTATAATCCCAGAACGGAAGATAGTTTCACGTGATCGGCAGAGGTGATGGTTTCCACCATGTTCCCGCGGGCAGAAACCACAGATGGGGTTTGCGGCTTGTCTTTATCAGCATCCTTGGTTTTGGATATCAAAAGTCTGTGGCCGATGTTGTCGTAATCCAGATACTGCCCACCATCCCAATCTATGGTAATAATCTTGTCTGTGGGATTGTATAAAGTTATCTCAAAGCCGTTTTCTGTGGCACTCCAAATTGTGCGCATGATGTCGTCTTCATAGCGATATCGAACTTTATCTACCAAGGTTGTGTCTGCCACGGGGGCTTTTGCCTTGCCAATGTTTTCGTCTAAGCGGTTAACTTTAGTAAGGGCGATATCGTACTTGGTAACCATTTTAACTGCTGCGCCATCGGTGTTGGTGGCACAGGCTGCCAGGAACAGCAGAACTATAGCTAAAGCTATGATGATAAAATACTTATTCATGATCTCTCCAATCTGTTATTATTCTAAACTAATTGTATGATAAGGTGCTAATTCTGTCAAGCTGTTAATTTGATGCTACTCGGAAACCAGAGCAGTTAGGCCGGCATCACAGATCGTTTTGGGCTTAATCTCCAGGGCTAGCTCGCGGGGAATGCTGATGCTGCATACCGCGCTGCCAATGATGTAGCCAATAATGTTGCCAGCTTGCATATCTGCGCTGTCGATCTGCTGGAGATGTGAAGATTCAAATCTGAAGATCAGATTATGCCCCTTATATTGAAGCTTAATGGTGCCATTATCCCACTGTGCACTATCGTGGGGGCTACGGATTTCTATGTAGTCTATCGGGCTTTTTCCTATTCGGACTAGGGTGTAGTCAGGAGCAGTCTTGATGCTGCGAACTCTTCCGGTAACAGGCGATAGCAGTAGGTTGCCATCGGGAATGATAAGTTTCTGCTTACATCTGAAGTTTGCTGCAACCACTCTGAACCAAACAAATGAGAGGATTGCCAGAATCAGTGAGGGATAGTGGTAAAAAAAAAGCGGAAGCAGAATACTGATCATGAAAGATAAAGCCAGCAAGGCCAAAGACGGCACTTGCCGGCGAATTTGTTGTTTCTTAAGCTCATTAAGGAGCTTAAGCTCTGTAATAATTGTTTTTGGCATTAGTGGCTATTTAGTGGTGCGTGTCCATGTATCGGTTCTACCTACCAGAGATACACCGATAAAGCCACGTAAGGCAAGAGTATTGTTGTTGGTCAATTCGGCTTTGGCAGAATATGTCTTTCCGCTTTTTGGGTCATATATCTTGCCATTCACATACTTAGTTTTGCCATCAGAAGTTAATCCTGTTAAGATCACTAAGTCCATTATGGGGCGTTTCTTTAGCTTATCATCTGGATTTTTGCTATCGAGCTTTGGTTTGCCACTGGCATCATTGGGCTCTTTCAGCCAGATTATCTTACCTGCGAAGCTGCCATTCTTGGTTTCGTAAATCTCAATCTTGCTGGATTTTTCGCCATTGAACCATACTCCGGTAATGCGATCACTCTCTTTTTGGGCAAACAGGGCAAGAGGTAATAGCATAAGTATTGCTAAGGTTATTAGGATTGTGCTTTTCATGTAATCTCCTTGCTTAGATAATGCCGCAACGTTTTAGGACATAATCCACATTGCGGATATAGCGATCATAGGAAAAGATATCCCTGATCTCAGTTTCAGACAATGATGCAGTAATCTCTTCGTTGGCAAGCACCAGCGAGAGGAAATCACTGCCGGTATCCCAGCTTTTCATAGCCTCAGTTTGTACCAATTGGTATGCCTTCTCGCGGCTAATCCCACTATTGGTCAGGTGTAGTAACAAGGCTTGAGAAAAAACCAGTCCATTGGTCATTTCAATGTTCTTTTTCATGTTATCCGGGAATACTGTCAGGTTTTCAATTAACTGGCAGCACTTGCCTATCATGTAATGAGTAAGGATGCATGAGTCTGGCAAAATAATACGCTCAACGCTGGAATGAGAAATGTCTCTTTCGTGCCATAGGGCATTATTTTCGAAGCCACTGGCGGCATTACTCCTTAGCACTCGTGCCAGTCCGCAAAGCTGTTCGCTTACAATTGGATTACGCTTATGAGGCATGGCAGACGAGCCTTTTTGTCCAGAGCTGAAGTTCTCCTCTGCCTCGCGAACTTCAGTTCTCTGCAAATGCCTGATCTCGAGCGCAATTTTCTCTATTGACGAGCCTATCAAGGCCAGGACTGCCAGGAAGTGTGCGTGTCTGTCGCGTTGTATAACTTGGGTGGATACATTGGCAGGCTTTAGTCCAAGGTATTTACAGGCTTGAGCTTCAATTTCCGGGCTTAGGTGAGCAAAGTTACCCACAGCTCCAGAAAACTGACCTACACTGATCTCTTCAATGGCATTGCTCAGGCGTTCAAGGTTGCGCTTGCTTTCTTCGAACCACAGGGCAAACTTCAGCCCAAAAGAGGTGGGTTCAGCATGGATGCCGTGCGAACGCCCCATACACAGAGTGTTGCGATATTGACGAGCTTTCAGCTTTAATATCTCCGCCATGCGGCTTAGTTCGCTAAGAATTAGCTCTCCCGCACCCTTAAGCTGCATTGCTGTAGCAGTATCCAATACATCAGAAGATGTCATACCATAATGAATCCAGCGTGAGGAAGGCCCAACATACTCGGCAACATTGGTTAAAAAAGCTATTACATCATGCTTGGTAATCAGTTCAAGTTCGTCTATACGGTTAGCGTCAAAATCAGCTTTTTCATTTATTGCCATCCAGTCAGCATCCGGGATAATGCCCTGCCCGTGCATTGCTCTACAGGCAGCAAGCTCAACTTCCAGCCAGCATTCATACCTGTTTTCTGATGTCCATATTCTTTGCATTTCCGGATTTGAATAACGTTGGATCATGTATATTTACCTCTTGTTTCTTAGAAAGTCTTTTATTAGCTGTTTCAAGTTCATTTCCGAGCCATCCCATTGGAATGTTGATGTGGATTTGGGCAGTGGTACTATCTCTGGTTCGATGTACTTAATCTCATCAAAGATCAGCCTGATGCTCATATCATCCGGGCCCCTAATTTCTAATTCAGATAGAGAGCTATTGTTGTATACGGCTTTCAATTCGGAGTTGCTTTTTGTATCTAAAACCTTGTCCAAACGGAAGTCCTTTAGAAAGCTAACTTTTAGCCCATCAATTTCAAGCATGTAAGTAGCAATGATGCTTTGCCCATATCTTGCCATGAGTGAATCGGAAAAGGCAAAAAGACCAAAGCTGTTGGAGGGGATCATATCGTTGGGACTAAGCATCTCGAGCATTGGCAGCATGGGAGAAGCAAAGGAAGTATAGTTACCGGTATAAAAGCTTAGCAGCGGTTTTGCGCCCGCGCCCATCAGCCCACCATCAAGGATGTCCAGGCGAAACTGATCCTTATTTTTAGCAGCGAAGAACATCTTACGCAGAGCAAGCCCCATATAGGATATCTCTGCAATACCATGACTATCGAAGCTTTCCCATTTCTTTAGTTCTTGTCTCAGCAGCTTTTGTTTATCGCTTGGTCTTGGCCCAGCGCACCCACTAAGAAGCATGATGCTTAGCAGGATATGCAAGATCAACACCTTAGTAAGGTATCGCGTAGTAATAAACTTATATCGGGTCATACTTTGTTAAGTTCTAGCTGGGGAGTTATGGTTAATCTTCCAAATTCCAATAGCTGCAACTAATATCATAAGAAAGCTAAGGAATGCACCTATACTCATGAATCCAAAGATAAAGCCAAACTTCTCATAAAACATGATGTCGTCAGGCTCTCTAACAAACTCAATAAGGAAGCGAAACACGCCATATAGTCCAATAAAGCTATAGAACACCAGCCCGTCTTTTTTTAGCTTCTTCAGTAGGAAATATCCAACGGCGCATAACACTACCCCTTCCAGAAAGAACTCATACAACTGGGTGGGATGGCGGGGAACACCATCTGAACCAGGGAAGATCATTGCCCAAGGTACCGATGTCGGCTTGCCCCATAGCTCAGCATTTATGAAGTTGCCCAATCTCCCCAGCCCCAATCCAATTGCTACTAGCGGGATGGCGGCATCAGCAAGCGCATAGAAGCTTAGCTTTTGCTTGCGTGCATAGAGGATGCCTGCTACGATAACGCCGATAGCACCTCCATGAAAGCTCATGCCTCCTGCCCAGGTTACTAATATCATAAGTGGATGTTGGATGTAGTATACTAGATTATAAAACACCACATAACCGAGCCTTCCTCCAGCTATAACACCTACCATCACATAGAATATTGCGGATTCATATTGCTCTCGGTTAAGCTTGATATTCCGCAGCTTAAGGTTATATCGATACAGAAAATAGGCGATGATGAAGCTTAGCACATAAAAGAAGCCATACCAGCGTACCTGCATCGGGTAGCCAAATAGGTTGAATCTCACGATGTCGGGACTGATATTTGGATAGGCTATCATCTTTTGCTCATCTCACTAAGGCGTTTTACTATTAGTTCCACGGCTTCATCGGCAGGGCCGTCAAACTTCTCTACCTGCTTCTCGTGATGCGGCGAAAAGATATTCATAACCTGTGTAGGCGAGCCATTAAGGCCAATCTCTTTTTCGTCCAGGCCCAAGTCGTCACAGTTCCACACCTTCAGCTCTGCAGTTTTTGCATTCTTTTTCCCACGTAGGGAGGGTAAGCGAGGAGTATTAATCTCTTTTACTACCGATATGACAGCCGGAAGCTTCATTTCCACACGGTCATAGCCGTCTTCCATAAGCCGCTGCACGGTTGCCTTACCGCAATCGATCGCTTCAATCTTTCTTACAAAGCAGGTTTGCGGGATGTTCAGATGCGCCGCTATTCCTGCGCCAACCTGAGCTGTATCGCCATCAATAGCCTGTTGTCCGGTAAGAATAAGTGTGAATTCCCCCAGCTTTCTGATAGCGGCTGCCAGGGTAAGGCTGGTTGCCCAGGTATCGGCTCCGGCAAAGCGCCTATCGGATAGCAGGATAATGTTATCCACGCCCAAAGACACAGCCTCACGCAGGGTTGGCTCGCACTGGGGCGGTCCCATGCTGATTGCGGTGATAGTGCCGCCATTAGCCTCTTTAAGGCGGACTGCTTCTTCTATGGCATAGGTATCGAAGGGGTTTAAGATGCTTTCCACCCCTTCGCGAACCAATGTGTTTGTTTTGGGATCAATCTTGATCTCGGTAGTATTGGGGACTTGTTTTATGCATACAATATAATGCACGGCAACTCCTCTTAGTTACAAAATTCCTTTATTGTGTTGCAGACATAGTCTTTCTGCTCGTTGCTGAGCTCGGGATAGATAGGTATTGAGAGCACTTTCTGCGCCATTTCTTCTGAGATAGGCAGATCACCAGGCTTGTATCCAAGCGAACTGAAGCATTCTTGAATATGCAAAGGCAACGGATAATATACAGCGCAACCAATTCCTTTTGCCTGCAAGTGTGCCATTAGCTCATCACGTTTATCGCAAATCAGGGTGTACTGGTTATAGATGGTTACAGCTTTCTCGTGGATGTATGGAGTTTGAATACCCTTTACACCGCTTAGCTTGGCATTGTAGTAATCGGCATTAGCTCTGCGTCCCTTGCTCCATCCTTCCAGGGCATCAAGTTTTACGCTAAGGATAGCAGCCTGCATGGTATCAATGCGGCTATTCAAGCCAACCCATTTGTGATAATACTTGGGGTTTTCGCCATGCACGCGCAATTGCTTTAGTGCGGCTGCAAGGTCATTGTCATTGGTGAGGCACATACCAGCATCGCCCATAGCTCCCAGGTTTTTGGATGGGAAAAAGCTAAGGGTGCCAATGTCGCCAAAAGAGCAGCTCATTTTACCATTCCAGGTGCTGCCAATTCCCTGGGCATTATCTTCTATCACTTTCAGATTATGCTTATTGGCTATGGCCATAATCGACTCCATATCGGCGCATTGACCAAACAAGTGCACTGGCATGATGGCTTTGGTATTGGGAGTGATAGCTGCTTCAATCTTGCTGGGGTCTAAGTTAAAAGTCTTTGGATCGATATCCACGAATACTGGCCTGGCAAAATTGCGCCAGATAGAAGATGCAGTGGCAAAGAAAGTGAAGGGAGTGGTTATTACTTCATCTCCTTCGCCGATGCCCAATGCCTTTATGGCCAAAACCAGGGCATCTGTTCCAGAAGCGCATCCGATTGCGTGCTTTATGCCCAGATAGGCTGCCATCTTTTCTTCAAATTCTTTCACTTGTGGCCCCATTATGTAATGATGGTCGGCATAAACTCGCTCCATCGCTTCTCTAATCTTCGGCATCAAGGGTTCATACTGTGCATGTAAATCCAGCATCGGAACTTTCATTATTCCATCTCCTTCTATTCTGTGCTGAGGGCTCGAAGCCCCACAATTATTGTTATTACTGATGATAATAGGGTTATGCCATCCTTTATGTCCATCCACATAGATCGGTCGGATTGGCTGGGGACGAATACAGTGTCACCTGGCAGAATGCTTACTTTTTTATTTGGTTTTATCCAGTTACCGCTGTCTCCTCTAATCAATCTACCCTTGCCATGCTTACGGTTATTGGTATAGCCGCCGGCTGCTTCGATATAATAGTCCCAGTTTGCACCTTCTTTCCAGGGGATCAGCCCAGGATGGCGAACCTGACCGCTTACCCATACCATTTGCATTAGCTCCGGCACAAACACACAATCCCCATCGCGAAGAATCAGATTATGCTCTTTACCTTCACTGGCAGCAAAGCTCCTCATATCTAGGCTATATTTACCCTTCAATTGTTGGAGGTTGGTACGCAGATACGAATACTCAATTGGGGTCATATCGCTCATACTGCGTTGCATCAGGTTTTGCAAAAATGAGTCTAACTTCCCGTTTATATGAGAGTTATATATTATCAGATTGTTTATGTCTGCCTTGGGGTTTAGCCCCCCTGCCTGCTGTAAGATGTCCGAAAGCTTATGATCTTTGCCAATAATGTAAATGCCTGGGTTCTTAACCTGCCCCAAAACGTTCACTTTGCTTCGGTTTGTTACTTCGAAGATTTGGGGGATTACTACGTTATCACCCGCTTGCAGCTCAAAGCCGTACTTCGCGGGGTCATTAAGCAGGTCAAGTGTGATGATGCTGAAGTCTATCTTGTTTGCAGCAAACCGATAAACATGCACAGAGCTTAAGTCTGCGTCATAGGCTGTCCCTTTGGCAAGGGCAAGAATGTGCTCCAGATGGTCACCCTTAATCAGCTCAATCTCCCCGGGGATATTTACTGCACCAGTAACGTTAACCATTTGTTTTGAAGGAGATAGTATTACCACGTCACCGTCCTTCAGATATGGATTTTGGCTTAAATCTCCCATGCGCATAAACTTTAGCAAGTCATAAGAAGTGCTTATGCCGTTACGGACAAGCAGAACAGATCGGAGAGCCTGGTTCTTGGCAAAGCCCAGATTTACGCTCTTTACACTGCTCATACCTGGTAACTTAGGATCAGTGGTTGCCATAGAGGGAATCTCATTCAAGTGACCAGCGGGGCTTGTTTCAGTTATGGCAGCCTTGTTTGCAAGTGCTATAGCATCAGATAATCTACTTGTAGGCAATACGGGATACACTCCCGGCACTTCCACAAAGCCAGTTACACTAACGGAGTTCATGATGCTAAAGTCGGGTACCTTATCTTCTGCAAACAGCAGAGCTGAAAGCAGTAATAGCATTAGCAGGAGCTTAATCTTCATAATACTTTATCATTCGGTTTATGATGTCGTCTAGCTTGTATTGGGGTTCATAGCCGATGGCTTTATTAATCTTACTTAAGTCCGGCATCCGGTTCATCATATCTTCAAAACCCTCTTCAAAGGCATCTTCATAGCTCATAAACTCAATGCGGGATTTGCTATTGCACATCTGTTTAACTTTTGCAGCAAGGTCTTTTATCGAAATGGATTCTGTGTTACCCACGTTATAAATCTCTCCCGCACATTCCGGTGTGCTCATTAGCTTTACAAAGGCAGAAACAACGTCGGACACATCGGCAAAACAGCGGGTTTGCTCTCCACTGCCATAAACTACTATTGGTTGATCCAACAGCGCGGCTTTTATAAATTTGGGCACCACCATGCCATATTGACCGCTTTGACGAGGCCCAACGGTATTGAAGCAGCGGACAATAACCACCGGAAGCTTCTTTTCACGGTAAAAAGCCAATGCCATAAATTCATCTATAGCTTTGCTGCAGCTATAGCCCCAACGGCTGATATGAGTGGATCCAAGCAATCTATCGTCCTGTTCGGCAAAGGGGACATTCTCGCTCTTGCCGTATATTTCGGAGGTGGATGTTATGAGCACCTTGGCTTTGAATTTGTTACATAGCTCCAGCACGTTATCGGTGCCAACGATATTTGTTTTTAGAGACAAAAGCGGATTTTCAATGATGTATTTTACGCCCACTGCAGCAGCAAGATGATAAACCTGATTGCAGCCTTCTACCAGCTTCTCCATCAATTCGCGGTTCAGGATGCTGCCAATGGTTAAGTGAAACTTAGGGTGATCCTTAAAGGTTTCTATGTTTTCCAGTCTGCCAGTGGAGAGATTGTCTATTACATAAACAGTGTGTCCCTCACCCAAAAGCCTTTCTGCCAAATGCGAACCGATGAATCCGGCACCGCCTGTAATAAGGATTTTCATTCTATACTCCAAATTCTATCATTAAAGGCATTGTCTAATTTTGCTTTGCAAGGCAGCATGATTTATTGGCTGTTATTTTGTCAATGAGAAAGTCTTTAGCCTGCTGCCAAACAAATAAGTGACACCTTCATAATACTGGGGGTGGACAAAAACCTAAAAAGGTGGACAAAAATGCGATAAAAATGCGAGGAAACGAAAAAGACAAGGTGAAGAGGCTCTGTAAACCTCAAAACGCAAGTAGCAAACTGAATCGGCAAGAGAAAAGAGAGCTCGCATCTTAGCTTTCCAAAGCTACGAGTAAACGTATCAACCACTTTCTTAAGGGAAAGGGGGATAAACAGCGTACTGGCACACGCTGATGCGGCCACTACCAATGCTTCAACCCTTGAAGTAAGGGTAAGGGTTATAAACCAACCACTGAGGACACTGAGAACACAGAGAGGGAAACTCGTATCGTAGCTTTCCAAAGCTACACCAAAACGTATCAGCTATTTTCTTAAGGGAAAAGGGGGGTAAATAGGTGCGGGCGCACGCCGATGCATATCACTCTATAAGGGTTTGGTGTCAAGCTGAAACAATAAGCGTATAACCCAGTAGCAGAACCAAATATCACTCTATAAGGGTTTGGTGTCAAGCTGAAACTAAATGTCATAAGTGGTGTTGTAACGTTGCATATCACTATCAACCCTCACTGAAAACTTCAAATCCAATCACCAAAACTTCAAATCATGGAAATCCGATTATCACAGGGGTGTTCGGGTCTGGTAGTTTTATCAACATTCTTCAAATACCATCATCGTTTCTTCAATTTTGATCACTGAAAGGAATCTTTCCTCACGCTACCAAATACTGTCGTGCCATGCTTACCTGTCTCGGAATCGAGGATCAGGATGGCGCAAGGCAGGTTCTTGGGGATGTTGTCCTTGTTGTATAGGATCTCAGCCATTCCAGCAAGATTCAGTGCTTCGGAGATGCGGTTGCGTTCGGCTTGGTACTTCTCAAGAGCGGTCACAGGCTCACCTCAATATCGTTCAACTGCTGATATATCCACTGCTCCCGGTTGGAGATGACAGATGCGAACACATTATGGGCAGCTATGCCTTCCCGTTTGATCTTGCCCCGGATGAGATAGGCGATCTCGGCTACGGTCAGAGCTTTACCTGTCTCTTTATCAGTCCAAGACAGGTGCTTACGTTCGACCCAGGCGATCAGTGGAGCGATCGGAGTCCAGGAAGGCACTTTACCGCCCAAAACGAAAGGTTCATGCTTAACGTTGGAGCCTACTCTCAGAATCATGGCTGTATCAGTGGTCTGGAGCAGATAGCCGGTATTACCATGGAAGTCGCCCTTGTCATAGATCTGCTGTGCCAAAATCTCCTTGCGAGAGTCAGCATCGATAGTCGATCCTATCAGATGCAGCCGGCTCTCTAGTGCGGCATAGATAGCCCGGTAGATCTCGATCATCAGTTCCTCAGGAGAAGTAAAATCACGATCAGGCATCAGATAACTCCCACCCGAATAGGGCGAGGCTGTCTGGGCTTGAGTTCACTCAGTCGATCCAGACCGACAGGATTGAGATAGGCTTGCAGTATGGTCAGCGCTCTCAGCTCAAGATTGGCTTTGAATGCGTCTATTTCGCTCCCTGTGAGCAGTTCGGTCGCAGACTGGTCTAACCCTACGGTCTTGACGATTCCCTCCCCCAAAGTCTTCAAATTCAGAAACTCACAAGTACTGTGCAGCATCAGGAAACAGAACCCAAAACGAAAAGAAATCAGGAACGGCTCCTCCTCCGGTAAGTCATCGTGAGTTGCCCGATCAAAATGCTCCTGCAAAACCAGTGAGTGGATCATTTCCAGCACCAGACCCTGATGCTCCTTGAAGATGCCATTGTTGGACATCTCCTTGGGAAGGTTGAGAATAGCGAGCATGGCATCGGTCTCGACCGGGATTGGAATCACTTGCCCTTCCTCATCATCTCGGAGAGCTCAATGGCTCTCATTCCCACTTGCTTCGCCCACTTGGACGCCATCATGCCATTGGCTGCTCGCTCCCAGTCTCCAGCACCGACAAAAGCTAGGGTATTGTTGAAGCCCAGGAGTCCTTTGATGCCAAGATTGAAGCACATATTGAGCAGCACCGACTGGCGAACCTCATCGAGCTTACTGTAAATCTCGGGAATCTCATCTATAAGTTGCTGCTCGCAGTCATGGATATCCCGTTCCAGCATGGCGTAAGCTTCTTTCTGAGAGATACCCCGGTCATCGAGATTGCGGCCAATACCGATGGTCAGCCTACCAGCAGTACAGCGGTATGGCTTCAGTCGCAGACCCTCATGTCTGACTAACTGAGCTTTGATTCGGTTCATCAACGCTTCGGTCATGCTATCTCCTTGTTCCAGATGTGATCATTGATCCGGAGCCAGAAAAGCACTACCCTGTCCGCTGACAAATCAGGATGAGCAAGGATGAGACAGTTTTTAGGATTGACAGAAATCAACGCTGTATATCCTTGAAAAAATAGAAATTCACACTGTGAGGGATGGATGAGACTAATCAGTGAATATACGAACAAAGCCCTGGAAAGACAGGCTGTTGATTGCTGATGACATGGAGCAATTGATGTTATATTGCGTTTCTTTGTGCCAACATGAGTGTCTTTGTATGAACAAGCTGTCCAGACAGAAGTATTTAGCTTATAAGAGGTAATCAATGTCAGGTGATTTAACTTTTCTGACCAATGAAGCCAACCGCAGCCTTTTACGAAGGTTTAAGGTACTTCTAACCAGTACAAGTACGTTCGATTGTCTCGTCGGTTACTTTTTTGTGAGTGGGTTTTATAGGCTATACAAATCGCTTGAGAATGTCGAGAAAGTCAGAATACTAGTTGGTTTAAGTACGGATAAGAACACGTACAACCTCATTCAACAATCAAAAGAGCAGAATGAAATCCCTCTGATGTCTCAGGCGCAAATAATTGAGAAAACTCCTGATGCTATTCTTGATGAGTTGGAACACTCCGAGGATTCTGTTGATGTTGAGGAAGGGGTCACCAAGTTTGTTGAGTGGCTGAAATCAGGTAAGCTTGAGATAAGATCATATCCGGATGAAAGAATCCATGCTAAAGTATATATAATGTCTTTCGTTAGCGGAGACAGAGACGTAGGAAGAGTTATAACAGGATCGAGCAACTTAACACAATCAGGGTTAAGAGATAATCTGGAGTTTAATGTCGAACTTAAAAGTAGAGCTGATTATGATTTTGCTAAAGAGAAGTTTGAAGAGTTGTGGCAAAAAGCGACTGATCTCTCGATTACCTATGATGATACAATAAGAAACAAATCTCCGTTTGCCCAATTTACTCCTTACGAACTATATTTGAAATTTTTATATGAGTACTTCAAAGATGAACTCAACTTACCAGACAATCTTGAAGATATTTATGTCCCAGAAGGGTTTATTAAACTAAAATATCAAGAAGATGCTGTAGTAAGTGCCAAAAAGGTTTTAGAAGAATACGGCGGGTTGTTTTTATCAGACGTTGTGGGCTTAGGTAAGACATATATGTCTGCATTATTAGCACAGCAACTTGATGGTAGGTCATTAGTAATTGCTCCACCACATCTTCTTGATAAGAACAATCGAGGTTCATGGCCGAATGTATTTGGGGATTTTCGAGTACCACATACTGACTTTGAATCGATTGGAAAACTTGAATCCATCTTATCTCGTGACGTATCAAAATATAAGAATATCTTCATAGATGAATCTCACAGGTTTAGAACAGAAATGAACCAGACATACGCTATGTTAGCGCAGATTTGTCGTGGTAAGCGTGTTATCTTAGTTTCTGCTACACCTTTAAATAATTCGCCAGATGACATTCTCAGCCAGATGAAGCTGTTTCAAAATGGGAAAAACAGCACTATACCCAATGTCAGAAACTTAGAAGCTTTCTTTTCTCACTTAAAGAAGAAGCTCCAGGGCTTGGATCGAAAGACTGATAGGGATGAATATATTCGAATTGTTCAGGAAAATGCAGCCCAAACGAGAAACCACATCCTAAAGTACTTGATGGTTCGGAGAACGCGCAACGACATCATCAAATACTATTGTGATGACCTCAAAACACAGGGTCTCACTTTCCCCAAGGTTGTTGATCCCGAGCCTCTATTCTATCAATTTAACACTAAAGAAAATGCAGTATTCCTCGACACAATGAAGATAATAACCCAGTCCTTTGTATATGCTAGGTATCGTCCACTTACCTACTATAAAGGTGATGTGGATCATAGAGACATTCAAGGGCAGAGAAACTTGACCAAGTTTATGAAAATTCTACTGATTAAACGCTTGGAAAGCAGCTTCTATGCTTTTAAGCTTACGATTGATCGCTTTCTAAAGTCCTACGAGAGGGTCATCAAGGAATTTGAGAAGGGTCATGTTTACATAAGTAAGAAGCATATCACGAAAATCTTCGAATTGCTAGACGCAGCCGATTACGACACAATAGAGAAATACCTAGAAGCTGATAAAGCAGTTAAGCTTGATGCGAAGGATTTCCATCCCGATTTTATCAAGCATCTGAAAAGTGACTTAGCAACACTAGAAGATATTCAAAAAACGTGGGCTACTATAACTCGAGATCCGAAATGGGAGACATTCGCAGATGTGCTAAAAGTAGATAAACATATAAACAAGTCAAAAGCAATCATCTTCACCGAATCAAAAGAAACTGCTGAGTACCTTTTTAATAGAATAAGCAATGAAATAGACCCCAAAGCTCTATTGTTTTCCGGATCATCCAGTGAGTTACATCGTAAAGAAGTTATTTCGAATTTCGATGCAAAGGCCTATGATCCAAAAGATGACTTTCGTATTCTGATCACAACTGAGGTGTTATCTGAGGGTATAAACCTTCACAGATCTAACATAGTGATCAATTATGACATTCCTTGGAACCCAACCCGGCTGATTCAAAGAGTAGGGCGTATCAATCGTGTGGATACAGCGTTCAAAGAGATTTACACATACAATTTTTTCCCCACAGAAGAATGTAATGACGCCATTAAGCTGAAAGAGGCAGCAGAAGCTAAGATACACGCTTTTATAGAGATGCTTGGCAATGATGCTCGCTTGCTTACTGATGGTGAAGAAGTCAAGTCTCACGATCTATTTGCTAAGCTAAATTCGAAACAGACCATTACTGGGGAACAAGAAGAGGAAGATAGTGAGCTTGAATATCTAACCGAAATCAGAAAGATCAGAGACGAAAACGCCGAGCTGTTTACGAGAATTAAAAGACTTCCCAAAAAAGCACGCTCAACAAAGCTTATCCTGTCTCAAGGGAGTAAACACAATATGGAGTTGCCCGGACTTCTAACATACTTTAGGCAGGGAAGACTGGATAAGTTCTTTGTTAGTACGATTGCAAGCAAAGACTCCTTGGAGTTAGATTTCTTCCAATCTGTACGCATACTAAAACCTGATGACGTAAATGAAAACAGGAAAGAGATCCCATTGCACTTCTATGAAATGCTAGCCAAAAACAAATCTGCGTTCGAATTTGCTACAAGTATCGAATCTGAAGAGCAAATGCAGAGTCATAAAGGTAGTACCAATGAAGTATATATTACCAAGAGGCTAAAATCTCATGAAGTCAAGAAGTATCACGGTTTCACTGATATTGAAGATGACTATATAACCTCAGTGATTAAACTTCTTAATGATGGAGCATTGCCCAAACACACTGCGAAAAAGATAGCAGACAAGCTTAAGAATGAGGCAGACCCTTTGAAGATACTCGGTATCCTTAAATCGAATATTTCCCCAGACTTCTTTAATCCAGTTATAGCAAAAGACGCTGCTCAAGCGTTTAAACCGCGTGAAGTAATTCTATCATCATATCTATTGGAGGATAAATGACCAGGCAACAGGCTTATGAGTTAATTAAAACCACGTTTACACAATCGTTTGATAGAGACAGATTTGCTCACTTCATCAACGAGCTTCTGAATGGGTATGACCAATCAAAAGCAACTTCTTATACAGGTCAGATGGTAAAGTATGCCTTCAAAGAACATGTGAATCATTGCCATCGATTAGGCACCTATACTACTCCTCAGAAAGAAACAATCGATATCCTTACAGTTCATCTAACCAAGGATAGTAAACTCGAGAGAGCTCGAACTGCTATAAGAAACTATGTTGCCTATCATCTTGACCATCATGGAAAAGATGCTGCACTGGTTGCGTTTGTATCTCCATCAGAAAAACAATGGAGATTCTCCTATGTGAAGCTTGAGTACAAAACCGTCACCAAAGATTCCGGTAAGATAGCTACTGATACTTCATTGACTCCCGCTCGGCGTTTTTCATACATTGTGGGGGAGGGTGAAAGCTGCCATACGGCACAAACTCGTTTTGTTGCATTATTGGAAAACACGCTGTACAAACCAAGTATCGATGACATTCAAGAATCATTCAGTGTGGAGACAGTTACAAAAGAGTTCTTTGAACAGTATGTAGTCATATATAAAGTTTTTTGCAGTGCTTTAGGTAGAGCCGTTAAGAGCGATTCTAATCTCCAAGACGAGTTTACCAGAAAGAATATCTATCAAATTGAATACGTTAAAAAACTCATGGGTCAGATAGTATTCCTCTATTTCCTGCAGCGCAAGGGATGGCTTGGGGTTCCTAATGGTTCGAACTGGGGAGAAGGTCCTAAGGATTTTCTGAGAAAGCTTGCAAACAAAGAATATGTAGATTATGTAAATTTTCACAACGATGTGCTTCAACCCTTATTCTACGATACTTTAGCAACGGATCGTGGACATGAAGCATGGTCTAAAAGACTCAACTGCAGAATACCATTTTTAAACGGTGGTCTCTTTGAACCGATGGGAGATTTCGATTGGAAACACAACCCTATATCGCTGCCCAATAACCTGTTTAGTAATTCTACCTATATTGACGAGCATGTTTATGGAAATGGGATACTCGACGTATTTGATCGTTACAATTTTACCGTTAATGAAGCTGAACCACTGGAAAAAGAAGTTGCCATTGATCCTGAAATGCTTGGAAAAATATTCGAGAGCCTGATTGAAGAGAATCAACGCAAAGGGCAGGGAGCTTTTTATACTCCTAGAGAAATTGTACATTTTATGTGCCAAGAGAGCCTAATCAATTACCTTGATAGTCAATTAAACAAGAAAGCTGTAACAATAAACAGAGACGATATTGTAACATTTATTCAGATTGGGGATCACGCCGCTTTCTATGAGGCAGCCAGACTTTCCGGAAACAGTAATTACCTTCAAGAAATCCCAGATAGCATCATAAACAATGCCAAGCTTATTGATGACAAACTGGCCAATATAACTGTTTGTGATCCAGCGGTAGGTTCAGGAGCATTCCCCGTAGGTATGATGAAGGAAATAGTGCGATGCCGCAGTGCTTTAACACCATATTTTAATGATGTGCATGACAGGACTCCCTACAATTTCAAGCGCCATGCTATTCAAAGTAGCTTGTACGGAGCTGATATAGATCTTGGGGCAGTAGAAATAGCTAAGCTCCGATTATGGTTATCCTTAGTAGTTGATGAAGAAAACTTACAGCAGATAAAACCTTTGCCGAATCTTGATTACAAGATAGTTACTGGCAATTCACTTATTGGGATAGAGATAGATGCTCTTAATGACTATATGACCGTACAAATCGAAAAAGAGAAAGACTCTTTATTCGATGAAACAGATGTAGATAAAAAGGCTGAACACAAAAAGACCATTGATGATTTGATTAATAAACTTACCCATGGGATGAAAGTTTTCGATTTCGAGCTATTTTTTTCCGAGGTGTTTCATAAAAAAGATGGTTTTGACGTGATAATAGCTAATCCTCCTTATGTAAAAGAACAGGGGCACAAAGAGATCTTCAGGGAAGTCAAGAAAGGTAAACTACGCAAGTTTTACAATGGTAAAATGGACTTATTCTACTTCTTCTTTCACCTGTCATTAAATCTAACAGCCGATAATGGGTCCATTGCATTCATTACTACGAATTATTTTCCCACAGCAACGGGAGCATCGGTATTGAGATCTGACTTTTTCAATAGAGCGTGTTTCTTGCGCTTAATAAATTTTTATGAACTCAAGATTTTTGAATCAGCTCTTGGGCAGCACAATATGGTGAGTATTCTAAAAAAGGCTTATGATCCTACTGTGCCTTGTAATACCTGTATTACGCGGAGGAGGGGCACAGCAACCCCGGAAATCTTAAAAAACATCTTTTCCGGCACTGATAAAGAAACCGTTTATCATTCCATCCCACAGAAGAATTTATACGATGGCGAAGAGCACTATATCCGATTAGAAAGCGATATTATGCTTTCTGGCGTCAATATCCATAGTATATTGACAAAACTGCAAAGAACGGGTGTTACGTTAGGGAGTGTGTGCCAAGTAAACCAAGGAATAGTAAGCGGTTGTGATAAAGTATCAAAAAAACATACTTTGGACGTTGATTTTCCTAGTGAATCAATCGGGGATGGAATCTTCGTATTGAATGTTAAGCACCCAAATGATGTTCAACAGATAAATCAGTTCAATGTTAGTGAACAATTGCTACTAAAACCATTCTATAAAAATTCTGATATAAAGCGTTTCATTTCTTCAAGCACACCATATAGGTATATAATTTACACAATGGATGACATTAATCATGAGCGTTATCCTAATGTACACAAGCATTTACTAAGATTTAAATCCATCTTGGAAAAGAGACTGGACACTTATCAAGAGAGCTACAACTGGACATGTCTGCATAGAGCACGTGAAATGGGAATATTTACTAGTCCTAAAATCGTGGTCCCTCAAAGATCCAGAAGAAACACATTTGCATATAATGAGGACGAATGGTTTAGTAGTGCAGATTGTTACTTCATTACGAAGGCAAACTACAACATCAGCCTTAAATACGTTCTTGCGCTTCTGAACAGTAAAGTCTACTACATCTGGCTATATCATAAGGGCAAAAGGAAAGGCGAATTGCTCGAATTGTATGCAAAACCTCTTTCAGAAATCCCCATCAAACTTATTTCTCCAGAAGATCAGGAATTGTTTATCGAGTTAGTCGATGAGATTATACTAAGTAAGCAGGACGATTCTTCTGCTGATACATCCTCACTCGAAAATGAGATCGATCAATTAGTATACAAGCTATATGATTTTTCTCAAGAGGAGATTGATTTCGTGGAAAATGAGTATCAACAGAAGATTGCAATTAGCATGAATGATTCGATTATTGCGGACTCAACAGAAGAGGATTTATAACAATGGCAAGTTCTGAGTGCCCAATATGTAAAGCGGACAACATAACGCTCGCAGCGCATAGTGGTGGAGCTGATAGATCGGTTATTGTTTGCCCTAACTGCGGGCGGTATGAGATTTCGGGTACAGCATACGCTACTTTCAGTAATAAAGTGAAAGACGCAAAACTCTCATTCGCAATCAGAACAAGGTTTTATAGAGATGAGCATGTTTATGTTAGCGCATCAAATAGGGAGGAGATATTGGCTGGCATCTTTGTTCCTGTTAAAGTCAAAGATATTGCAGAGTTAGTCTTAGTTAAAGTATTCACTGATGAAGATAACAAATCTAAGGAGTTGGCGCTTTCAATGGAGAACGCTCTTCAGTTTGGTATTGAAAACGATACTAAAATGCAAATGGTACTAAATTACATTGAGAGCAAAGGTTGGTTCAAACTACTTAGATTTTCTGGCGGTGGTGCGCATTTATCTTTAACTGGGGAAGGTATAAGTCATGCTGAGGACATTATAAACCCAAATTATGAATCAAAACAGGTTTTCGTAGCCATGTCGTTCAACCCTGAGTTAGATACATTATACTCCGATGCTATTCAAGAAGCTGTTAAGCACTGCCATCTAACTGCGTTAAGAAGCAAAGACTTTGATTTTAACGATGAAGTAATCAAGAATATACAACTCCAAATAGACAGTAGTAGATTTGTAATTGCTGACTTCACAGACAATAGACCAGGTGTGTATTACGAGGCTGGATATGCCACTGGTTGTAATATTCCGGTTATATACTGCTGTAGGGAGAGCGACAAAGTGAACATACACTTTGACATAGACCACTTCAATTTTATCTTCTGGAGTGACCTGGAAGGCTTGAAGAGTGATCTAATTAAGCGTATTACAAATACTAACCTATCAGGCTAGTCAAATAATACAATTGGATGAGGAGTTAAAATGGAGAGAACCGATCTGATTCTGCACGAATCTCCAGCTGTAATCAAGCACTTGGAGATTTTGCAAGGGATTATATCAAGAATGGCAGGAAATAGTGCATCTTGCAAAACATGGGCTTTAACAATCATCACAGGCATAATTGCCTTTTCGATTCAAAATCAAAGTATACCAATCTGGACTAGCCTTATCCCAGCTATTATGTTCCTTGCACTGGATGTTTTTTACCTTGGATTGGAAATCAAGTTCAGGGACTTACAGAAAGTATTCGTTCAAAAGTTATCCTCAAATACGCTTACTCCTGGTGACATTTATATGTTCGAAAATGACAGTTCATCCCACATTCACCTTAAATACATTTGGGGTGGTATTAGGTCATTTTCTACCTCATTCTTCTATTTTCCTATTGTAACGCTAATTGCTGTGTTGTGGATTATTGGTTTCTGATTCCAGGGAGATAAACATGCCTAAAAGACAAGTATTTTACAGCTTTCACTATGCTAATGACGTTTTTAGAGTACAGCTTATTAGGAACATTGGTGTTATCGAAGATAATAAGCCCGTTTCAGAGAATAGTTGGGAGGATGTGAAGAGAAAGGGGGATGAAGGCATAAAGAAATGGATTAATGACAATATGTACTACCGCTCATGTGTTATAGTTCTTATCGGAGCAGAAACAGCTACCCGCAAATGGGTCAGGTATGAAATTAAAAAGGCATGGGTAGACAAAAAAGGGTTGCTGGGTATCTATATTCATAACCTGAATTGTCCTAGAAACGGAACATGCTCGAAGGGAGATAATCCTTTTGACCATTTTACCTTTCAAGATGGAACTAAACTATCAAGCAAAGTGAAATGCTATAATCCCAATCCTAATGCTCCATACAAAGATATCAGAGACAATCTGGAAGCATGGGTTGAAGAAGCCATTCAAGCTTCATATAGGAGGTGATGGTGTATAGAGGATTTAATATCGTTAGTGTAGATATAAATGATGATTATATTGAAGCTGGGAAAACCCAGTTCAATGATCAAAAACAGGTTATTATTAGATCACTAGAAAAGTTCGTTTTAAATAGCGGAAAACTAGATGGGTCAAAAATGCAGAGTGATTGGTTCCCATCAATCAATGCGGACGTTTTTATCTCGCATTCACATAGTGATGAAGATCAAGCTATTGCATTAGCAGGTGCTTTGTATGAAGGATTTGGATTATCATCTTTTATAGATTCGTGTGTTTGGGGATATGCGAATAATCTTTTGAAACAAATCGATAATGTCTACTGTTCCACAGATCATGGTACCTATGATTATAATCTGCGTAATGGATCGACAAGCCACGTACACATGATGTTAGCTAGCGCTTTATGTATGATGATTGATAAAGCAGAATGCTTATTCTTTTTAAATACACCTAAGTCATTGTCGGCAGATGATATTGTAAAAAAAACAATGTCACCCTGGATTTACTATGAACTTATGACTTGTAAGTATATAAGAAAACCAATTCCTACTAGGCTTATCCCTAAAGAGTTATTAGATGAACAGGTAATAACAAAAAGTGCATCGATACCTCTTGAATATACTGTTGACTTTACGGATTTTGTGGATTTATGCGGGAAAGACCTAAATAGCTGGGCGAAATATTCCAATAATGAAGGCATCTCATCATTAGATAAACTATATAGCCTGTTTCCTTTAGAGAAATAAATAAAGTTTTGCTTATAAAGCAGAATTATTAATATATTAGGGTCGTCGTCCTGCACTTCCAATGAAACGGTGGGAAAGGTGTGTGCGCTCCGGAGACACCTACTGGGTTCATCTCTGAGTCGTATTCGATCTGATCGTCTTTGATCCAGGGTGCAAGGGCTTTGATGTATTCCCGGGCATCATCCAGGCTACTGGACTTGGTATCCAGTGCCATCAGATTGTCCATTACTTCCAGAGCATCGTTTAGGGGATAGACCCTATCTTGGGCAGCCAGTGCCCTGCAGATATCACTGGTGCGGTCATCCAGGATCACCACGAGCTTGTAGTATCTGGCTTTGGCTTTCTTGTAACCTTGCAGCCTTCCGAACTCTCGTATTCTCAGTGCAGTATGCTCTGCCAGTCCCTGCCAGTAGTTTGATGAGCGGTTGGCAATGTCATTGAACTGGTCTTTGAGGGTATCGGCAAGCATCTCTTTGGTATATCCTTGCACTATAGCCTTGGAGAGGGTGTCTGCGAAGTTCTGTCTTATGTCCGCATCGAAGTGGTTACCGATCCAGAACAACTGCTGCTTCTGAATGGTGGATGAGAGATGCTGATCTTCAATGCCCCAGAGACCGATGCTGTTCTTGGTGGGGGCTTGCACTTGGGTGTCTCGCAGTCCGAGTCGCACACAGCGGTCTATTATCGCCTTAGTGGGCTCATTGACCAGTGCAGCGAAGTCGTCCCCCAACTGGGTATTGATGATGCCCATAAGCTTATCTATGGCGTTCTTGTTGATCTTCTCGGCTCTGGGCATGTCACTCAGCATTTGAATGGCAAGCCTGGCAGCATCTCTGATCTCGGTTTTCCAGGCATTATTGAGGACCCGGTAGTACTCAAGCATGAGCTTATCGTAGTAGTTCATTAGAAGCTGAACCTCCGGACTTTGACTCTATTCCTGCCGATATCGTATTCAGAGAACCGTTCCAGACAGCCAGCCAAAGCATCACAGCCATCGATATAGCCATCAGGATAAGTGAGAAACTGGGATACCAGTGTGGGAGTATCCTGTCCCTCCGGAAAGAGTACCTTGGCTGTCTCAGGTTGCAGAAAATTCCTGGTTTGGATCGAAGTGCCTGAACTATGGATCAAGATTAGGATTTGGCATAGATTTCATTATGGGTTTTTGTCACTTCTGTTGCGCCCTTTTAAACTCGCCTTGTTTTAGCCCAACTCTCGAGTGTCATGGTCCAGTCCAAAATCGGCTTGAGTTTGAAGTATTGGTGATAAAAATACGTCCAAAAGCGTCCAAAGCAGGCTATGTCCAAGTCCAAACATAGTCCATCATATCTCCTCACCACATAAGATTTTATCCCCATTTGTTCGAGTGAGGGTCATTTGAAGTTTGGGGTGAGGGTTTATAATCACTCTATAAGGGTTTGGTGTCAAGCTGAAACAATACCTCGCTGATTGTTTACTTTGTTTACGTATCACTCTATAAGGTTTTGGTGTCAAGCTGAAACTTTTGGTCTTTTGCATGGTGCTGATGATAAGTATCACTCTATAAGGTTTTGGTGTCAAGCTGAAACCGGCTATTTGGCGAACATCCGGCTGGAAGGCGTATCACTCTATAAGGTTTTGGTGTCAAGCTGAAACTGCGCAATACCACACAACGAGATAATAATGCGTATCACTCTATAAGGTTTTGGTGTCAAGCTGAAACAGTAAAACCTTTAACAATTGCTTCGGGAACGTATCACTCTATAAGGTTTTGGTGTCAAGCTGAAACACTAAGAGCAGAAGAAGCCGGTTAGTGCCATGTATCACTCTATAAGGGTTTGGTGTCAAGCTGAAACCACCGTTGTTCTAACCACCGAGTTCGCCGGGTATCACTCTATAAGGTTTTGGTGTCAAGCTGAAACACGGTGGTGGTTTCGGGTTCGGAGTCCAGTGTATCACTCTATAAGGTTTTGGTGTCAAGCTAAATCCGTACGGGCGGTCGCCGTACCGCCGCCTCTCTCCAGCTTTAAGATATGATGTAAGGGAAGGGAAGGTAAACAAGTTTAGATGGCGCTTCAGGCGAGCGCCGGTACACGTTTCAGCCTTGATGTTAGGGAAGGTGGTAAACCACAGAGGCACAGAGAACACAGAGAGGGATACCCGTATCGTAGCTTTCCATAGCTACGCCAACACGTAACAACCCGTATCGTAGCTTTCCATAGCTACGCCAAAATTAATCAACCACTTATTCAAAAGAATGGGGGGGGTAAGCATGATTGAGGTAGGGGAGCCCAGTAATGGATCGCTCCCCAACCACTACCCCTACCCCTACCCCTACCCTCATGAAAGCTACGTTACTCCCTGTCCGTATTAGTTAGGTTCATGTTTAGCTTCTTACAGGCTTAATATTCCTTGCAACTCGAACCTGATTCGAAGTGGGGTTCATCGGGGGTTCATCGGGCTTTTGCCCGTTCATCTCCCGATGAACTCCGCAGCAGTACACGTTCGGAAAGCAAGGAAGGACTAATAATGAAGCACTTTTGGAGGTAGCCAGCATCATTGTCAGTAAGCAGTTATGCAGCCTGGCATTCCATAGCTACAAATGCTCTTTAGCACTCTATACACAATCCACGCTTATCAGGCAAAATGCGATAGCAGGCCCTTTACTGTTTTGGTGGTTGTTTCATTACTACTGGAGTAGCTGTTGTAATGGACAATTACCATCTTGCGCGATTCATCCAGATAGATATAGTAGGCAAGTCCCATGCGGTTCCATTTTAGTAACGCCTCTGTAAAATACACACCATTAGCATCGCGAAAGCCGAGTTTGAAGCCAGGCTTGCTTAGCAGACTATCTACCAGTGCATTAAACTCATCTGTTCCTCTGTTAAAATCCACAAATCTTAGTGGCCACTGCTCAATCTTCTCCTGCTTTGGGTGCTTCCTTTCGATGTATATAACAGCCCAAAAAACAGCTACCACAAACCATGGAATCAACATCAGTATCAGTGGGAAATCTTCCATCTTTCCTCCAAGTACGCCTTGAGGCGATAGAGTATATTACATAAGTCCAATAGCATTTATGGTAAAATAACCAGTCGCTTATTAAATGTGCCCATTTCTGTGCGCATCCGCAAGAAATAAATACCAGCGGGTAATCCGTAGCAATTCAGGGTGAAGCTATTTTCACCGGGAACGGAGCTTAGCGTTTCGGATAGCACCTTCTGCCCGCGTAAGTTGTATAAGGAGACGGCAGCATTTCCAGCCTTGGCAGTTTGCCAGCTAAGGCTGGTAACCGAATGCAAAGGATTGGGGGCGATGGTAAGCCTTACAGCACTTGCCACCAAATCATCATTTGCCACTTCCGTTACGGTAATAGTGGTGCCTTGTGAGTTGAAATATCCGCCTTCGTACAGGGCACGGACTATCACATGATAAAAGCCAGGGGCTACATCGGTGAAGGTGTATTGGTTGCTGCTTGTTGGTAATTCTGCCAGCGTGTCACCAAGCTGCACCCAATAGCCGATTGGTGCCGAAAATGGCGGTGCCTGCCAGCTTACCAATACACTTGAAGGCGGGATTAACTCTGCGCTTACGTTGGCCGGAGCATCGTTACAAAGCCCCACATTGCCTGTGTACCAATACTTTTGTGCGTAGATGTCTCCATTGGAAGAGCCATCTTCCCAAACGCATATAACGTAGCCATCGGGATGAGGGTAAAAATCATTATGCAGCTTTGAGGTTTCGGTTAAGGCAAGATGGTTGGTTCCCCAGGAGCTGTAGTAGCCTACTTCGTTGTTGTGAACTGCGCTTATCATCTGAATATTCGGATTTGAGCTATTGGTAACGCTGCGGATATAATGGAACAAACCTTCGTGATTCCATGCGTAAAGGGGATCGTAATCTGTGTTTCTAATGGATTCCAGTTGACGGCCTTCATCACCCAGCAGGCGATTGCCGGTATAGTCAAATTCCTGCATTATTACGCCGTATTGGTTTTGGTCCAAGGTGGTAATCCGCATCACCACTTGCGCCTTTTGCGCAACCGGGTCGCAGATAACGCGCGGATAGAAGTGTTGATAGTTTGTTAATGAGCTTACATAAGCTCCGCCTATGGGGGTGATAAGCTGACCTATGGAACTAATATGGCTATAGAATGCTTGATAGGCATTGTTTGAGTCTCTGTCGTCATGCCAGCTAAACACTGCTCCGCCATTGCCATCAGGCTGAAAGCCGATTATCTGAGTCCAGGGAGAGATGCCGGAGGTATTAGTGATTGGGCTTTCCCAAACTATATTGCCCAGAGTGCCGAAACAAATCGCTCTAATGTAGCGGAAGGGGAAGAATGACGTTCCCACGTCGGTGAAGTATTTCATTATCACCGCGTTGTTATTTGTCTCGATTAGCTGAGGCCAGGTAACCGATGTTGGTGTGCTTTGTTCTGTTACGGTAAGCGTGATTGGCACTGCCCATGCCGGATTGCCCTGAGGGCTAACGCGTTGGAGCTGAACAGAGCCCGGCATACTTTTATGTTGCCAGGCAATATAGGTGTAATTATCTGATGTGGTTAGCAGCACGGGCACCATGTCTGGAGCTTCGGTGGAGGCATTGTAAGACAGGCTTAGTCCGGTCTCGCCCCAAAGCTGTTGCCCTGCGGAAGAAATCTTGTAGGCAAACACACTGTTATAGCCATTGCGGAGGTCTTGAAATGCTACAATGGCATTGCCTGCCTGATCTACGCATAAGTCATAATCCGTTAGCCAGGAGTCGAATACTGTTCCGCTGCACTGAACGGGACTTTGCCAGGCAGCTTCACCTGTGCTGGTTAAAAGCTTTACCCACAGCTTGTAGCTTCCGCTGGAATTATCAAAATAACTGATGTAGGTATTGCCGTTGGTATGAACTGCCACCTTTGGCAAAACCTGCTCTCCGGTTTCTGAAGCAATAAGGGTGGGATTATAGCTGGAGGTGCTCCACTGCGCGTAGATTAGAGCAGAAACGAACAAACAAAATAGTAACATGAGCTTTGCTTTCATAGTTTACCTCACACTCATTAAACCTTTGGGAGCATGGTACTCTCATGTGCTTGCGCTGTCAAGCATTTCGTGTAAGATTTCTCATACCCCCCGTATTTCAGGATGTTCAGGATTAGACAAGGATTAGTCCAGATGAATATCTGTGAATTCGGGAGGGCTACCTGCAACAGATTATTACTTCAGCAATAAACGACCCTAAAGCGAACAAAGCCTCCGAAGAGGCTTTGCATGATATTATGTTGTGAAGTTGTTATTATTTAGACAGGGTTATCTTGCGTGTTTCAAAGTGATTGCCGCTTGTGAACTGAAGCATATATATTCCGCTGGGAAGGTCGTCGGCATCCCAAGCAATGGTATGTTCTCCGGCAAGTAGCTGAGGGCGTTGCCATTGTTTAACCATCTGTCCGCGGTTGTTGAATGCCTTTATCTGCACATCGCCCGCATCCTTTAGCACAAAGCTGATCTTGGTGCTGGGATTGAAGGGATTGGGGAAAACCGATTTGATGCCGGTAACTACGGGAAGCGTTGGAGCTCCGCCATTATTACCGAGAGAATATACTATCTTTACTGGGCCATGGAACTTGGATGATCCGCTATAATCTATGCTCTGTAGCCAGTAGTAATACTCACCTTCGTTAGACAGCTCAGTATCCGTGAAGGTGTATAGGGTAACAGAGCTGTTGTTTTGAGCTGCAATAAGTGGGCTTACCTGGATACCGGAATTTACCGACGGGGTGTCAGCCCGGTAAATGTAGTAGCCCATCAAACCAGTTTCTGATTGGCTTACCCAGTTTAAGCGTACTCCTCCGCTTTGAATCTGAAGAGCAGAAAATGAGCTTAGTTCTACCGGCAATGGTATGTCTTGAGCCAGTGTGCCAAGGGTGTAAAATCCGCTATGCTCCACAGCTTTGCGGTCGGGAAGGGTGAATTCTATTATGTTGCCATTAACCACGGGGCTGGGGCTAAGTATCTCGTATTTGGCACAAGAGCAGCGTTTGAACAGCAGGCGATAATCCGCCGGGTCAGAAAAATGGCTTTGCCCAAAAGCGGACAAGTCAAAGCTGATCTTGGTGTCCACTATTGCATTGCTTCCGGATACTTCCACATACCAAACCCGGTTTAATCTTCCAAAGCTTGGGTAAAGCAAGTCATTGGGATTGTAACTGCTTACTACACCTGTCAAATCGTTATGAGCTGCGCGTATGCGGGTAAAATTGGTGTCAAAAGTAGCATCAACAGTCAGGCCGCCACCGTTTGCTGAGGCATTGGGCGCACTTACGCTAACTTGCGTTGAGAACCAATCTGAATAGTGGTAAGAACTGGTTGGGTCATTTTGCACTGTTATCCCATACTTGTTACCAAGATATGTTTCCACGCTTTTACGCTCAGCATCGCTCAAATAGCGGTTGTACATAATAAGTTCTGCCACCCAACCGTTGAAGCGGGTGTCTATCGTGCCGTCTGTATATCTGCCAATTGCTGCCCCTGCCCATGCTGTCATATGTGAGTAACGCGAGGCAACAGGATACAGGCTTACTCCGCGCAAGCCTCCATTTATATAGGCATCTTTGCCTTCAGAAAAGGTGGATGAATGGCGAGCACTAAGAATCAAGGGAGCTTCAGTTCCGGCGTTGTATGCTGTAACATAGGTGTTAATCTCGTTTGAATACTGGTCTTGTGTAAAGGTTGTATTCGATCTCCATCCCACATGCAGATTTCTGTTTGCCGTAGAAGCTGTGCCACCCAGGAAGTAGTGGTGACTGGAAGTGCTCCCCGAGGCACCGGCTGCTGTGCGCTTTACTACAGCGAATATCGTGTAGTTAGTGTTTACTATTACGGTACCATCAAATTCCAAAAAGTCGTCGGTGTTAAACTGAATAGCAGGCATGCCGTTTACAACATTGGTCAAATACTTAGGCTGAAATCCCACAGTTGCCTGTGCGGCGTGAAAGCCATTTCCGCTTTGATCTGTCCAACTGCTAACCGGGTCGTTGTTATTCAGGCTAAGCGTAGATGCATCAAGCCACATTCCCAGTCCGCTGCTTATATCACCGGGGCCAGCGGAATAAAGCTGCCAAGCTAGGAGCAGCATAGTAGTAACAATTAATAATCTCTTCATTATCGGTATCCTTTTCTTATCTTTCGTCTTCTGTGTTCATTTTCAAATGGGTACTCATGGAACCCACAACTTCACACGCATATACCACAGGTATATATGCTAATCAAATACATTACAGTAGCAAGAAGAACTTGCCTGGCTATAATTCTCATAAGAGTCAAGTTCGTTTAGCTTGCCTGCTTGCTTGAATAAGGCTTCGTGGTCTGCTAATCTCACTGCACTGCCAGCACCTTGTAAAACCTTCTTGTTGCTTCGGGAGCAGGACTAATGTCCAGAGTGGTATCGGTAATGTTTTGCTGCAAGATGCTCCAGTTCGTAGCATTCGGGCTGTCTGACACTAAAACCTTGTAGCTTGTTGCCAGGTATGCCGCGCTCCAGCTAAGACGCAGTAAGCTATCGGAAACCCAGGTTATAACAAGGTTTTGTGGAGCAGACAAGGTGTGATAATACAAGTTCTGGCAGTTTTGGTCGAACCAGGGTTCAAAGTTTATCTTACCTGTGCCTTCTTCATTGTCGAAGATGCTAATGTCAATTGTTTCCTGATCTACGCTTCCCCAGTATATGTATGGGGCTGAGATTGTATTTTGAGTGTTGTTACGCAGATTCCAGGTGTTTCCGTAAAGCTTGTTCCATTGCTCCGAACTGCTAGCAAAAATCAGGCTGCCGCCAAGGTGGTAAAGCCCTACTCCGCTATTCGCCATTATGGTGCTATTCGCCAGATTCAGAGTGCCGGAATTGTGGATTATGCCATTGTTTCCACTATCCAGCAGGCAGCCGCTTATGCTGCAGCTTACATTACCATCTGTCTTAAGCAGATTATGATTGCTGATGGCAATGCGGCAGCCGCTTAAGTTTACGGTGCCATTGTGAAAATATACAGCGCAAAAGTCTTCAGAGGGAGTGTCGCCTTCATCTAATCCGGCATTAAGGATTTCTGTGTAGTTCAGGTTGCAAACGGCATCGGGATTAACTATACGTAAGCCCATCCAGGTACTGGGATTTGAGCTGCTTAGGCCTCTGAATACTACCGGATTGTCTATAGTGCCAAGCGTGTTAATAGCTCCGTATACCATTATCCGCGGATAAGAACTATATTGCACATAATTGCCAAACACTATTTCAGTTCCGGCACTAATGTTTAGAACAGCTCCGTCATTCACCATTATTGTGCCGTTTGTCCGGTAGGGAAGCCCAAAATCTGGCCAGGTGGCGTTTCGGTACTGATATAGATTACCCAGCCCGATGAAAGGCGTTCCTGGGTTGCTTATCACAACATCAGAGAAAAACTCGAGCAATTCTACACCGGAGTATATTGGGTAAGTGCCGCAGTTAGTAATGATTAAGCCATCCACACTGAACAAGTAATAGCCTGTGTCGCATACCAGTCCTGCCCCAGCAACATCAGATATATCCAGGTTGCTAATGCTCAGCACATCGGTGCTCTGGGTTTCCAAAGATACCAAACCATCACCATAGCTGTACTGGATGGTGCAATTGGCAATGTTCAGGTTGGAAGCTCCATAATTGGTGAAAGCCCTACGGCCACCATAGGTTTCCTGCGCTCCCGCGTACAGCACATTGCAATGCACAAAATCCGCATCCCAGGATGAGTTATAGGTTACTATCCCCTGCCAGTAGTTTGTGCTGCCTGGATAGCGGGTGAAGATAATTGGCAGTTCATCAGTTCCTATTGCGCCTACAGCACCGGCAAAAGTTAGTGCGCGATTGTCTGCTATCCACAAAATGCACCCCGGGGCAAAGCTGATGCTGGAGCCGCTGTTGCCAATTATTCCCTCTTCGCACCGGTAGATATAACCGAGATTGGCGAAGTGGACATTGCCTGATATCCCGTTATACGAAAAGAGACGGATGTTGTTGTTAGTGTTATCTGTAAGGCTTATATTTTGCAAGCAGCCGACCAATGAAGGCAGAATAGAGATTGGGTTTCTCATGCAGCCGCTTACACTTAGCCCGTTTATATTAAGAACAGCATCGCTGTCGTTACACCAGAATCCATCGGTACGGCAGTCAGTAATTTGGACGCTATTTATGGTTACACTATCTCCGCTACCCATATCATGGCAGCTTATAGCCTGAGCGTCAACGTTGCTAATCTCACAGTTTTGCAATCTAAGCGAAGTAGCACCGGCATTGTCGATAAAGGCATTGTCGTAGCCATACTGGTTTCTTTCGCCGCAGTTGTTAAAATTGCAATAGCTAAAGCTGGCATTGCTGTTATTACTCAAATATATCCTGTCCCAAAAGTAGGTTTGGGCGGGTGGACGATCGAATACTATTGGCTGTTCTGCCGTTCCCGTGGCAGAAAGTGTGCCTGAAACCTCCAGGCTGCGGTAACGTTCAAAGTAAAACACTGTTCCGGGTAGGAAGGTAACATTTGTGTAGTTCACGTATAGCTGTCCACCGCTTATCTGATAGGGATAGCCGTGATTGGCAAGGGTTTGACTGGCAAGATATCCGCCATTAACAAAGCGGATTACGTTGTGAGCATTGTTGCTTAGGGTAAAGCCGCTTATCTGATGCGCCCAGTTTGCGGAAACACTTACTGGGAAAGCATTGCAATTGTTAACTGAAAGCCCGTTTATGCTCAGATTATAACCACTGGCATTCTGAAACACAGCATCCATGCCACAGCCATCTATGCTAAGGTTATTTATTACCAGGTCATCATTATCGCTGTCGTTACTTTCCAGATAAACCCCCCGGCACCAGGCATCAATAATCTGGGTGTTCTCTATCAGCACAGTATCTGCCCGGTAAAGGGTGAAGGCATCATGAATATGACCATATTGGTTGCTGCTGGAGCAGTGCTGCACTATGCAGTGATTGAAATGAGCATAAGTAGTGCCGCTATTAAGATAGAAACCCCGCCAGTTCTGCGATGATTCGGGAAGCTTGGAAAATACAATGGGCTCGGAGGATGAACCTACCGCTGTGATGGTGCCATTTATGTAAAATCCCAATGCATACCCAAACTGAAACACGCATCCGGCATCAATGGTGAGGTTTATATAATGGGCATTTATATCTATGGCTTCGCAAACATAGGGATAGCCCCAGTCCCGCACCGTTGTATCCCTGTAGATGTATCCATTGCTATGCAAAAAGATACGGTTGTCAGTATTGTCGGTTAAATCTGGCTGTTGGTTCAGGAAGTTTAGCAAATTGGCAGGAATGGCTATTGGCCTGCCACAATCCGTTATGCTTAGATTTGAGTAGGTTAAGCTAATAGTGCTGTCCAATATATACAAACCCGTCCAGGGGCAGTCCGTTATCTCCACATTGTTCAGCTCCAGGTTTCCATTGTTGCTTCCGCTGATATACAAACCATAGCTGGTTCCTCCGGGAATGGCTGTATTGGATATATTAAGAGATGCAAATGAATTTGCAGAGATGCTGGGCTCAGGATATCCGTATTCTGGATAGCCACTTCCACTAAACTGGCAATAGTCCAAAGTTGCGGAGCAATTTGTGTCTAAGCTTATTCCTTTCCAGTGGTATGAGCCGCCTGGGTAGAACGTGATGGGTAGCAGGGAACTGCCATCTGCTATTAATGAAGAGCCGCCAGACAATAACAGCTTGCCATGTTCTGGAAAGCGGAAGCCGACACCCGGCTCCAAGGTTAATACTGCGCCATTGTTCAGGTTGAGATTCCCAAGCAAGTAGTATGGCAAATCCTGGTAAGGCAGGGTATAGCTGGAATAGAGGTTTGTTTCCCACATTGCCAGCATCTCTATTCCTGCCCAGGCTACCGATAAGCCAGAGAGGTTTGTATAATGCGGTAGTCCGGCATAAATGGGGTATGAACTGCTATGTTGGATACTTATGTTGTCCCAGCTTAAACTGGGGTAGTGCCCTTGGGTAACATAAATGCCGGTTTGACAATCTGAAACATTTAGATCATAGATACTTACAATGCTCCCAGAGCCATTAATGTGCACCCCTTTCTGGGCAATGTTGCCCAGGGAAGTGTAGTTTATATTCACCGTAGAATTGTTAATGTAAATACCATTACCGGTAATGCTGCTGCCCAGAGTGCAGTTTAGAATGTTAATCGTGCCGGAGTTTTCTATTCGCAGCAATGCAGTGGAATCATCCGAGCGGCCAAGTGAGCAGTGGTAGAATGTGCTTCCCTCTGCATTGGACAGGATAATTCTGGTGTAGTAGTTTTGCCCTTCAAACGAAGTGAAAACTATGGGGAAATCACTGCTACCCATCGCGCTAATCTGCCCTTCTACCGTGAGGCTGGAATTGGGCTCGAAAAATACCGTAACCCCGGGTTGGAGAGATAGGGTAGCTCCATTTAACACACGAATATTGCCACGGATTTGATGCGGGTTGTTTGATGCAATAAGGTTTGTATCGATTGAAATGTCTCCGCTGATTACTGTGGCAGCACTCAACAGGTTGCAAACCAGCAAGAAAGAAAAAACATAGAACAAAAACTTCTTCATAGTTACCTCGTATTATTTTCTAACTTTCTTCACTTATCCGACTAATTATTGGCACCATGATATGTACATCAGGCTTTACTGTCAAGACAAATCATGGTCAAATCAGCCGGAAAGATAAATCAGGTAGTGGCGAAATTTCACCATGCTATGCTTTATAGTTATAGGCATATATATCTACATCTATATCTGCGAGATAAGGTCTATCTTGCTTCTTCCTTGCAGCTATCCTGTATTCGACACAGGATAGCTGCAAGGAAGAAGCAGGGAAGGCGTAGAAAATCTGCATAAATCGTAGGTCTGCCCTGGGTAAAACACGGCAACATCGATCTAATAAAGGCTAAATGGCATTATGCAAACCAATTATTACCTTGTGGATGAAAACGGGGTGAGGATGAGGTTTTTTACATTTCAGCTTGACAAAGCAGTTGCGTTATGCATGTTGAGTAAAAAAAGAAACATTATGGAGGTTCAAATGAACTCGCTGTATAAAGTGGCTTTAATCCTGCTGATAAGCCTGCTGACGTTAACTGCTGTTATCGGCTGTGGCAAAAAGGATAGCAAGGTGTTACGGATGGGCACTAATGCGGAATTTCCGCCATTTGAATATAAGGACGGAGATAGCTTTGTGGGGGTTGATATCGACCTTGCCAGACAGATTGCCGCGAAGCTGGATATGGAGCTTCAGATAGTGGATATGGATTTCGATACTTTGTTGCCATCGGTAAGCTCAAACAAGATAGATTTTGCCATGTCTGCCATCAGTATCACCGAAGAAAGGCAAGCTCTGGTAGATTTCTCACAGCCCTATTATGTAGTAAATCAGGTTTTTATACGTGCCCTGGACGGCAAGGTAAAGCTGGACAATCCTCAGGACATCGTGAAGTATAAGGTTGGTGTGCAAGGTAGCACCACCTGTGAAGCATACATGAAAGATAACTATGTGGACAAAGGCACTATGCCACAGGAGAATCTGATGCAGTATCCATCAAACATCGAAGCTATCTCAGCTTTATTAAGCGGTATTGTGGACTTTGTAATAATTGATGCCAGTGCTGCCAAGGGTTATGCTCAGCAGAAGCCAATTGAAGTAGTTCACCAAATCGAAACCAATGAAAATTATGGCATTGCTCTGCCAAAGAACGGCAGTAAAAACGATAAGATAAAGCAAGCCCTGAAAGAGCTTTTAGACAGCGGGGAAGTGCAGTCTATTATACAAACGCATATTAATTAGGAAGCCCCAAGGCTTGACAGATAATCCTATAACAAAAAGGCTGGTACATACACATTAATGCAAGGGGAACAAATGGATAGCAGACCATCTTGGCAGCAGTATTTTATGGAAATGGCATATCTTGCCTCAAAACGGAGCACTTGCATCCGACGCGCGGTAGGCGCGGTTATGGTGCGCGACAATCAGATAATATCCACGGGCTATAACGGTAGCCCCAAAGGCGTTCCGCACTGTGCCGAAGTTGGCTGTTTGCGTGAGCAATTGGGGGTTCCTTCCGGTCAGAAACACGAGCTGTGCCGGGGTGTGCATGCGGAGCAAAATGCCATTATTCAGGCGGCTATAAACGGCTCATCTACACGGGGAGCAAATCTTTATTGCACACACCAACCTTGCAGCATCTGTGCGAGACTGATAATAAATGCCGAGATAGGGAAAGTGTATATCAGCGAAGCTTATCCAGACGAACTGGGAGAGCAACTTTTCCGTGAAGCGGGAGTTGAGCTAATTCAGTTCGACATCAAAAACAGCGCGATGAGGAGAATATTGTAATGGCAAAGGGCTTGTTAAAGCGTTTCAGTGCTGCAGATTTGGTAATAATCGCCTCCATAGCTGCTGTGGGCATAGCGGTTAAACCCATTGTTGGGCCAATATCAAAGTTCATATCCACACCTTTGGGAATACCGGGTGGTTCATTGGCAGGTGGATTCTATATGATGTGGCTGGTGCTGGCGATAAGCATTGTGAACAAGAGGTTTACCGGCACAGTATTCGGCATCCTGCAAGCTGTTTTGGTGCTATTAGTTGGCATGGCGGGTAAGCAAGGGATGTTCTCGCTTATCAGCTACACCGTTCCCGGCATTCTGGCAGACCTTGTATTTGCGCTAATTAAGCGTAGAACCAAGTTGATAACCCATCTTGTGTTGAGTGTAGTGGCAAATCTGGCAGGTTCGCTTTCCACGGCTATCTTTTTCTTTAAGCTCCCCCCCCTGATGCTGTGTATGAATGTCGCTCTGGCAACCGCTTCCGGAATAATGGGTGGTTATCTTGCATACGGAACATTTCAAGCCCTTTGGCAAACAAGGATAGTAAAATGACGAAGATGATAGTATTACTTGTGCTGCTTTGCGCCAGCATGCTTAGCGTGAACGCCTTGCAGATTATCCGCTCCGATGGAGTGGAAGTTAATTTTAACAATGCCGAATTGCATAAGCTGGAGCAGCATGAATTTAGCACCAGCCGTGAGAAAGATGGCGTAGTCAGGCTGAATAACTGGAAGGGCATTCGTTTCGACCATTGGCTTAAGCAACAAGGATTGGGCGAGTACCTGAATATCCGCTTTGAATCCGCAGACCGCTATACCGTTATTCTCAGCAGGGCCGAATTCGAAGGCCTGGAAAGCTGGCTGGTTATGGCACAGGATAATGAAGCCTTTGCCAATAATGCCCTGCGGATAATCTTTCCCACGCTTAGGGAAATGCAGTGGATACGTGATGTGCACCGCATTGTTCTGGAAAGCTTTGAGCCCCTTAGCAAGCCAGATAGATTCTTGCTGATGAAGCCCTTTTTGGAGTCTCAAACTCTGCATAATGAGCTGGGCCCCTTTGTTAATGTAAGCGGCTGGGATTTCTCGGAGTTTCTGCCTAAGCTTTCTAACCACGAATCCAAGTCGGTTGTTCTATATAGCCGCGATGGGCTGAAGATGAATCTGGAATATCCTTTCCATCTGGAAACTGCTGTGTTGGTGAAGAATAGTAACAATACCTACGACCTGAAAAGCCCGCAGATACCAGGAGGTATGTGGATTCGGGATATTATATATCTGCAATGCGATGAGACGGCATTGATAGAACTGAATAGTATTAACAGCCTTATAGCTTTGCACAAGCTGCTTAACTGGGAAAGCAAGCCTGATATGCAGTTTAGCATTCAGAAGGCTGACGAACTGATTCAGCTTGGTTTCAGCGATGCTTTGGCTGAGCCAAGGGTATTTGAAGGAGCCTTGTACTTCGAGCTGAACTGATGCTTACGGTAAATCGGCTATCTATTGGCTACGGCTCATTAAAAGTTATAGATAACCTGTCTCTGGAGCTATCTCCCGGTAGTATCTGCATATTGCAGGGAGCAAATGGCAGCGGAAAAAGCAGCATTCTATCGGCTATCAGCGGGGTTATTCCCGAGTATATAAAAGCTGATGTAACAGGTAGTATCAGCCTTAACGGAAACGACCTAAGCAAGGTAGCTTTAAGGGAGAAGTTCCGCTATCTCTGGCATGCGCAATGCGACCCTGATGCACAATCCTTTTTCCCAACCTGTGAGGCGGAACTTGCCTTTGCGCTGGAGAACATGGGAGTAGCGCCCGGTGAGATTATTGCCCGAATAAACGATGCAGCAGCATTCTTTGCTCTTTCGGTGAAGATGTATAGTTCTCCCAAGTTGCTTAGCACCGGACAAAAGAAGCTTTTGCTATGTGCAATAGGCATGGCTCTTTCCCCCGCACTGTATTTGCTGGACGAGCCTGCCAGTGGTTTGTCTGGTGATTCAATCGAGCTACTAGGAGCCTGGCTGAACAAACTGAAGAGCTGTAACGCTATGGTATTGATAGCAGAGCACAATCCAGCAATAACGGCTTTGGCAGATTGTGTGATAAATCTTGGGGACAAAAAGGGTGTTTGAGCTTATTGACCTAAGCTTTGCTTATCCTGATTCTCCACCTTTGTTTCAGCAGCTTAGCTTGCAGCTTCATGACAGGGAAAATGTGCTGTTAAAGGGCAATAATGGCTGCGGAAAGAGTACATTCCTGAAGCTATTAATGGGCATTTTGCCAGCAAGCGGGGGACACATATCATTGTGTGGTAAACAAGTAACCAGGCTTCAGGCAGCCATGTTTGCCAAGGTGCTTTACCAAAGCCAAAACACAACTGATAATCTATTGGGTATAAGTCAGATGCAGGATTGGCATCTGTGGCAAACTGCCTTGCCCGCTTTGCCTGATTACCCTTATTCGGGTGACAGGCTGTTTACTGAGCGCTCAACTGGTGAACAAAAGCAGGATTCACAACGTATCTTGCCCTATATCAGGGACAAGTATTGGATTTTGGACGAACCCTTTGCGTCTCTGGATGCCAAGGCAAGCGGTGCTTTGCTACAATTACTGCTAAGCAAGATGGAGCATCAACCAGGGATGTTAGTAGTTGCACACGAACCTGTTGGTTTAGAATCATATTTTGGGCGCGTGCTAAGCATTTGCAACGCTCAGGTGCAGGAGCTAAAGCGTTGATAAGAACTAAACTGCACCCCATTAGCCATCTTGCGGTATGCTTTGTGCTTAGCAGTATGGTGTTTGCCTGTTGTTCTTATTTGAAGCTGTCCATCATATTCGCTTTATCGATGTTGTATGTATCTTTTAGAATAAAGGGTTCTGCAAAGCGTGTGCTACAGATATTGTGGAGAGCACTGCCATTTGTCCTAAGTATTGCAATATTACAGCTTCTTTTCCGGCAAGGCGGCACAACGCTTGTTCAGCTTGGAATACTAAAGATAAACAGCCTTGGTCTCGATTGGTCGCTAATTATGCTCCTCAGGCTGAGCACAGTTGTTCTGTGCGCCCGCGCTATAGCCGAGAATAGTTTTCAAGATTTCCAAATGGCATTTGCTGCTTTGCGTTTTCCAGAGGAATTCAGCTTCATGCTATCTTACGGAGTGCAACTAATTCCTGAATTCAGCTCTCAGATAAAGGGCTATATGCAGAGCCTCAGGCTTAGAGGGATAGAGCCGTCCCGTTTGAACTGGCATAAGCGCATTCAGATATACCGCATTTTAGCCATATCGAGCCTGGCAGGGATAATAAGCAATAGCACCAAAGCGGCTATAGCACTGGAACTTAGAGGCTTTCGCAGCGAGGGTAAGCGTAGCTTTTTGCATGAGAAAAAGTTCAGCCCGGCAGATATGCTATCTATCACCGGGCTGATATTATTAATCGCTTTACTGCTTATCTTTTAGCAGCTACTCACCAAGGCTTAGATTCTTTAGCTCGGTCAGGCTGATTTCTTTGTCTGTGCTGCCCAGGAAGCCTATCTTTATCCTATCGCCAATGCTGCTAATGGGCAGATAGCTGCTAAGATTACTGGTGGCAATGTATATTACGCCTGGTGTTTCTTTAAGACTGAAATAATAGAAGGTTCTTCCGTCCTTAATGTCGCTGCCAAGCCGGGCAATTGTTCCTTCCATGCTTACTTTTTCCACACTTCCTTCTGCCAGGGTGCCAATTCTACTGCCGGCGAGTGCCATCTGGAAATTGTCACGCGCGGCTTTAACGCTTTCTCCCACGCCGACTAAGGAGAAGTCTTTAACTGACACAAAACAGAACATCTTTACCAATCCGGCACTGTCTTTCAGTGTCATAAAATACGTTGCCGCACCGTTCATGTTAACTAAAATGGGGAATGTGGCATAGTATTTAAAGTTTTGCACCTTTCCCTCAGCGGAGCGCATGGCGGCATACTCTGTAGCTCCTGATACGAGGTATAGATTCGTTTTTTTGTTGCGGGTATCTATCAGAGTGAAGCCAACTGTACCCTCATCTGAGCCCACGCTGGAAAGACCAGTGTAGATGTAGCTGCGCTTGTCACGACCATATATTATGTTAAATCCATCGGTAACTGAGAGAATATCCCGCTTGCCAAACAGGGTGTTCCAAAATCCGCGCACATATTTTCCCCACCACGAAAGCTGCGGCATCACGAAGTATGAGGGCTGAACCCGGTCTACCCAGGCGGGAATGTTTGAGTCATCAAAGCCATCAGCGGTCTTGATGAGGGGATAATACTTTATCACACCTGTGCCGGCGTGAATTGTAGCCAAACCGGTTGCTTCTGAGGCATTTACACCAATCTTGTGCGTATATGTAGTAATAGTCCAATGCGGTTCACCCGCATCATCAAGCTCAAAAGTATCTCCCGCCAGGCCAATGCCCGCAAAGCCGTTCTGATACAAATGGCGGTATAAATCCTGCTGGAAATATGAGTTTTTCTGATAGCGGATATTTATCGGTTTTCCGTTCAACTCGCGAACAAAAGTGATGTCTTGCGGATTGGTGGCGGAAACCTTAATGTAGCCTGGGGTGCCGTTTGATGTATTCGTAAGCCACTTAAAAAATCCGCTGTGCAGAAGCGGTACCACCCAAAACAGCTTGCCATTAACCATCTGAATTGTGGGGTAGCCCAAAACAACTCTGCTTCCCAGAGCGAAGTCTTCCCCCAGCTTTTTTTCTGCCAAAGAAGCGGCAAAAGCGCGGTCAATAATTGGCAACTGATCGAGATTTACTGGGGAAACCAGTTCGGAGAAATTGGTGGATTCCACCTTGCCAATTAATCCTCGATACTTTTTTGCATGGAACATCCCTGTGGAAAAGAAGGGAACAAGGATAAGCCAGGCAGCAAGTATCATAACTATATATTTTACTATCCGTTGCCACTTAGTAATGAACATAAAGGGTAGCACGCAAAAAACCAAAGGCACAATCCAACCCACAAATCTAAGCGACAAAACAGGCATCACGAAATAGGCGATGAAAGCAACAATCAGCACACAGGCAAGGATGGCTGGCAACACACTTAGTTTGGGCATATTAATCTTTATTTGCGGTGCTTTGGGGGGCTGAGCACCATTGGGCGGAATGATAGGCGGTACTAACATACAAGCTCCTAAGGCGAGAATTTCCTGCATTTTGCTTATTGCTACAAATCTGTCAAGTTAAGATTGGCGTAGCACACCTGCTGATATGTGGAAAGATGAATACATTATCTTGTTATGTGCTGCAAACGCGGGCATGAAAGGACTTAGCTGCATATAGCCACATTGGCGTATTGCACAAGCATTTTTGCAGCGCGCCTTTGAGTGAGTAGCCGTAAAAGACAATTTGCAGTCCCCCTCTACCCCCCGAAATTCATTCAATCTCTTTTTTTTCCCTTGCTTAAGAGCGTATATCACATCTCTATCTAGCCTTAATCAAGCGTTAACTATTAACGCTTGATTAAGAGGGGATTAACGCTTGATATACACTGTGGAGCAAGGACGAACAGAAAAAATCTGTGATAGTTCTGGATGTGATAGTTCTGGAAATGATAGTTCTGGAAAAACGGGAAAAACGGGGAAATCGGGGGTAGAACAAAGGGAGGGGGACGGGGTGGATGTGAGGCTGGATGTGAGGGACACACAATTTTATATTGACATTAACAGCCCATTGTACGCAAATGAGAATAGGATGTTATCTTATTATTATGCCGCAAAGTAAACATAAAGGAGACTTTATAAGTAGTGGAAGAAGCAGTAGGTATCCCAGCTTCGGGAAGAATATTTACAGACAATTGTGGCGATTTGTCCACAGTTATCAGGGTTCTTAATCAGCACTTAAAGCTACTTGTAAATAACTACAGCTCCAATGTTTCTGTATTACTGAAGCTTGCCGGCGAGCTATTGAGGGTAGATGCCACATACTATTTTTGTACAGGGGATGCTAAGCCAACCAAGGCACACAGATGGTATGCGGAGGGGGTAATAATACTTAGTGCAGATGCCGAATCTGCCTTGGAACACGAACTGGCTGTTTACAATGCAAAACCATTCTTTTCACATTCAAATTTTATGCATCCAGAGCTTAGAGATGCTTGCAGTTATTGCGTTGGGCACAGGGTTTACCGGGGCGATAAGCCCTCTGGCATGGTCTGTGCAATATATAAACAAAATGGTGCTGCTCCTGATTCTGCAAAACAGATGTTGGAATTGGTATCGGACTTACTTCGCTGTGAAGAAGAAAGACATTCGGTGGTGAATTGTTTTCAGGCAAGCGAACTGAAGCACAAGCAGCTATATTCCATGTTACGTCTTATCTGTGACAACGAACCGGATATGATATGGGCAAAAGACATTGAGGGCAGGTACATATTTGCCAATAAAGCGATGTGTAATAAGCTTCTGGACGCAGTTAACACCGATGAACCGGTGGGCAAAACCGACAAGTATTTTGCCGATCGGGCATGTAGTAAGCACAGTGGTGAAACTCCGTGGTGTAATAATGCCGATAAATGCAGGGAAACGGATACCCGCACGATTCATGCCAATGCTCCCCAGCGTTTCGAAGAGGTGTATTTTGTTTCGGGAGAAATTCGCTGTCTGGATGTTCATAAAGCTCCGTTGTATAATGATGATGGGCTGATTATCGGCACAGTTGGCTCTGCCAGAGACGTAACTCAGGACAAGGCAATAGAAAAGGCGTTTTTGGAAAGCCAGTCACGCTATCGCGCGCTGCTGGAAGCAAATCCTGATGTAATGTTCCTGTTTAATTCCCGAGGTGACATCATAGCATGCAAATCGCCCGATGATAGTTTGTTGCTGCGAACTCCTGATGAGATGGTTGGCACCAACATGAGTGAATACATATCAGAGGAGCTTTTTCGTACAGCCCTGGATGCTATGGACAAAGTTAAACGCAGCGGTTTGCCATACACCTACGAGTATCGGCTGGAGGTAGGCAGTGCCGAGTATTTTGAATCGCGCTTTGTTCAGGTGGAAGACGACCTGTTCTTGAACATCGTTAGAGATATAACCACCCAGAAACGTATTACCAACGAACTAATCCGCGCCAAAGAAGAAGCTGAGCGGGTAAATAGGCTGAAATCGGTGTTTCTTGCTAATATGAGCCATGAACTGCGCACCCCCATGAACGGAATATTGGGCTTTTCGGAGATTCTGCTATCTACCTTGCAAGACGAGAACACCAAAGAAATGGCGAAAACCATACATTCGTCGGGAAAGCGCTTGTTACAGACCCTTAATCTGATACTGGATCTTTCTCGTGTGGAAGCCAACAAACAGGATATCAAGCTTAATCCAGTGGAATTGAATGGGTTTCTTGCGCGGCTAATAAAGTTGTTTATGCCTCCTGCAAAGAAGAAGAATTTGTCGTTGAAGTTTGTTTCCGACGTATCTGTTTTACATCTGTTAACTGACGCCAACCTCTTGGAACATGTAGTAAATGACATTGTAAACAATGCCATAAAGTTTACTAACCAGGGCGAGGTAACAATTAGCCTTGGCTTGGATATTAACAATATAGATAACTGTGTGGTTATTAAGGTTGCAGACACCGGTATTGGCATACCCAAACATCAGCACGAGGTGATATTCGATGCTTTTCGCCAGGGCAGCGAAGGCTATGAACGCAGCTATGAGGGAACAGGACTGGGGCTAACCATTTCCAAAGGCTATGTGGAGCTATTGGGAGGAAAGATATCACTAACCAGTGAACCTGGTAAGGGAAGCGAGTTTTTTGTCAGTTTCCCCAAAAAATACTTACAAGATGATTGGACAGAATTTCCAGGTACTGATCAGTCAGGACTCAGTAGTGACAGTCCATGCTCAAAGCCCAATCCAGTGCTTCCACGAATACTGCTGATAGACGACGATGTGGTTAGTCATAAGCTTATTGAAGTAATGATGGATAAATTAGTGGATATAGACTATGCTCTCAGCGGGGAAGAAGGGATTGGTCTTGCTCGCAACAGGCAATATGCACTGGTGCTGCTGGATATTCACCTGGGAGCAGGCATGAACGGCTTGGCAGTGGTGAACGAACTCAGGCAGATTGATGGGTATAAACAGATACCAATTATAGCAATAACGGCGTACTCCATGGTTGGCGATAAAGAGATGTTTTTGTCTATGGGCTTTAGTCACTACCTATCCAAACCGTTTTCCCAGAAAGAGTTATTGAGGGTTATCGCTGGCGTATTGTCTTTAGAATAAGGCAAACTGAGTAAGTTAATTCAATCATATCTGCATAATATCTCAATTTTCCCCTTGCGTAATGGGCGAGTATTGTTATCTTTACTACTAAACAGTTTAGTAGTGAACATGATAATAGAGAGGTTTATATGTCCAAAGCGCATCTGATAGTGCTTAGCCTGATTGGCGAAATGCCGATGCATGGCTATCAGATTGGGCAATTAGTAGATCAGTTTAAGCTACCATTATGGGCGGGGGTTACCTTGCCTGCCATCTACAAAGCAATCCAAACACTGGAAAAGAAGAAATACATTCGCGGAGAAGAGGTGCGGGAAAGCAACAATCCACCGCGGATGGTGTATCATCTGGAAAGCAAAGGCAGGAAGTATCTTGCCGAGGCAGTGCGCGGATATCTGGAAGAAACGGGGAAACACGGGCATGAATGGTGGTTTACCTTGATGTTTGCCAAAAAAGTGATGAAGAAATCCGAAATGCTACAGCTAATAGACAAGCGTATAGGCTGCATAGAGCATTTTGGCAAGATTAAGCAGGAAAGAAAAGAGCTGATGTGGACGCTGGATAAAGATAAGGTGCCATTTATTCATATGCACATGATGGCATTGGGCGAGCGTTGCGCCAGGATGGAGTTGGAAAGCTTGCGTGAACTGCGGGCGGATGTTGCATCTGGCAATCAGGATAGTTTCTTTTTAAGCGAAGAGGAGAGCTTGTGAACAAATACATATTACTAATGCTGCTCTTACTCGGCATGGCAGGGCTGTGGGCGCAGGACGAGGCATTTACCGGGCTACAGAGCATTAGCCTAACCGAAGCCAGAGAATTAGCATTAAGGCAGAACTCTGCTTATGGTGCCAAAGAAGCTGCCTACAATGCTGCCAGATGGGGTAGAACCAATGCTATATCCACGGTATTGCCATCCCTAAGCCTTAGCGGTTCATATATCTACATGGATCCCGCTACCTCAGTTCAGGCGGGAGCACAGCAGATTAGCTTGAATAACGATATGCAGATCGGAAGAGCGTCGTGTAGGGAAAGAGTGTAGATCTCGGTGGTCG
>CALLHY010000034.1 GCA_938009275.1 uncultured bacterium
CGTACGGTTCGGAGGGAGGGGAGCCCAGTAATGGATCGCTCCCCTACCCCTATCCCCTCGACTCATATCACGCCTACACTCCCTGTCGTTCCCGCGGAGGCGGGAATCCAGCCCTTATTTATCCACGAATCTCACTAATTAACACCAATGTTTTCCAGAGCATCAGCCCCTCTCGACCCCTCGACCTCTCGACTTCCCATCACTGTATGCCCAGCCCGTGTTTCACTCTTCCACTCTTCCACTTTTCCACGATTTCGTAGCTACAGAAAGCTACGTTCCCTCTCAATCCCAGCACCCAAGCACACCAGCACACCAGCTCACCAGCACCTATTTCATCAGCACCATCTTTCCCATACATTGCTGCTTGCTGCTTTCTATCCGGTATAGATACATCCCGCTGCTTACAGGCTGATTATGCTTATTTCTGCCGTCCCACTGCACTGTATGCATTCCCGCTGTCATATCTGAGTATAAGAGCTTGCGCACCAATTGCCCCTTCAGGTTATACACGCCAAGCTCTGTTAATCCACCCACAGGCAAATGGAAGCGAATGCTAGTCTCGGGATTAAAGGGATTGGGATAGTTAGTAGCAGATATACCTCCGCCAAGCTGAGGGATTACGGGATCATCATTCGCCACAGGGGGTGCACCATACTCATAACAGCCCATGTCTATCACACTATTCCACACGCGCATATTACCCGCCAGGTCATAAGGCAACAGGCTTAGGCCGCTTATGTCCGGTGTTCCCGCGTCTATGCAGGGGGAAGCACTCGACAGGCTATAGTGAAGTGGATTGTGTATATCATCACCACCTTGGAAAAGGGGATTGCCAGTGATATTAGTGGTAGAGTAATTAACCGTGCTCCCAATACCTTGCCAGATGTCACTGTAACCATTGCGGATAAGGTTATTGTTTAGCGTTAGTGTAGTGGGGATACCTGTCCCATCCAAAGGTATTGTTGCAATCTCAACGTAACGGTCGTTGTAAAATATGCTGTTGGAGATTGTTACATCACCACGTACCAAAAAAGCTTTTCCGTTGCCTGTGTGCCCGGCAAATGTGCAATTTGCAACATTCACAACTGGCGAGTTACGTCCAGAAATATGAATTGCATGTTCGTTACAATGAATCGAAGAAAACAAACAATTAACCAAAGAAAAGGTTTGAGAATATGTAGGCGAAGGAACCGAAGCTATCTGGATCGCGTGCGTATCATCATCCATCATAACGATGTTAGAAATAATACTGTTCTGAAGAATAAGGTATCTGCCGACTGAGATCATCACTAGTGGCATAGCCCAAGACTGAGTACTGTAATAGGTTGATGTTGCGTTTCTAAACGTACTATTCCTGATACTCCCTTCAAATATACCGTCACTTCTTAAAAAACCGTATTTAATAGTCGTGAAATCCTCGATAATCAATCCATCCCAATCACAGTTAGTAACATACGTGATGTCGATAACCGCACAATTCCTGGGGCTAAGCTCATGCATGCGAACGTTCTTTAGCATAA
>CALLHY010000035.1 GCA_938009275.1 uncultured bacterium
TTAACAGGTTAACAGGTTAACAGGTTAACAGGTTAACAGGTTAACAGGTTAACAGATTAACAGATTAACAGGTTAATTGGTTAATACCGCATTGTCGTTCCCGTGGAGACAGGAACCCAGCCCTTTACAAGCCCCTCGTGGGCGACGATATATTATCAAAGAGTAAAGGAGGAAAAAGAGATACATATACGTTGTGGATTAACATATTACACTGTAACTCGTTACTCCATTACTTCCTCCCTTCGTTACTCTGTCACTATATTCTTCGTAGCATTGGAATGCTACGTTACCTGTCCACAACTATCTTGCTGAATGTCGTGACAGTAATGGATAACTCCCATATCCGTAATGGTTATTTACAGGCTTAGTCTTCCTTGCCCCTCGAACCTGATTCGAAGTGAGGTTCATCGGGGGCTGAACGGGCAAAAGCCCGATGAACCCCCGATGAGCCCCTGTCCAATTCGCTATCAGTAAGCGGTAAAGCAGCAATGCCAGGGCAAGATGGTGTTGATGATATGAGGGCTGACGTACTGGAGTGCTGGCGTGATAGGGGGCGAGGGGTTGAGAGGTGCACAGCGTGTGCCCCTCCCGACCCTCTCGACTTCTCGACCCTCTACTTCTCGACAACATATATTCTTGACATCCCATCACTCTGTGCCCAGCCGTGTTTCACTCTTTCACTCTCCCACTTTTCCACGCTCTCTTAGCTTCGCAAAGATACGATACACCTCTATCCACATCGTTACTCTGTCACCTTGTTACTTGGTTACTTAGTCCCACCAATACATACGCAACCAACATATCCCCTATGATTGGGGTGGGGACGTCCTCGTCACCACAATTTCTATCCACAAGCTTGATCTATGTTGATCTCATCAGTTAAATGAACATGATATGAACATTAACTAACTGATGCTTTTGCTCCATCTCAGTGCCATATCGATCTGTAATATCAATCCATACAATGCCAAATGGCATGATGAAATCCAACTGGTTATATTTATGTGAGATAACGAGGGGGGTGTGAAACCTAATAGTTACACATCCCTCTGAAATTCAGTCAGACAGTGATTATTAGTGCCTTTAGATTATGATTTGAAGCTTATACTAACCTGAAAAATCAGGTGTAATCTCAGACTAATTACCTCGTAATAATATCCAATAATCTCAAAAAACCATGAATCCACTGGAATCCAACTTACAACACATTACAACACATGATGGTGGCTTGGTGGCTGATGGTGGCAAATCTGAAACATGCCACGAAACAGCTAGTGCAGTTTGCCGACGGATGGAGTATGGGGCATGGCATAAAGACTTCTAACAAACAGGAAAGAAAGACATAAGAAAGAAGAATACAAGCGTTATCAACAGGACACCAATGCACGAACCACAATTTTTATCCCCATATACCACAGTAATATACAGAGATTCTGGTTAACACTTTTCAAAAAGTGGAACTAATCTATGAAGGAGAAAACAAAATATGGTATTTGTAGCTATATGGCTAGTTAAACTTAGAGCGTCGATAACCAAATCTGGCGAGAAGATAATACTCACCTTGAATCTGTATATTATGTAACAATTACAAATCACACTAAGTAAGGAGACCTATTATGAAATATTTCCTGATAACATTTATGCTGAGTATGATGCTTATGATATCCCAAATAACCCCAATTTATGCTTGCTCCATGACATCAGTTGTATGTAATGGTACTCACGAGCTTTGGGAATCCTTGAGCGGAATAGGGGATGGAACCAGTGATGGCGAATCTAACTGGTTAAGGCAAAAAGGTTCATCCAATCCAGATGGACATGGAATGATTTATTATCACAAGAGCGGTTATCCAGGTCATTCACATAAGGTACTTGATTATCAAGGGGCAATTGATGCGGTTACATATAATGGTAACAACCATTTATACCGTAAAGTAGGTGATCTGGGTAACAATTCAGCAAACCTTTTCTCTTTCGTTCATAACGCAAAGATTAAACTCGGTAAGATATTCATTGGGCACGTTCGCAAAAGATCACAAACCGCTAATGAGCCTGAAGGAGTCTTCGCACCTTTAATATATAGGTCTGTTATCACAGTGAATGGTGTTCCTGATACTACAGATTATAGTTTTACCCACCATGGCGGAGTAAGCAAATCAGCTATGGTCAATGTAACAAAATTTTATACATGGTTAGAGAACTACGACATACAAAACATCATAAACGGATCTCCCACATACTATTCCGTAGAGGAGTGTATGAATGACTATGTTGATTCAGATTATCTGTTTCTGTGGCTGGTAATGCACATTGAAGAATGTGATAACAATGTTAGAGACGGATTGGTTGCGGGTTTGTCTGCCCTTGCAACCAACAATATTTCTGGGCATAAAAACATCTTTTTCTCTGATGGAAGTGGCGTTTATGCCTACACAAATGAAATGGATTACACCCAAGGTAACCAGCATCTCATGTCTTACAAAGCTAATCAAGGTAGTATCGATCTAATAAGCTATTTGATACGCAGCAGTAACGCCATAGAGACCGGGTGGACACCTTTTGATGCCCATAACCTATATTACTTCCCAACGCAAGGGCAAATGGAGATTACCTACAACGCCGATAACAGTGTCCCTGTCAGATTCGAATTGAAACAAGGTTTGAACTGGGTTGGTTTTCCGGTTTTGGAAGGCACATATGGTCTTGATCCCGATTATACTCTTAGGGATGTCAATCAGTATGCGATATCACTACAGACGAAAAATTTGACTCAACTGCAACCACCTTGGAGCTATGACCATGAAAGCGATGCATGGCACAACGATGCTGTTCTAACCAGAACTAACGGCTATATTTTAAACATGAGTAGTGCTTCTCCTGCATATGAATATTCAACTTATGGTCAAAGAACCCCATATAGTACTACATTGAGTTTATACCAAAACAACGAGAACTGGGTGCCATACTTCATCCCATACTCACAGACACCAGAAAATGCCTTTGGGAACAACTACTCACACATAACTGCTATATATGCTCAAGACTGGTATAGATACAAGTACAAAGGGCAGTGGTATGGCTACATTCAGCAAGGCGCAACAGGTACTTTAGACTATGGTAAGATGTATAAGGTATATGTTGACCAAACCCTATCAAACTTCACTTGGTCTGCTTCAGCCGGAACACAAAGCTTTGTTAAGGAAGCCACAGTATATTTCCAGTACGAAGAACAGCCTGATTACCAAGCCATAGTGATCGCATCGATAACGGACAACCCGAGCTTTGATGAAATCGGAGTGCTAAAAGACGGTGTATGTGTTGGCGCACTAAAGTTTAATGGATATCCCATCAATTTGCAGGTGTATGACAACTCATCCCCCGATGAGTATAATTATGTATTGTATTCGGGTGCTAAGAATAGTAACTATCTGGAGAAGAAGTTCTCGTCTGCATCGATAGACATCAATAACTCGATTGTTGATAATGGCAGGCATTTATTCTCACTTGTTAGCCTATCTGGTGGACAGGAAAGCGAAACAATGATTAGCCCTGTTCTATCTGCAAGCATCTACCCCAATCCAATGCACGGTATCACCAACATAGAAATTCAAGCTACGGCAAAGAGCTCCGCTGAGATTAGCATATATAATCTAAAGGGGCAGTTGGTCAAGAGCT
>CALLHY010000036.1 GCA_938009275.1 uncultured bacterium
CTCATACAGGGTCATGCTACTCTCATTAGCCCTTACATACAGGTTACGATTATCCAAACCCCGCTACTTGTCTGTTATAGCCTTAGCCTCTTCTTCTGCTTTAGCTACTTCAGCAGCACTTAATTGTTTCATTACGCTATATTTGCGCTTGGAAAATTCATATTGGTCGTCTTCAGAAGCATTGGTGGTAGCCAGATAATACCATTTGTAGGCTTCTTTGATATCCTTTTCAACACCCTCTCCCTGTTCGTAGAATACTCCCATGTTATGCTGAGCCCATGCGTCTCCTTGCAAAGCCGATAGGCGTATCCATTTAACTGCCTGGCTTACATCTTTTGCTACTCCTTCACCAGTATAATAACATAAACCGAGGTTATACTGAGCAGTGGCTAAGCCTTGTTCCGCGGCAAGCTGGTAGAACCTCGCAGCCTGGTCATAATTCTTATCGAGACCAATCCCATGGTAATAGTTAAGTCCCAGATTGAACTGAGCCTTGTCCAATCCCTGATCGGCAGCTAAGCGATACCACTTAATTGATTCGGCAATGTCTTTTTCTACTCCCAAGCCATTGGCATAGTAAAGCCCAAGAAAGTTTTGCGCTTTGGCATGGCCCTGTCTGGCAGCAAGATTGAACCATCTGTGCGCTTCTCTGTAGTCTTTACTCACAAAAAGCCCCAAATGATAGCTCATTGCCTTTTCATACTGCGTGTTTGCATCAGCGCTTTCACCCATAATGCTTTGCGTACCTTCGATTGTGTTCTCGCTCCATATAGCAACTCCAAGGCTAAGCATTAATAGAATAAGTATTAACATTTTCATCTATAGCTCCAATATAGTTTTGAAGCTATTAGCCCAAGTATTACATCTTGGTCAAGCAAATTGTTGCTCCTACACATGGCTTTGTAATTGATATGCAATACGTAATTGCTGGCTGGAGCTTTCTCGAAAGAATTACTAATGAAATACGGATGAATTACTAATGAGATGCGTATTTCATCCGTAATTCATTAGTAATTGGTTAAAGGATTTTCAATATAGGATTAGCTCTTCCTTTTTGGTATATATACGCTCGTAGGCAGTCTTTATAGATTCGAGTTCGGGATTGGTGAATTGGGGATCACTGCGCACAATCGCAAAGGCATCCTTACGGGCTTCTACTAACAGGGCTTGATCTCTAATAATATTGGCAAAGCGAAACTGGGGCATGCCGGACTGCTCGTGTCCAAACATCTCTCCGGGTCCGCGCAGTTCCAAGTCTTTTTCCGCAATCACAAAGCCGTCGTTGGTGCGCACCATGGTGTTCAGCCTTTCGCGTGCGATCTTACCAATTGGCTGATGTTCAATTAAGAAACAATAGGATTGGTCGCCACCTCTGCCCACCCTGCCTCTAAGCTGGTGCAATTGGGCTAAGCCAAAACGCTCGGCGTGTTCCACAATCATCACGCTGGCATCAGGTACGTCTACGCCGACCTCGATAACTGTAGTGGATACCAGCACCATATACTCTTTGGCTTTGAACTTAAGCATAATCTCATCTTTCTCACCTGGCTTCATGCGGCCATGCAGTAAAGCACAGGGATAGCTGGTAAAAACCTTCTTCGATATATGCTCATACAGCCTCTGAGCATCCAGCAAGGCAAGCTTTTCCGATTCTTCCACCAGTGGACAAACGATATATACCTGCCTTCCATGCTGAAGTTCTTTGGCTACAGCATCGTAAACAAGCTGAATCTTGGTGGAGGCGCGAACCATTGTTTGAACAGGCTTTCTGGTGGGCGGAAGCTCAGCTATGCGGCTAACCTCCAGATCACCAAATACTGTCATTGCCAATGATCGCGGAATGGGAGTGGCAGAAAGGTATAGCAAATCGGGGTTAGGTATTCTTCTTGCCAAAATTGTACGCTGCTCAACCCCAAAGCGATGTTGTTCATCCACGCAGATCAGGCCAAGTTTGGCAAACACGATGTCCTTTTGGAGCAAAGCATGGGTGCCGATTACTATTTGAGCCCTAGCTTCTGCAATGTCGTCTTTTATCTGGTTTTTGCCCTTGTAGTTGCCACCTTTTATGATGCTAACCTGAATTTCCATACCGGCAAGCAGCCTTTTAATGGTATGATAGTGCTGATCTGCCAAAATCTCAGTAGGGGCCATAAGTGCTGCCTGGTAACCGTTTTCTACCGCCAGCAACATGGCAAAAAGGCTTACTACAGTCTTTCCGCTGCCAACGTCTCCCTGCAGCAGCCTACTCATCTGTGTTGTTGAACACATGTCGCTAAATATCTCACGCAAAGCCGCTTTCTGATCACCAGTAAGGGTAAAGGGTAACTTATGATATAGCGTAGTGGTTAGCTGTTTTCTATTTTCGAAATGGATACCCCCATGCTTTTCGCTATGGAATACTTTATGCCTGGCCCATAGTAACTGGGAATAAAATAGCTCTTCGTAGGCAAAACGGTTACGCACGGCATCCACTTCTTCAGGATTGGTGCAGAAATGCATCTTTTGCAGGGCAGCTTTACGGGGAGGATAGCTGTTCTTTGCCAAAATGTTATCGGGTAACATTTCATGTATCTGGCTTGCATAGGTGGCAAACGCAGTTAGCACCAGACCACGCATCACTTTCTGGGTTATTCCATCCGTAAGAGGATACACAGGCAAAAGGTCTCTGTCTCTCCAAAAGCTTCCTGCTGGCTCATCATCATCTTCTACAAATTCAAACTCGGGATGCATAAGCTGGTATTGGCCATTATATTCGGACAACAGCCCACTAAGCCACACCATTTTCCCGGGCTGAAATAGCTGTTCATAAGCCTTCGGATAGGAAAACCAAGAGCAGATAAGGGCTACCTTACCATCGCTAACCCCAACATTCAGAATTGTCTTCCCTTTGGAGGTTGCGCGGGTATCCACCCAGGAGATGAGTGCTGTGAAAGCAAGCAGGTCTCCGGGCTTGATGTCGAACAAGCTGGGATTTAGCTTTCTGGAGATATAAGCCCGGGGAAAATGCTCCATTAAGTCTTGTATCGTATGTATTCCCAGCTTTGCCAGCAAACGGGCACGATGCTCTCCAACTCCTTTCAGGAATTTTACACTTTGTGATATCCCAGTTGTATTGGTTTTAGCTTCACTGCTCATGGATGCAATTATGAAAAGCTGCATAAATCTGTCAATCTTGCTGATGGCTTTAGCACCTATGAAAGAAATAGTAAATACGTGTAACTTTTTTCTTGACTTACAGCCCAATACGGGATAAATTGTCCATAAATGACCTTGATTAACGGGGCTTTCCCGACTTATGTTTTTGTATTTTTTAACCGTCCAAAATCACATTAATTGTTAGGAGAATTACTATGAAGATGTGGAAATCCATAGCTTTGGCTGTTTTAGCTCTAAGTTTATCGAGCTGTGCAAGTGCCAAAGTTCCCATGATCGATGCCACCTCACCCAGCCCAGTAGTGCAAGTGGTTAAGAATGTTCGTGAAGCAGTGGTTCAAATTCGTGTAGAATCCAAAGCCGTAGTGCAAAACTATCGCAATCCTTTTTTCGATGACGATTTCTTTCGCCAGTTCTTCCCCCAACCTCCCAGTCAGCAATCCCGCCCTGTAGTATCGATGGGAAGTGGCTTTATATATGAATACAACGCCTCTACACGTGAAGCCTTTATTATGACCAACAACCACGTTGTGGAGAAGGGCAGAGAAGGTACTATCACCGTTACCTTGGCCGATAAAGTTACCTATACCGCCACAGTGGTTGGTCTGGATCCTAATACTGACGTAGCAGTTATCAAGATAACGATGAAAGAAGGCGAGAAAGCTGTTGTAACCCCTCTGGGTGATTCTGATAAACTGGAAATTGGCGAATGGGCAATAGCCATCGGCAATCCCTTTAGTGAAGGACTGGATAGAACTGTTACCCTGGGTGTGATCTCAGCTACCAGCCGTGCTAATCTGAATCTGGGCACCAATTCACCCATTTATCAGGACTACATCCAAACCGATGCCGCCATAAACAGCGGTAACAGCGGAGGCCCACTCTTGAACATAAAAGGTGAGGTAATCGGCATCAATTCTGCACTTGCCAGTAATAACGGCGGAAACGTTGGTATCGGCTTTGCCATTCCCATCAACCTTGCCAAAAGAGTGGTGGATGATCTCGTTGCCAGCGGTAAGGTTACCCGCGCCTACATCGGCATAATGCCCCAGGAGATTACTCCTGACCTGATGGAATCCTTTAATCTTAAGGAAGTGTCTGGAGTGCTTGTGTCCAAAGTTGAGAAAGACTCACCTGCTGAGAAAGCTGGAATTATGATAGGCGATATCATCCTGGAAATCGGTGGGGAAAAGATACCTTCCGTCCCAAAATTTAGAATTGCCATTGCAACCGCCAAGATAGGACAAGAAATACCCTTTAAAGTGATACGAAACGACAAAGAGATAACTGTTAAAATGGTATTAGAGGCTTTCCCAGACGATACTGTAGCAGCAACCGGAGAAAACAAAAGCGGTATGGCTACCGGTATTAGCGTGGAAGCAGTGGATAGTGCTGTAGCCAAAAGGCTTGGCATTAGCAGCGAGAATGGTGTGGTTGTTAGTAAAGTAGAGCCCAATTCTCCCGCTGCCCAATCTGGTTTACGAGTTGGCTTTGTTATTCTTAGCATCGATGGTGTTGAGGTAAACAGCCCCAAAGAATTCAGCACTGCAATCGAAGATGCTAAATCAAACATGGAAAAAGAGAAGCGCAAAACCATCCGCCTATATGTGCTGGATACCAACAAGCAACCATCCTTCCTTATCCTGCGCTTCGAATAGAGATAACCCAACAGAAATTAACGGGTGAAGGACATTGTTCCTCACCCGTTTTTTATTATGGTTGATAAATGCTACAACGCTTAAGCTTCTTTTACCCTGTCCTTGTTTCTATGGGCAATTATCTGCGCCATTATACTTACTGCTATCTCATAGGGAGTTTGTGAATTTATGGCTAGCCCAATGGGGGCGTGACACCTTAATAGCTCATCATCACTAAAGCCCTGCTGCTTTAGGGTAGCAAAGGTCTGAGCCACCTTGGTCTTGCTGCCTATCATGCCCAAATAGGCTGTTTCTTGCCTAAGGCATTGTTGCAGCACTTCCCTATCGTGAAGGTGTCCATGGGTCATGATTACCACATAAGCCGAGTCACTAAAGTCTATCACATCCGCAAGACCATTGTAGTCGTGGAAAACAGCTTTATGGCAGTATTGGCTGAGGTCTGAGGCGATAATCTCAGGGCGGTTGTCTATCAGACACACCTTAAAACCCGCCAGCTTCGCCAGGTGTCCCAAAGCCTTTCCGCAATGTCCCGAACCGATAATAAACAGCTGTTGAGCCAAATGCAGCGCTTCAATAAACACACTTACCTGCCCACCGCAAATCATGGAGGTGCTATAATCAGCCTTAGCCCCGCCATCCGATAGGTTAAAGCTATAAAGCTGGGCTTTTGTTGGCTTATCAGTTCGCACGAGATTTATCACCTTGTGTTCCATTTCTCCCCCACCCAGATTGCCAAAAGCTTCAGCATTCAATGGTATGGCAAGCTTCATGCCGGACTTGGCGGGTGTAGAGCCATCGCTTGCCACCACAGTAGCTTGCCAGATAGCTGAATGGCTGTTCAGCTCATTGCTTAGCTTTTCGTAATATTCTTTATTATCCATGTTTTGCTCCAAATACAATATGATACAAAGCGGCCGTTGTTGCCACTGATACATTCAGTGAATTCTTCCACCCAAGCATTGGAAGTTTTATATAGTGATCACACTTACTTAGCACTTCGGGGCTGATACCAAGGCTTTCATTGCCAACTACCAGCGCCATTGGCAATATAAATGTGCTTTTAAAAACAGACTTTGCCTCGCATACTGTCTCCAAGGCATAGATGTTAAGCCCTTTCCCCCGGCAATAGCTTATGGCATCATATGTGCTGGTAAAATGCTGCCACTTAACCTTGGTTTCCGTTCCCATTGCCGTTTTGCTCATGTTGGGATGGCTGGGCATAGGGCTGATACCGCAAAGCAGCACTTCAGCTATTGCCAAACACTCAGCGCTACGAAATAGCGAGCCGACATTGAACACAGACCGCAGGTTATCACATACCAGAGTTATCCCCGCAGCCCGGTTACTATGTTCAGGTAAATCATCAGGTTGTCCATCCCCAGTTTTTATTGCAAGCTGATTGTCTTTGCGAGTGCAGGTAGAAAAGTACTCGCCAAGAGGTTGCAGAAGTTCATGAGCAGTCATATCATGGCTAATTGCCTGTACAAATGCTTGCAACTTAATAGGTAGCTCCCCCTTAAGTAAAGGGAGTAGCTCGAGTATATTCTCAACAACCGCCCGGTACTTAACGCTGTCCGAAAGGCAGAGCTCCAGTTCGCCAATAAGCTTATCTATAGCCTTTATCTGTTCTGAGTGAGTAAACTTACTAAACTTTACAATGCCATAACTACGGACAGGGCTCATAACTGATACTTATTTATCAAGGCAGCCGCAGTTAAGAGGTTTTCGCAGATATAATCCGGCTTCAATGCGCCATCAGACAAACTGGCAGCAAATTCCTTTGAACCATTTCCACTTAACAGCAGAATTGTCTTCAGTCCGGCATTTTTACCAAATTCGATATCAGTAGCCCTATCGCCAATCATCCAAGACCGATGCTTATCGAAACTGAAGCGCTGCGAAGCCTGTTTGAACATGCCTATTCCCGGCTTGCGGTCTTCATGGTCTATGTTATATGGCTCAATAGTGCCTTCCTTGAAATATGGAGAATAGAACACACCGTCGAGTTCTACTCCATGCTCAGCCACTAAGTTCTTCATCCGGTTCAGAACTGCTTCAAGCTGTTCCACGCCAAAATAACCCCTGGCTATACCCGATTGATTGGTAACTACAAACAGCAGGAAGCCCATGCTCTTTAGTAAACGTAAAGCTTCACCGGTGTAGGGATATAGATGGTACTGCTCTGGATTGCTGATGTAGCCGAATTCGTCTGGGCTTAGCACCCCGTCTCTATCCAGAAATATGGCTCGGTTAGTACTTTTTGCTATCACGTGTTTGAAACCTCAATGCATCTGGGAGCAAGGTGTTAAACAGCACAATGCGATAATCCCAATACTCGTTGCGCCTGTTTATGGATATCTCCATCTTCCAGCAATGCAGCATGCGGGTTAGGTGAAAGCTCTGTGATATCATGTCCTTACTCTTTATGTTGTAGTAATTATTATAGCTTAATCCCCAGTTCTCAGTTATCCTTGCCGATAGACTAAGGCGGATATTGCTGCTCTGAGCCTTGAATATGTCCTTGGGTGCATACAGATTGTGAGCCACAGATATGCTCCAACTATTATCGGATGCCATATCTTCGAAAAAGCCAGTATCATTGCCCAAACTATCAGGCTCATCGAAGCTGCTGAAAGCTTTGTTAAGTGGCTTAGGGAAATAGCTCTTATATGGTGCACTTCCGCCCAGCGATATGCTTTGGCTAAAGTACTGATTGCGAATATCCAACTCTTTCCAAGTAACGTTATAAGGGTTTTGTTGAGCACTGAACTGCGCCGAATAGCCCAGTTTAAGGTCTCCCAGCTTGAACTTATCGGGATTTATATCCAGACTGCCTAAAGAGATGCTCCCCGGACGGAAGTTTAAGCTATGCGATACACTGCCAAACTTCTTATCGGCTTTATACAAGTTTGCCGAGCCTCTGCTATTCAAGGAAAACAAGTCATTAAGCTTATATTCTGTTCCACCACGTGTGTATTTTAGCTGCCACTTCTGGTCTAGGGAATAGTTAAATGAAGACGCCTTTTCCCCACTTCGCACACCAATGCTGCCAAAGCTGTACAAATCGGCATTATTGCGCGTATCAGGAGAGTAATTAACTCCAAAAGAAGGGCTTAGTATATGGCGAATGGATTTGATGGGAAAGTTTGAAAAGTTTCGCACTCCATAAACGTTAAAGTTCGCAGCGGCGTAGGCAGTATAGTCCCCACCCCGCACCATATTCTTGCCTGTCCTATCCCTGTCCATCCAGCTTTCCTGAAAGTCCATACCCTGGCGCATATTAAGCCAACCTCTGTATTTCCAGCTATATGCCAGACCTAAGCTTTGCTTGATTCCAATATGATGTTCATTCAGATATTGCTGTCCGCTGGGGTCGGCGGGGTCTTTACTATTGTCCCACAGCACATCCAGGAAGCTATAGCCAGGGTCACGCAGTTCACCAATGTGATCCATGCGTATGCCATAGTTATAGCTGAGATTGTTCAGCCAACTATCCGAAGAAGCAGACAATAGCTCAGCAATAGGTCGTGACGGAAAGTTAAACGAAGCACTGGGCAGGCTTATCGAAGCTCTGTCATTCACAATGTCCTGAGTATATACACTACCCACATTAAGGTACGATGAACCCAAAGGCTTCCTATAGGCTATACTGGAGGTTAGGCGTTGGGCAAGGCTCTGATTTATATCGTCACTTCCCTCCCATATCCGCTTGTTGCTAATGAAGTCCAGATTCACATCCAAGGCTGCACGATTGGGCAAATCGTGGTGATGATAACCCTGCAAAGACCAATCGTTATTCGTAACGGCATAACTTATATTGCGCTGAAAAGTGGCATTGAAAGCACCCGAGTAATGATAACGTTTTATATAGCTGCTCCTAAGCCCACTTTTCCAACCGGTCTTCTCATTCAAATCCAGGCTTATTATCATATCTGCGAAGTCTTTATAGGGATAATACCAGCCAATATCACGCAAATACTTGCCATCGGTGCTGTTATAACCCGGTTCGGGAATCAGGAAACCGGCATGTCTGCCACGCCGGATGGGAAATGAAAGATAGGGAAAGTAAAACACAGGGAAATGATTAACGAAAGCCACTACCGGCTTGCCTACAATCTTGTCTCCCCTGTATATCCGCAGTTTTTTGGCCCAAAACCAGTAGGATGGCTCTTCATACTCGCAGGAGGTGAAGGTGCCTTCATCTATATCATAGGCATTTTCTCCGGTTTTGCGAATCTCTGCCCCGCCGTAATAGCCCTTTTCTATCATGCTCTGTCCACCGTCTATGATGCCGGTTTGGGAATTTATATCGAAGCGAACGTTGCTGCCAATTAAAAGCTGTTCTCCATCCCGCATGCGGGTAAAACCATAACTGTATGCCACATCCCTCTTCAGATCAAGCAGCAGCGAGTCGGAGCTAATCTCCGCCTGTCCATATACTATCCGGGGATTTTCATAGAGATAGATGCGCTCCTTATCATAATCGAAGTATATGCGCTGTGAGAAATAGGCCAGAGAATCTTGCTTAACAGGATTTACTAGCAGGCTGTCGGACACAGGAACAAACAGGGAATCTGGCACAGAGGGCTCCGGCGCAAGGTTCTGCGCGGCAATGGGCAGCAATGCTCCCAACAGGACTAACAACATCAGGTACTTCAAGTTATCCATACTATCTCTTAGTGTGGCATCTAAATTGGGAGGCATCTATGTGTCAAGCACGATGTGATGTCAGTTAAGTAGCGGTATTTGCATCCACCCGAAATCCATCCGAAACACATGAGACACTTAAGGCACACACTTGAGTCATTGCGTGAGACATTGCGAAAGACTAGCGAAAACCAGCAAAAGACCAAGAAGCTCAATAGTCCAACAATCCAACAATCCAACAATCCAACAATCCACGAATCCAACTACCAAAACCTTAACATCCCTCTATCTTTCAAGGAAACAATGTATGATGATACTGCCACACTCCTGCCACGATCACGCCGCGTTGTGGCAGAATTGCGGCGTGGTCTCGGCAAATAGGTGTTACAATGCTTACTTGTAAGAGAGAGGGATGATAGGGAAAAAGGGGTAGGTTACTATGAGTGGGTTACTATGAGTGGGTTACTATGAGAATAGATGAAATAGATGAATAAACGGGGGGTGGTTAGAGATGGGAATTAGACACTTGGAACAAGAGATGTTTAAGTTAAATATGTTATGTACAAACGCATGCTTAAGCTCCACGATGAATTCCAACACTAGTACCAATATGGGGATTAGCCCCAAGCAAACGAACAACCTAATCCCTGATTGAAAAACTGGGGGAAGTGAGATTTACTGTAATTTATTCTTGACAGAAAATGACACTAACCGATATTCGCTTTGTTGAGGTTAACTAGCTGTATCGGAAAAAAGAAAGTAGCTCTGCTAAAGGCTTTTTGGCAATAGGCACTTTAGATGGGCAAAGAAGGGAACACATGAGGCACAAGCTTAGGCTATCACTTGGCATTACGTTACTGCTATGGACGGTTATGCTGTCTGCGGGTGGCACAAACACTGCATTGGAACTACCTGCCTTGGAACAAGGCGAAGTAATTATCCAACATACTGGCTTCTCTTTAGTTTACTCCGAAAAGGATGAACAGGCAAAGTGGGTAGCCTATACCCTAACCCCCGAAAAGGTGAATAACAAAGTTGTTAAACGCGATAAAGAACGCTTTAGGGAAGATCCGTTAATCAGCACCGGCTCAGCTACGGATAAGGATTATAAGAATAGTGGCTACAGCAGAGGGCACCTATGCCCGGCAAATGACAACGCATGGAGCAAAAAAGCAATGCGCGACTGCTTCTATTTCTCCAATATGAGCCCACAGAAACAGGATTTTAATGGCGGAATCTGGAAGAATTTGGAGATGTATGTGCATAATCTGGCTGTGCAATATGACACATTATACATCGTTACCGGACCTGTACTGAAAAGCGATAAGCCATTTGTTACAATTGGGAAGAATGAAGTATCTGTGCCGGAGTATTTCTATAAGGTTATAATGGTGTATGGAACAGAGCCTGAAGCAATTGGCTATCTTATCCCCCAAACAGGTTTCGGAAAAGACTTCCAGGCTTATGCCTGTAGCGTGGATGCGGTGGAAAAGGTGACGGGCTTAGATTTCTATGTAACGCTATCGAATAATATAGAAACCCACATAGAAAGCATGACACAGAATATATTCAAAGACAAATAAGTATATGAAGGAGATATATCATGGCACATCAAGAGTTTCATCTTAGTTTTGAAGGTTACTGGAGAGATGTTGACATAAACGGACTACCGAACGTTTCAGGTATCTACTGTGTTTATTGTTGTACATACAACAATGAAAAGAAGAATCTAAGTATTAGAGAATTGATATATATTGGAGAAGCAAAAGACCTAAATGATAGAATCTCGAAGCATGAAAAGTGGGAAGATTGGAAAAAAAGACTGAAAGGGGAGAGTGCATTTGTTTTAGTTATGCAGCTATTGATAGTACCTACAGAGAAAGGTGCGAAGCAGCAATGATCAACAAACATAAACCACCAATTAACACGGAATGCAGAGATAACTTCTCTTATGATGATACAACGATAGAATTGGAAGGAAAGACTAGTCTTCTACAAGCTGAATTCAAAGTCATTCGGAAAGACCAATAGTATGTAGGTTGAACAAACATAGGCTTTAAGTCCCCTCGCTTAAGGAGATAACGATGAGTAAATATACCGAAGAACAACTAGCAGGTTTCACAAAACCTCCAAGTAATACAGAGGAAACAAGGTTAGCAAATGCTGTGAAGCAAATCAGAGAAGCTATATCTTGTGATCCCGTGCTGAAAAGTAAAACCATTGAAGTGTTTGGCCAAGGTTCTTACGAGAACGATACGAATGTAAAGCAAAATAGTGATGTTGATGTTAATGTTATGTTTACAGATTGCTTCTATTATGAGATACCTCCAAATGAAGATGAAAGTAAATATGTAAGTGGAGGTGCATGTGAATATTCTTTCACTGAGTTTAAACGAGACGTCATGAATGCCTTAGTGAATAAATTCGGAGCTACAGCCGTAAGTAGAGAAAATAAATGCATAAACATAAGTGAAAACACTAATAGGGTTTCATCAGACGTAGTTCCGACATGGCTATATAAGAGGTTTGTGAACACGAGACAGGTGGAATTAGGTAGCAAGTTGATATCTGATACTTCTGACCCAGTCATCAACTTCCCGAAACAGCATGTGGAAAACAATAAGAGAAAAAACAACGCAACACAGAAAAGATATAAAAGACTCACTAGGATAGTTAAGAGAATAAGGTACAATATGATAGATGATGGAGTTTGGACAAACGAAGCAATATCTTCCTTTTTACTTGAATCCCTGATGTGGAATGTACCTGATAATGTGTACAACAACTATAGTAGTTGGTCTGAAAGACTGAAACAAGCCATCATATTCCTCTATCATAACACCTTAAACCCAAGCTTATGCAGAGAATGGGGAGAAGTATCTGAGCTATTGTATCTTTTTCACCCTTCACGAAAGTGGTCAGTTGAATTAGTGAATCAATTCTTAGCTAAGATGTGGCAATACTTAGGGTTTTGATTTATGAGTAACGTAAATGTAAAAGCTTTGATTTGGATACTTGTGGTGTTAGATTCATTATGTATTATTGCAATTCACTTTGTTAAACAAAACCCAGAAATTACATTCTACTATGTGTTGTCGACTATCTCTACAGTTGTTTCTATTGATACTATGCTAGCCACCATATTTATTTTTGGGCTATGGAAATGGTCTAAACTTAAGGGATGGCTTGTTTACGTTCCGAATCTGAATGGGACATGGGTAGGTAGTATTTTATCAACCTGGATTAACCCTAATACTGGTGAAAAACTAGATGCTATCCCAGCAATGCTTACTATCCGACAGAATCTTCTTAACACAAGTTGCGTAATGATGACCACAGAAATGAAAAGTCATAGCGAATGTTGCTGCTTTAAACTTGACAAAGACCAACAACAGAAGTTCCTTTACTATACTTATATGAGTGTGCCGAAGCAGATAGTAAAAGAAAGAAGTCCATATCATTATGGCACTATGAAATTCTCGATTATTGAAGGACATAAACTGAAGTTGGAGGGTGATTATTGGACAGACAGAAAAACTACTGGTTCGATCGAAGTCTATTACATGCAAAAGGAACTTCTCGAAAGCCTACCTGAGGATATGATAAAACACCCAGTAAGTGATTCATTCAATAGCTAGTTTGTATGTTCATTTACTGTTTAACTATCTGTTTCGAGAGCTAAAGTGGAGAGTTGTGCGAGTGGCTTATGCAGCTTGACTGTCAATCAAGTGAG
>CALLHY010000037.1 GCA_938009275.1 uncultured bacterium
TTGAATGCTTGTGTACTGCCCGCTGCCATTGATGTCCACAATTCTGGTGGTAGCATTTAAGCTTGCGATAATAAACAGCAAAAACAAGACAAAGAGGTACTTGCAACAGGGCATATAAACTCCATAAGGTGGGGAGGGATACTATCTCCCTCCCCCACTAATCATCTGCTACTTAAGCATTAGCATTTTCTGAACCATTGTTTTGTTTTTCGTATTCAGCTTATATAGATATACGCCACTGGCACACGGCTTACCGTTGTTATCGGTTCCATTCCATATTGCAGAGTACCTTCCCGCATCGGTAATCCCCTTCGCAAGGGTCTTCACTAATTGTCCCTTTAGGTTATATATCTCCAGTGCCACCATCCCCGGTTCATCGATTGAGTACCTGATGGTAGTCTCGGGATTAAAGGGATTGGGATAGTTACGCTCCAGAGATAGTGGGATTACCATGTTGTTACTATTAGAATTCTTAACGTTAATGTGATATACTGGATATTGAGGTAAACTGCCAACGTTCGTTTTGATTAGATTTGAACTGCTGATTGGCATTGCTTGCATAAGTCTGGGATTGCTTTTACTTTCGTAAACGAACTCAAGCTCAACATCGCCCACTTCCAAGCTCTCATCATCTTCCAGATACGCACAGATCATCTCAAGGCTGTCTTCCACAACCACTGCACCTTTACATACGCCATCCAGGTACAGGCCTATTTCTTTTAGGTCTGCAGTATCTATCTCAGACAGGTCTAAGTAAACAGGCTTATAATCCGGAAGTTCCTTAAAATCGAATGCCTTTGATATCGATTTTTTGTGAGGTGGGATCGGCGTGGTATTCACCCATCTGAAGCTATTATGGTTGTTGTAGGTTGCGATTATCACCATATCACCATCGTTTAAGGCACCCATTGTGCCAACAAGATCACCGGACTCATCTCTATAAAGGCTCCAACTCTTGCCCTGAACAAAAATGATGTCGTTCCAAATAGAGGCAAAGGCAGTGTTTGGCATAGCACTGTCCTTATCAAAATAGCCGATCCAATTCTCGTAAATCACGTTAGCAGGATTAGGACTGCCAATAATGTTGAAAGCTGTATTGGCAGGGGTTCTGAATCCGCTGTGACTAAGAGTTACAGGTGTTTGATTTGCTTGATTCGGATCTCCTGGTAGCAGCTTGATCTTATACCCTTGAGGGCTGGTTACATTGTGTTGGGCAACAAAAGGTCCCCAATTTGTTCCAGATAAATAGATGCTTTTGTAACCATCCTGATCTCTCCACTGAATCTCCTGTAGGACATCGGGATATGAAACCCACCCATTGTTCTCAAATACATTATGTTTCCCCAACAACGCGCTAAAGTATTGGTTAGCAATCGTCTTTCCCGTGGTAAGGGTGTTTATTACCGGGTAGCTAACCCAATGCCATGTATCCTTAGGGATCGGTAACTGCGGATCTTGCGCCGTAGCATCCCGGAAACCATAACGCCAAAAATCGTGCGCTATCGCCGTGACCGCGCCAATATCAGCAGGTGTGCCATCGGGATCCTTATACCCGGTTCCATTGTCAATACATGGAGACATGGTAGTTACATCCCACATGGGAGTGTTATCTGAGGATAACTTGGGGTCAACGAACAAACAATTACCGGGATTAGAACTCATATCATATTGAATGCCCGCAAAGTTAGTTGTATTATTCCAAAATAGATTGTTGCGCAGCATTGCATTAGTGGTTGTTAAGTTGCTTGTATTCCATAATGCAAGCGGGTAGTTCATAATTACATTGTTGTAAATTTCGAGAATTGTATCGCCTTTAACCCGGATGGCAGCCAAGTCGCCTGAATATTCAGTCTGGGTATTAGTAAAAGTGTTATTGCGCACAATGCTTGATCCGCAATTATAAAACCTTAACACAGCACCAGGAACATCGTTATCTTGTGCACCATAATTATCATAGAACGTGTTATTTAATAACTGCACTCCACTGGAATTCCTACACCAAACTGCAATAGTTTCAGATGATGGACAAAGTGACTGGTTTCCAAATATCTGGTTATCACGAATAATACAATCGTTACCATTTACATATATGGCACCTGCTATAGAAGCTGCGTTATCGTATATTTTGCATTGATCAATTGCTGATGATTCTGTAATATAAATTATGCCATGTGAGTTGTAGGGGCTATCATACCCCTCGCTATCGATGCCAACAACACTACTTGAATCGTAGTATCCCTGGTTGTTGTATATTTTACAGTTTCGAATTATGGTGGGACATTCAGATTTAATAGCAGTGCCATCGTAGTATGTGGTATCTACTTGATACTGAAACCCTGAAGGTACCTGGAAGTCCTTGATTGTGCAATTTATAATCTCAGCACCACCGATATTATTGTATAACATAATCCCACCTGCAAGGCTACCACCGGCAAAGGTAAGATTTTTAAGAATCAAACTTCCAAGGGGATGGTTTCCATCGTTATCAACTGTTAGTACCCTTTTAACCAAACCTGTTTGATATGCACCAACTATCTGGGGTTGATCTGCCCCTCCCATAATCGTTAAGGATTGAATGCCTGACGAGGGTATTTTAACTACGGGGTTTTCAATATAGGTTCCTGGTTTTACTATTATTCGAAAACTCTCATTTTGGTATGATGGTGAATTGGCTACTTCATAAACATAATCCAAGGCATCTTGTATTGTGTTGAACAAACCACTCCCATCGCTTGATACAGTAATGTTATTTAAATCATAAGTATACATACTAACATCCTGAATTGTGTAGTCATGTATTATGGCGTTATTGTAACGTATAGATGTATAGCGAGTTGACGGGAAACAGCCGGGTTTGTTAAATACTAGCTTTACTTCAGAATCGCAAGTGTAGAGATATGGTATCTCATAACTTCCATCATATTGAACGTAAAACTCCTGATTAGCTTGCCCGTCAATGTACATGGTGCCCAATATCTCAGAAAACTCGCTACCGGTTACATGCCCTTTGATAATACAAACGGCTCTGTTCTCTGGCTGGTTCAGCCAGTTACTTGCAGTTGATACATTGCTCTGAACCCAGTTATCATAATCATAGCCAGTCCATCCAAGCTCACCATGCCTCCAATTCCATTTATTAAATTGGTCTTTGTGAGGTATCGGATGATCTGGATTTTCTGTTTCAGTTACCTGATTCGGTGCTGCTGGTGCATAAGATAAGTTATCAAAATATGTATGTGTAATTAGTGAGTCTTGGTATGCTGATAAAGATTCAAAATTGGATATATTAAATGGAAATATAGGACTGCTACCGTTAACGTTATTCACCTTTAGATACAAACTTGATCTTGTTGGAACTAGTACTGGTGCAAAGTACTGATTCAAATCAAAATCATAATGCCCCCAATCTTCACTTTTATGTTGATGGCATTCATCTTTTGCTCCTAAATCATCTATTACTGAGCCTGGTTGGCAGTCCTGCGGTTCTGCGCTAGCCGTTCCTTGATCGCTGGATGTAATATCTGGCAAGATATCCACGGGAATATGAATATGAATATTGTAGTATGCCACATCATCTGTAGTATGGTTACCGCTAGGATATAGGCTACCATTCGAATATGCAAAGCTTTTTATGCTATTCTGCTTATAGGGGAATCCAGGTTTCGATGGTTCAGTAGGGTCTATCGGGGTTGAGTTTATCAGTTCATTGTCTAGGTTTAGGATACTTCTTTCTTCGGCATTAATCTCTGCAAACAGTTTTAGATAGGTAGTGGACCCGGTATTATAAGACCCCGTTCCTCCATTTTCTGCAAACTTATTATTTCTTATAAGTTGTAAAGCAGCTGGAGTTTTTAAACCATCTATGTATGGGTCTAGCTGATTGTGATCTTGATTTCCAATATCAAAATATTTCGCATTATTATCCATCCATTCTGCCAAATTGCACAACATATCTTGAAGACCATTATTGATCGCAGCACCTCTATGGGGAGCATCGATTGATATGTATTGTGTGCAATAGTGAGGAATGTTAAAGTGTTCCGCGAAGGCAAGCGCATACCGTGCCAGTACCCCACCCATTGAGTATCCGAATACACTTGTTCCCTCTAATAGCTGATTAGCTGGTTGCACATTATGTATAAATCTGATCGCGCTAAGCACAATCATGGCATTGTTTCTGATATCTTGAGTTGGATTTGCCAGTTCCAGCCTGTATATCTTTGAGTCGGATAATTGATTTCTCCATTTGGTGATTATTGAGTTTGTATAACTTGCTCCTCCATCGATTAATCCAGGTGCACTGAAACCTTCAACAAACAAAGCAGGGCGCACAGCCCCATATTGCGATGAATTATTTGTTACTGGAATAATCCTGGAATACATGTTCTCATAATAATGATCATAGGGTACAACTTCAAAGCTAACACTGCATTGTTCTAATTGAACGTATTCATAATCAGTGCATACAGTTAACTTATGCTTGCCTACACTCAGTGAATAATCAAATGTAACATAGCCTCCGCCAAATTGAAAGTTTTCAATATATGTATTATCTATCATTACGCTAATGTTTTGATACATGATCTCCATTCTATTAATGGAAAAATGAATAGTTCCCGGATTAAAGACAATATAGCTGTTTATTGAAGGCCCAGTTATTAAACTCCCAACCTCTAATTGTGTTGGAACTGGTGTACAAATATACTCTTCATCTTCACACTGTTGGAATGTTGGATTATAAGGATGTCCGTTCGGACTTACACTTGTGCTAAATACACCAAACAGCCCGGAAACTATCCCCAGACAAATAACTAAAACGATGATTAAGTTCTTATTCATTATTTCTCCCTCTTCGGTAGAATGATAAGCTGAAACTCGATCTGTTTGTTTTGCTAACCATCAGACCTTCAAAATTTCAAGCTTTGCTTTGTGAGACCATCTTACTGGCCTCCCCCACACACTCTATATAACGCCTTGCTAATCTTCAGCAAGGCAACTAACACTCCACATGTTAGAATCAATCGTTAATATTCTAGCCTAACTATATCATCCTGCATTATTCTGTTTTCTCCTTTATAGATTAGTTCCACTTTCTGAAAAGTGTTAACCAGAATCTCTGTATATAACTGTGGTATATGGGGATAAAAATTATGATTCGTGCATTGGTGTCCTGTTGATAACTCTTGTATTCTTTTTTCTTATGTCTTTCTTTTCCTCCTTGTTTGAAGTCATTATGCAATGCCACATACTCCATCCGTCGGCAAACTGCACTAGCTGTTTCGTGGCATGTTTCAGATTTGCCACCATCAGTTACCACACACCAAGCCACCATCAGCTTTTGATTATAAACTGACACCCAAAGCTGCAAGAAGTGACACAAGGGGAAAGTGGGGATAAAGCTTTGATTGGTGGCGAGATACGATGGACTGGCTTTGGAAATGTCCAAGCGCCTGTTTGGACGTTTTTGGACTGTTTGCTGACACTATTACTGCAAATTAGCGAGGCGTTTGGACAGGCTTTGGAAAGAGCAGTTGGAAAAATGGAACTTTGAAATTAGAAAAAGCGCAATTGGAGTGCGATTGTGCCGATCAGGAAAGCTCCGTAATTCCAATCCGAGTCTAAAACAAGAACCGGATAGTCTATATTAAATGGTTGGAGGATAATCTGTTGCCTGTGGTGGTCGATCTGTACCTTCTTGATGGTGAGACCATCGTCAGTCCTTACAACTGCAATTTTATCGTCTGCATCTTCCCATCTCTGATTGCTCTTGATGACCACGATGTCCTGATGTTGGATCACGGGTTCCATACTCCTGCCATTTACTTGAAAGACAGTGTATTGCTTGGGGTTCCCGGGTAGGAATGAGACAGGCAATTGGATCTGCCCCATCTGACTCCACTCGTCCTTGATCTCCATCGGCGGTCCGGCAGCTATCTCTCCTACTATGGGGAAAGTGATAGACCGGGTAGGATCGAAGTCCTGATTTGTGATAGGATGCAGGATTGGAGTGATTATGGTAGGGTTTGGGTTATCTGGATTGGTTGGGCTTGTAGGGACTTGATTAGAATGGAGAAGCTCTTGAAACTCATCCTTGGCATACATAGAACCGTTTCCAGTAAAGAGCCAGTGGATATTGATCTGATCTTTGGATAGGGCTTCTAAGAACTCCGGATCGGGATATCTCTCGTTCAGTTTGTAGCGGGAAAGCGAGGCACGGGAGATGCCATACTTACTGGCAAACTGGTAATCCTTGAGTCGCATTGCCTTTATCACAAGGCTAAGGCGTTGTCCGATAGTCGGTTTATTCATCATGGTCTCCATACAGTTACTTTACTATTGACTATATCCGCACGGCTGCAAGAATAGTTCCAGATGCCATTCTGCTGCAAGGTGGTGTGGAGTCAATACTAAAGATTATAGTGTGACCCAAGTGGATTATAAAGTATTGCCGGAGAATGCGTAAGAAAGCTGGCAAACTCGCAGAAAGGACTTCCCAAGGTTCTGCTCTTGTGGTTGTTAGCACCCTACTAATACATAAGAGAGGTGTAGAATGACTACCAAGAAACGCTGCCAATCGGAAGTGCAGAATCGGGAAAGTAAGGGCAATGTCCAAGCGGGTACCCCTGTCCAAGCGGGGGTAGGAATGAGGCTTAACTCATTGATAACTATGATGAGAGGCCAAAATGTCCAAGCGCTTGACCGCATTTTTCAGGATTTTAGACTGAAATGTCCAAGTGGGTCGCAGTTTTTGAAGGACTTGGACATGGACATGAAAGTCGATTTTATTTGGCTACCTATCGATAGGGTGGCCTTACTGATGAACAAGAATCTGAAGACGATCAGAAGAATGGTGGATGCTGGGAAGCTGACCGCGCTCAAGCATCAGATACCAACTAAGAACGGAGCCACGATCAAGACTTTTGTGCTGGCGACGGAAGAGATCATTCAAGCAGAATATGACAGGTTTAGAGACAGCCTTCGCAAACCGGAGTTGTACTTTGAGGAAGATGTCGATCTGGGCGAACATAGTTATCCCAGTGTGTTCCTGGTTTACTATGATAATGGCAATGACCTAGCCTTGAAGATCAGCGAGACTGCGGGAGGTTCAGATGTTTCCCTATAATGGCAGACCGACCGAGGAGTTCCTGAGAGAATACCGCAACAAGCTGAATGAGCTGCAAGAACTGATGGAAAGCCAGGGACTGAAGCTGGAGATCAAGAGTGGTGGCAGATGTAAAGTAGCTCCAGAGGTGAGGGCTGGAATAGGCAAGGTTAGTGATGAAGGTGATGCTAACGTCGATTATAGCTTCCTGCTCTCCTACCACCAGCAATACAATGCCAAAGCCGATACTACAGACGATGATCTGGAGTCTGAGACGATCTATGAGACCTACGATGACTATCTGGAGTTTGAACGCAAACTCACCCTAATCCACGAAGCCAAGGAAAATGGTGTAGTGATCGACTTCGGCAGTGACTTTCTCGATCTGGCTCCGGTGGTGGAAGAGGAAAAGCTCTTATTCAAGGAAGAGGCTCAACTCTATGGCCGGTTCTGCCAGGAGGTGATTCGCAGGCTGTATGGAGCAGAATCCAAGGTATTGGCTTGGAAACGGATCACCAGTGACTATAACGGCAAGAGACTGGTGCCGGAGCTGTATAACCTCAAAGGACCCAGGAAAGAGAGGGCACTCCGAGAATGGCTGCGTATCTACCATGAGACCAATCTCGATATGTATGCCCTGATCCACAAGAGCAAGGGTAGGTACAAAGAACGCAAGATCAGCTATCAGGAACAGCAATACCTGCTGCATCTGCTGCTCAATCCCAACCGCATCAAGATCGGCTCTGCCATCGTTAACCTTAAACAGATGAGCAGAAACGGGATCATTGAATCCCAGGCCAATGAACGGACGCTCAGACGCTGGTGTGAGGAATGGGCAGCCAGGCATCCCGCAGAATGGCATCAAGCCAGAGATGGCAGCAAGTTCGTTTCAGAGAATGTCATCAAGAGCATTATGAGAGATGATAGCACTCTGCAAGTAGGACAGGTCTGGGTGGCAGATGGACATACCCTCTCCTTCGATATCCTCAATCCCCAGACCGGCAGAGCTCAACGCATGACGATGATCATGGTGATGGACTGGGCTAGCCGATACCCGGTGGGAGCATCACTCGCCTTCACTGAAGATAGCCAGCATATCCTGACCGCCTTCCGCAATGGCTTTATCAACTGCGCTCAGATCGCAGATAACAACAGCGGAACGATGGCAGTGATACCCAGGTATGTCTATCTGGATAACGGCAAAGCCTTCCGAGCCAAGCTCTTTCATGAGCAGTGGGAAGAGCATGATCTGAACAAGGAACTTGGAGGGATCTTCCCCAGGCTCAACATCGGAGTGCGATTCGCTGAGAGCTACAATGCCAAGGCTAAGATCATAGAACGGTTCTTCAAGACCTTCCAGGAGCAGTTTGAGCGGTTCATCACCACCTTCAGGGGAGCATCGGTGGATGATAAGCCATCTACTTTGAGCCGTAATGAGAAGTGGGCTAAGAAGCTCTATACCGGCAAGCCTCCGACCATTGAAGAGACGATGCAGATGATCGCCTTCTATGTGCGCTTCTGCTATGGCGAGACTCCGCATACCTCACTCAACAGGCGCACTCCTTATGAGGTCTTCAGTGCTGCCAGAATAGAGGCAAAGTACCAAATCGAGATTTCAAGGCTCAACTTCCTGATGATGGCGATGGAGCGCAAGAACATCCGCGCAGAAGGCATCAGACTGGATAAGAAGGTCTACTGGCATCGTGAGCTGGTGAATCATGTGGGACAGCCCTGTATCATCAGATACGATTACAGTGATGCCCGGTGGATCGTAGTCTATGACAAGAACGATGTATTCATCTGCCAGGCCGCACTCCGCAAAGCGCAGCATCCGTTCATCGAAGTGTCGATGGATAAGGCTGTCTCGCATAAGGAACTGAATAAAGAATACAACGAGATCAAGGGCCTCAGGCGGGAGAAAGAACGCAGTGCCAAGAAGTGGGTAGTGAACTCACAGAAGGTGGTCGATGCACTACTCAAGAACTCCACGGCCAAGCAGGAGAAACTTGAGGATCAGGGTGCCAGAGCGATCTTCAACAGTCCTCCCATGCTGGAAGCACCACCCAAGGATAGCGATGAAATCATCGAGGAGATGACCAGAAAGGCAATGATGAACCTACCTAAACATCCAGATAAGCTGAGCCCTGTAGAGCGGGAACAGCTGGATGTAGAGGAGAAAGAGAGACTAGCAGAAATCGAGATAAATCGCATAATAGAACAGGAAATGAAGGAATCATTCGATAGGATAGGACTCGAGTATCAACCCAGTGACGGTAAACGATCCATGCAATTCGAGATAGCCTTTAGTCAAACAGCCCGGGAGTATTACAAATCCAAACAAACTGCCAAAGCAGATCTAGAAGCTTCAGATCGAACTGGAACTGCGACTACGACAACCGATGCTACAGGTACAATTGCTGAAGATCATGATCCAGCGCAAACGATCACCAACACAGCAGAATTGCCAGATGATAAACAAGCACAGGATGAGGCCAAGAATGGGCAGTCACCTTTCGCACACCTCTCAAGAAAAGAATTCTTAGATCTAATCGGGATAAACAAATAGGAGGATAACATGAAACAGGGAACACTGGTCAGAACTCAGAACGTAGTCGCTGCCGATAAATGCATCGAATACCTGCTAACACGACCCAAACTGGAGATGGTGGGGCTTGGCTTGCTGTATGGCAGACCGGGACTGGGAAAAACCACTTATGCCAGTCGGATAGCCTTTAGTCAGGGCTATCTCTATCTCAGACTGGAAGCAACTACCACCCCCAAGGCCTTCGCATCCAAGCTGCTCTTAGCCTTATACAAGAGATTTGGCATGGCTGAGTACTTACCATACGGAACAGCTAACGACCTCTTCATGATGTGTATAACGGTTCTGGAGGATCACAAGGATACAATCATCGTGGTTGATGAGATAGACTACGCTTTCCGGCATCCACAGCTCTTGGGAGCCATAAGGGATATAGTGGATGTAACCACAGCGATAGTGATCCTGGTCGGGATGCAGAATGCCAAGGACAGGCTCAACCAGATCAACGAGTATTACTTCGATAGATGCAACTTCTTCTACGAGTTTCAAGACCTGCCAAAGAAGGACATAGCCCAGTTATGCAGTGAGATCCTGGAGATCAAGTTCCATCCTGATATTGTCGACTACGTCCACTTTCACTCCTGCGGGAATATCCGCAAAGCAATGAAGCTAATCCGCTCAGTGGAAGAGATTGGCAGATACAAGAACCTGGAAATAGTATCCCAAGCAGATCTGGATGATTGAGGTCAAGATGACGGACAAAGAACTCATCCTCAACTTCATCAGTCAGTATGATCGACCATTCAATGCGGAACTTACAGCCCAGTTGACCAATGTTAGCAGAGATGCAGTAGAAAAGCTACTACCTGAACTGCTCCTAAGCCAAGCGATCAAGCAGATAGAGGATAGTCCTCCCATCTACGTTCGAGCCAATCGCTACCAAGCCAGGATCGGTTATCAGCACTACAAGGGCTGGACTTTTAGTATAGCAGATGCCCACAGGCTATTGGACATCCTGGAACAAGGGAGATACAAGTCCATCCGAGAGATTGCTCAAGCAATAGGCAAATCAAGGCAGTGGGTCTATATCTATCTGGAAGCGCTGGCATCGATAGAAGTGGTTGATCTGAGAGGCTTCATATACGTGGTTATCTCCCGCCATAACGTGCCCAAAATCGGGAGAAAAGTCCAGAAAGGTATATTGGGGCAACTCAGGAGTATGAATAGGATTGGGTGTTATAGATTACTTGGTTA
>CALLHY010000038.1 GCA_938009275.1 uncultured bacterium
CGTACGGTTCGGAGGGAGGGGAGCCCAGTAATGGATCGCTCCCCTACCCCTATCGAGAATGACATGGTAAAAACGGCTTTATTAGTCGTTTCTCATTTTTTTGCTAAAAGGCCTGGGGCAAACCTCTGCGGGAGCAAAAAAGAGGTGTATATCAGTCTTAGTACCACGCTGTTTCCTCCGATAGGTTTTTCTATGCCGTCCACACAGTTTTCTCTCGCCGTACCCTCGGTGAAGCCAAAGACGTTGATCCGCTCACTATCCAACATGCTCATCTCCAAAGCCTGAACGGTCTTGACTAAATGCATCCCATAGCCTTCCATACTTGAGGATAAATCCAATGCCACCGCTGCATCACCCAGATTGGTGACGGTAAAACCGGGACCCTCCAAGCCATCCACCGCATCGATTATATTATCCTTGGCAAATACCAGATTTAGCTTGTTATCAGGGGCGGTGGGGCTTCCAACATCCACTATGATGTCGTATTTACCTGGTAATAGTTGATTACTGTAGGGAATATAACCTTTCCACTCTCCATTTTCGTTGGTTTTCGCTTCTGTAAAAACTGAGTTGCCCGTTACGCTTATAGCTGAGCGAATGGCTATTCCGTCAGCACCAATCTGAGTATATGTATCAACATCTGGAACCACGCGAACCCCCACTATCGTATTCTGGGGACAGTTCTTGAGGTGAACATACACACTATCACCGGGATTATAGAAATTCTGTGCTATAGGGTTTGCGCTACTGGCAATACTTTCTACCGTGGGATAGAAATGAAAACCGCGTGCACTGTAAACACTATCTATAGCTGCTTGTTTATAGTTCAACGGCCAGGAACTTTCGTCTGTATCCACCCGGCTCATCAGGATGTTATAAAAATAACGGGGTTTGTGTCTATAGGATGCATTTTGATTGATATCCAGCTTAACCTTATCAAGTCCCCCTACCAACAATGTATCAAAGCCATTTATTTGATCATCAGGAGGAAAGTTTGTGTTGTTACGCAGACTCCACCAGGCGGAGGCAAGCGATATGTTATTAATATATTTTGCATATTGTTCCTCATTCAATGAAGTCGAGGTATGTATCTCGTTTAACAATGACATATCGCAATAGTTTCCTATTCCAGGCAAAATTCTATTATCAGATGGAGCACCACATAGATAGTTTGCGAATGCTTCGTCCATCGCACCTGTATTAGTGTGTATAGTATCTGGATAATCAAAAGACCTTACTTCAATTTTACTGTGAACGAAGTGATGGCTTAACTCATGCCTAACAACACCGGAAAGTCGTCCATCTCTTAACCATATGAATTCATACTTTGGACTATATCCTCCATATAATTGTACAGTTGAGTCTGGAGGAGTTTGGAATGAAATAATGTTAATGTGGTTTTGAAAATAGTTGTTATCACCGTTCAAGCGAACTAAGCCTTTAACATGGTTTACGGCTTCTAAGAAGGCATTGGGAGCATAATAAGAACTGTCTGGAATGCTGATAGTATAATTATGTAATGAATCAACCCTTGCCGGGGTATATGACACAGCATTAAGGGTATCACTAACACATGTCACTTTGAATAGTGAGTTACTTAGCTTAACAACTTTATGATCATCAACAACATCATTGAAGTATGAGAATCCTTCTTGATCTGTTTGAGACGAATCTGGGTAAACTATTACTCTAACATTATTCAATGGTTCTTCAGTGTGATAAGTTGGTGGGCAGTTCCAGACTGATGATTCAATGTAATCATTGCCCACAACACGGACTGACACATTTGAATATAAAAAGGTATCCCGATGCTTAAAAGTAACCTTGCCGTTAGATACGTCAATATAGTACGAATAATCACCGAATATCGGATTAGAATCGTCACTAACGCATATAAAATAGGCAAGATAATATTTATCTGAACCAAGATTCGTGTAGAAAATGGATTTTACTTTTGCTTTTTTATAACGGCTGTCGTTCTTATCGCTTAAGGCTATACTTTCTGCATCACTATTTGTGATCATACTTTTGATATCCACTTCCGGCAATTCCACGGTATTATCTCCGATATCAAATCTAGACCTTCCGACATCATAGGTGATTACGATAAAACCTGAACCTTCTACCCGGTAACCATTAACTTGCTGGTAATAATCAGTGCTAATATACCCACTGCTCTTAGATATCCTGCTCATTGATAATTGGTTGCGACTAGCGCATGAATAAGGGAGTATTTTATCCAAGACACGGTCACAAGCTTGTCTGAAGGATGTGGTGTCAGCATCAGCATAGAATGGGATATCTGCAAACTTCCCTTCGTAGGACTGAAGCTTCATGCCCTCATAATAATAGTTTACATTACCTGTAAAGCCTGTCTCCGCCTTGAATCTCTCCGCCAATTGATCAAGTTGCCGCACCTTCTCCCAGTGTTCTGCATCAGCGGAATCCTCACTGGCAAGAATAAGGGAAAAGCTAATAAACAACAGGATAACTAGAATAACTTTTATCTTCATACTATTTCTCCTCCTAAGTAAGAGTGATGGTTTGAATGGAATATGCACACAGCAAGTATGTGCGCAGATATTGGATATTTACTATATGCGGTATCAACAATTAAGGTGAATGTAGCACTTTCAGGGAATAGAAAAGATTGTAGCATTAACGAAGATAGCTGAAGCTTCATGGCATACCTCTGCCAAACTTAAATGTACAAATCGTAGGCGGTAAAAACAAGAGCTTTCTTCCAACTAGGTCCATATAATCTCCATGAGCTACTGTGCTTTAGGGCGTTGTAAAGGGCACAAAGCCTTCGCCAATCCCTCTGTTATTCAGCAAGCAGCACTCTACCTATTATTCCCATATCAGGATAACAAACAAACATTTCGCTTCTTCTATATCTACATAAATTATGTCAAGATTATTCTTACTATTATCTCCCCCCCCCCCCGTTTTCAAACAGGGAATGGTAAGTTGGTTTGCTCAGTGCCATTTCCCTAACAGGTTTCAAATTGGGACTGAAATAGAGCTAGAGCAACTCGTTTCAGTAACTCAGTTCAGGAAATGATCTCTTTGTTTGCTCCTTTCTTCATAGTAACTTGTGGTTGCGATACCGTTGCGATTCCCTGCGTTTTGCTGGGAGGCGCAACGGTATCGCAACCAGATGATATTATGCAAGGGTTAATGTTTATGAGGTCGAGAAGTCGAGAATGAAGTCGATGTGGAGAGAGGTCGAGAGGTGGCTGGGCGCAATGGGGTGGCAAAACCGTTTGCCACAGCGAGCAACGCTCGCTCCAAGTGAGGCAGCACCGCTGCCCTGCCGAATAGATTTCGGCAGCCCACTCCCTATCCAGCATGCTGGAATTTTGCAAATTCCTGAGGATTAGTGCTACTAGTGGATAAATAAGCCTGGATTCCCGATTGGTCGGGGAGGCACGATCATTAACTTGTTAACCTCTTTGGTTCTTAGTTACACAATCCTGCCAGTCACAAGCAAAGGCAGAAACAGATTGACAAATTCATAAGGCTATGCATCATTGTTGCCACAAGCTAAATGTGGGTAACACATTAGCTACCTGGAGGTATAGATGATAGATAAAAATTTCCAGCCAAAATCCTGGGCTAAACATTTGTTACTCATGTTGCTGTTGCTTATTCTGCTCAGCTCTTTGTTGTTGCCAGCATGTGCGATTGAAGACCCCATTTCCGAAGACCTGAGGCGTGATGCAGAACGGGGTGATTTGGAGGCTGAGATGAATTACAATCTTAGGACGCGTGAGCCAAATCCAAAGCCAAACTTTCAGACCATCAATCCTCAGGAAAGACCTGATTCTACCAAGGTGGCTGATCCCGAAGAGCTGTATAACTCGGGGCTAAACTACGCCAGGGGAGATTATGTAAAACAGGACTATTATCAAGCGTTTTCTCTATTTCACAAAGCTGCCAGAGCCAATCATCCCAGTGCCCAATATGAGCTTGCTAATCTATATAGTTCAGGAAATGGAACCAAAAAGAATCTTAGCCAGGCTTATTACTGGATGTATATCTCTGCCTTCAATGCAAATCCAGACGCCAAACTTGCTCTGCACAAACTTGGCCTGCTGCTAAAGTCTAAGGAAAAGGAAGAGATGAAAGAGCTTGCCGATAAATGGCTAATGGATAAGTGATTCATACTTGTTGCTGAAAGTGAGCGTTAACCTCGTTAGCTCTTTTGCTCTTTGGATAATATAATATTATGTCGCCCATAAGGGGCTTTATATTGGTGGGTGCCTTGTTCCTGAGGCTTACGCCTCAGGCTATTATCTGTCGCTCTTGCAGAGCTTAAAAGAATCACCTGTTAACCTGTTAACCTGTTAACCCGTTAACCCATTAACCCGCTAACCCGTTAACCCGTTAACCCGTTAACCCGCTAACCCATTAACTCGCCAACCCGCCAACCTGCCAACCACGTTCGCTCTTTTGCACTTTGTTAATCAATTCTATCGTCTCCCTGCAAAAAATACTTGCCTTATATTCCCTATCTCAAATCATGGCGAAAATTTAGTTTTGAGGCTTGAAATACGCAAGCCATTGGGAGTGTTAATGCGATTACGGACATTTCCTGGGGGTGTCCATCCCCACGACGAAAAGCATTATTCGGCATCTTCACCCATCACCTTAGCCCCATTACCCGCAAAGGTTACCATTCACGTATCCCAGCACATCGGCTCTCCATCCAGCCCTGTTGTAGCTGTTGGCGATGAAGTGAAAACTGGTCAGCTTATTGCAGAGGCATCCGGCTTTGTTTCTTTAAATCAACATGCATCCATCTCCGGCAAAGTTACTGCCATCGACCGCTTTCCCCATCCTTGCGGAACCAGTTCGCTGGCAATTCAGATTACCGGCGATGGCGAAGACAAGTGGGTTGAGTTAGCCGATGAGGCAGACTATATGAATCTATCTGCCAACGAGATGAAGTCCCGCATAGCCGCTGCAGGTATTTGCGGTATGGGTGGTGCAGGATTCCCCACCAATGTAAAGCTGTCTCCGCCCGAGGATAAGCCCATCGATACGGTTATCTTGAACGGAGTGGAGTGCGAACCATTTTTAACCAGCGACTACCGGCTGATGATGGAACATGCCGATGAGATTATATCCGGTCTAAAGCTGATTATGAAGACCGTTAACGCCAGGCAAGGCATAATAGGCATAGAAGCTAACAAGCCCGATGCCATTGCCCTAATGGAAAAGAAGCTGAAAGGCGAAGCCAATCTGGAAGTTGTCGGCCTTAAGCTGCGCTACCCTCAGGGAGCGGAAAAGCAGCTTATCTATGCAGCCACGCGCCGCAAGGTTCCCGCGGGTGGATTGCCCATGGCTGTGGGAGTGGTGGTGCAAAATGTTGGCACTGCCTTTGCCGTTTATGAAGCTATCCGCTATCGTAAGCCGCTAATTGACCGCATCATCAGCATTACCGGCGAGGGGATAAAGAAGCCTTCGAATCTAAAAGCCAGAATCGGCACTGCCTTTTCGGAACTGGTTGAATTCTGTGGTGGTGCCAGCATGGAGATTGGCAAGCTAATCTCCGGTGGGCCAATGATGGGCTTTGCTCTTCCCAGTCTGGATGCCAGCATGGGCAAAGGCAGCAGCGGCTTGCTGTTGTTTGGCAAAAAAGCTGCCAGATTGCTGGACGAAAAGAGCTGTTTGCGTTGCGCCCGCTGCGTGGATGTGTGCCCCATGAACCTGCTTCCCAGCCTTATTGCCTCGGCAGTGAAGTATAAAGACCTGGACAAAGCCGTGGAAGCAGGACTGAATGACTGTATGAAATGCGGAAGCTGTTCCTATGTTTGCCCGGCGCAGATACGCCTGGTGCAGTGGATTGATACCGGAAAGATTAGATATGCAGAAGCTCAGCGAGCCAAGAAGTAGGAAATATGAAAGATAAATATATAGTATCCTCCGCGCCTCACGTTCACGACAAAACCACCATACCTATGGTGATGTGGAATGTGGTGATTGCGCTTATTCCCGCCCTTGTTTTTGCCGTGTATTATTGGGGCTTGCGTGCTTTGGTGCTAACTCTTTTGGGTGCCATATCCGCCGTAGTAACCGAAGCAGCCATTCAGAAGCTGCGCAAGGTTCCGGTATCCGTTAGTGATGGCAGTGCCTTTTTAACCGGTTTGCTGCTTGCCTATAACATTCATGCCGGTGCGCCATTATGGTTGCCGATTGCCGGCTCTGTATTTGCCATAGCTATTGGAAAGCAGGTGTTTGGCGGGTTGGGAACAAATCCTGTAAATCCGGCTTTACTCGGACGCGCCTTCCTCTTAGCCTCGTGGCCTACCTTAATGACCGCCGGATGGGTAAAGCCCAGAACAGGAACCCTTAGCGGCATAAGCAACGTTGATGATATAGCCCTTAATTTGCAAAGCGTTTCCCCCAAGGCATACGAGTTGGTTACCGGTGCAACTCCTTTGAAGGTTGTTCAAAGTCTGCGGGATAGCAGCTTTGTGGCATCTATAAATTCCTCTGCCACCGAGGGAGTGGACATCGCCAACCGGATATTTACCAATATAACCGAGATGAATAGCCTGAAGAACCTCTTCTGGGGCAACATTGGCGGATGCATTGGCGAAGTAAGTGCCTTTGCTCTGCTTTTGGGTGCGGCTTATCTGCTGTATAAGAACATTATCGAATGGCGTATTCCCTTGTTCTACGTTGGCACCGTGTTTGTGCTATCCTTCCTGTTTGGCCCAATAAAAGGCAGCGGCTATAGTATGATGCTTCCTTTCTTCCATATCTTTTCGGGAGGCTTGATGCTGGGTGCTTTCTTTATGGCAACGGACTACACCACAACGCCGCTAACCAAGAACGGGCGCATCGTCTTTGCCATTGGATGCGGTTTGTTAACTATGGTTATCAGGCTGGTGGGCGGTTATCCCGAAGGGGTTAGCTATAGCATTCTGTTTATGAATGTAATGACACCTCTAATAGACAAATTCACCGTTCCCAAGGCATTCGGGAGGATTAAGAAATGAAGTATTACATAAAACTTAGCCTTATCCTGCTAATCTTTTGTGCTGTGGCAAGCGGAATCCTGGCTTATGTGAACTCACTCACAGAACCAGTGATCAAAGATCGCAAAGCCAAAGAAGAAGTGGCCACCCGCAGCGAACTGATACCCGACGCAGACTTTATGGAAGGCAAAATGGCAGATGGAACGGCATACTTCGTTGCCACTTCCAAAGCTACTGGCGACACTCTGGGCTATACCTTCATCGCTGCCAAAACAGGCTACAGCAGCAAGGTGCAAACCATGGTGGGTGTAGACAAGAACATGACAGTGCTGAAGATAAAGGTTATCGACCAGGCAGAGACCCCCGGTCTGGGCGCAAACTGCACCCAAGATTGGTTCCTGAAGCAATTTGAGAACAGGCAAGCTACCGATCTGGTGGTGGATAAAGACGGCGGTACAGTTAAGAGCATGGCTGGCGCAACTATCACCACCCGCTGCATTGCCACATCCATTGCCGAACAGATTGCCATGCTGAAAGTAGCTATTGGGGGTGCTGAATGAGCTTCGTTAAAGAACTAAGCAAGGGCATAATAAAAGAGAATCCTATCTTTGTAATCGTATTGGGCATGTGTCCCACCCTTGCCGTAACCTCCTCGGTGCAAAACGGAATTGGCATGGGCTTGGCAGCCACATTCGTGCTTATCTGCTCCAACATTATTATATCCCTTATCAAAAACATCACTCCAGAAAAGATACGCATTCCCATCTATATTACTGTTATTGCCGCATTTGTATCTATTGTAGATATGGCTATGGCAGCGTATGTTCCGGGCCTTCATAAGTCCCTGGGCTTATTCATTCCGCTTATAGTGGTGAATTGCATCATCCTTGGGCGGGCTGAGGCTTTTGCCAGTAAAAATAACATGCTTGCTTCGCTTGCCGATGGTATTGGCATGGGCTTGGGTTTCACCCTGTCTTTGGTGGTGGTGGCGGCTATTCGGGAAATACTTGGTGCCGGAACTTTTGCCGGAATAGCAGTAATGCCTAAAACCTATGAACCGATGCTGGTTGCCATTCTGGCTCCCGGGGCATTTATAACCCTTGGCTTCCTGATGGCACTAATGAACATGATGAAGGAGAAGAAATAATGGGATACATCGGCGAACTCTTCGTGATGGCTATGACCGCCATCTTCATCCAAAACTTCGTGCTATCCAGATTCCTGGGTCTTTGCCCCTATCTGGGTGTATCCAAAAAGCTGGATTCTGCTTTTGGCATGGGTATGGCAGTGATATTTGTGATGACCCTGGCTTCTGCCTTTACCTTCCTTATCTATAAGTATCTGCTAATACCATATAACATGATTTACTTACAGACCATTGCTTTTATCCTTACCATAGCCGCATTGGTTCAGTTTGTAGAAATGGTTATCCAAAAGAATGCACCTGCTCTCTATAAGTCTTTGGGAGTATATCTTCCCCTCATCACTACTAACTGTGCAGTGCTGGGTGTTGCCATCCTGAATACCAAAGCAATCCGCACCGATGGCATTACTGCCTATAACTTCCTTGATGCGGTGCTGAATGGCTTCTTTAGCGGAGTTGGCTTCACTTTTGTGCTGCTTGCCATGGCAGGCATCCGCGAAAGGCTGGAATTTGTAGATATGCCAAAAAGCATGCGTGGCATGCCTATCGGCTTGATTCTTGCCGGTATCATGGCTCTGGCTTTTTATGGCTTCATGGGCTTTAAGATATAAAGGAGGAGGAAATGATGATAGTAGTATTACAAAGCTCTGCCTCCCTGATGTCTGTGATTGGTGCTCCAATAGTTATAATTGGCGGATTGGGTCTTATTTTTGGGCTTATTCTGGCCATTGCCTCCAAGGTCTTTGAAGTAAAGCTCGACCCGCGAGTGGAGCAGATTATTGCCGCTCTTCCCGGTGCCAATTGCGGTGCTTGCGGAAAGGCTGGCTGTGCCGGTTATGCCGATGCTATTGTACATGAAGGTGCCGATATCTGCGCTTGTGCTCCCGGCGGTCCTGCCGCCGCTGCCCTAATTGCCAAAATAATGGGCAAAGAAGCCGGTGCAATGGACAGGAAAGTTGCCGTTATCCATTGCAGCAGCGGTGGACATAACAATACCAAGTGGAAATATGCCTATCAGGGCATTGAAAGCTGCAAATCGGCAGTAAACATTGCCGACGGGCCAAATCTCTGCACATGGGGCTGTGTTGGATTTAACGACTGCTACAATGCATGCGTGTTCGACGCCATTAGCATCGACGATCAAGGCCTCAGACACATCGATCCCGATAAATGCACTGCCTGCGGAGCGTGTGTTACGGCTTGCCCAAGAAAGCTGATAATGCTTATCCCCCAAAACCAACATGTGCACATTCTATGCAGTTCCAAAGCCAAAAATCCACTGGCAAAGCAACTTTGCGGAACCGAGAAACCCTGCATCGGCTGTGGACTTTGCAGTCGTAAATGCCCCGTGCAGGCAATTACCGTAGAAAACAATCTTGCCCGCATTGATTATAGCAAATGCATAGATTGTGGACTTTGCGCCACGGTGTGCCCCACTAAAGCCATTGGCGATATAAAAGCTGGCAAGCGTAAGAAAGCCGAGATTGTAGCCGAAAAGTGCATCGGCTGCACTATCTGTGCCAAGATTTGCCCAACCAAGGCTATCAGCGGCGAATTAAAGCAAACTCACGTTGTAGATAAAGACGCCTGCATAGGCTGCGAACAATGCGTTGCCAAGTGCCCCAAAAAGGCGATAGAACTGGTATAGAACACTCTAACATATAGTTGCAAGCTCCGCCGTAATGGTGGAGCTTGTTTGTTTAGAGCCAATATCGTTTGTCTAATCTGGCAGGAGCCATAAGCATTTAACAATGGCTAAACCCTTTGGACTGGCTTATCTTATAAGAAAAACTAAATGGGAGACTACCATGAAACAGCACTTTTTAATAGCTATATTAGCTCTGATATCAATCGGCCTATGGGCTCATCCTGCCAGCAGTATTGGACTGAAATACGATGCCAAAACCCAAATCCTTAGCTTGAATTTTGATCATCAGGTGAAGAATCCTGCCGATCACTACATCAATTCTATCATCATCAAGCTAGATGGAAAAGACGTAATAGTTCACAATCTGAGTGCTCAAGAAACAGCTCAGGGTGGCACTTTGATCTACAAACTGATAGGTGTGAAAGCTGGAAGCCAGATTGAAGCAATTAGCAACTGTAATAAAACTGGCAAGAAATCCACCAAGTTGGTAGTAAAATAGCTAAAGTGTGGATACATTTCCACGCATATGTGATTTGTATCAACATACCCAGACTTATTTAGACGGGCTTCATTTGTGTAACAGTATACGAAATGAATAGATAGCGAATAATGGTGAATTGGAATACAATTTGCGCTATCAAGTGGTGAATCTCAAACCGGGTTCCCCCCTTACCGGTTAGTGACCACCCCCCAATGGTCACGAGTGCGACCTCCTAAGTCAATGACCTGTAGCCCCTTCTTCGGAAGGGGTTTTTTTTAACCCACAAAAAAGCACACCCGAATGAGGTGTGCTTGGAGAGAATATGGGGTTGTCTAACTGTATAGGTAGCGTTTAATCTTTTGGGTTGGGGTTTTCTGGAAGGGTTCGTTTACTATGTTTATCTTGGCTATGCGACTAAATTCTGCCAATATCTTGTTTGCTTCCTTGCGGTTTTGCTCCATTATCTCCGGCAGTTTGGCTTCGGGAATGTGGGCTGCATCCAGGCTTTCCAAATCTGGATAGATGAGAGCGTGCAATTGTCTATCCCGCTCCAGCACCAATGCTTCCAGAATATAGGGCAGGTTACACAGCTTTTGCTCTACCAGTTCGGGATAGATGTTTTCTCCAGAGGGGCCGAGGATAACGTTTTTGCTGCGTCCGCGGATGTAGATAAAACCATCAGAATCCATGGTGCCAATATCACCGCTATGTAGCCAGCCGTTCTTTAGCACTTCGTTGGTCGCCTCTTCAAATTTGTAATATCCGGTGAATACCTGTTCACCTTTAATCAGTATCTCCCCTGGTATGCGCTGCGGGTCGGAGGACTCAATTTTCACATCCAAAAAGGCAACTTTTTTGCCGCTGGATTCAAAGCGATGCTCTTTCCAGCCAGCATAGGCAATCAAAGGCCCGCACTCGGTCATGCCATAACCAATAGTGAAAGGGAATTTAATAAGCTTCATGAAGCTTTCTACCTCGGCATTCATGGGCGCGCCACCGGTTATCAGTTCCCGAACATTGCCTCCGAAAGCAGTTATCAGCTTTGCCCTTATCTTCTTCTGCACAATCTTATTCAATATAGGTATTTTCAGCATGGTTTGCATTTTTGGTGTATCCACCAGGGGCTGAAGCTGTTTCTTATATATCTTTTCAATTAGCAGTGGAACGGTTAGCACAATCTCTGGTTGTAAGTCCTTCATAGCGGCGAGGAGTATCTTTGGAGCGGGGATTTTGTCCAGGAAGTTTATATGATTACCGCGGGTGAAGGGATATAAAAGGTCGAAACTGCAAGCATAGGCGTGGGCAAGGGGCAAGAAAGCAAGCACTTTGGCGGCAACGCTGAACAGGAGGTTGTCACGGGCAACAATCAGATTTGCCAGCAAACTGCGGTGGGGTAGCATAACGCCCTTGCTGAAGCCTGTTGTTCCGCTGGTATAGATTATAGCGGCGATGTCTTCATTACTGCACACATCGTTTAGGTTTAGCTCTGAGGCTTGTAGGTTAATAAGTTCTGGGATGCTGTATATATCTGGAATAATCTCCGTTTTAGCCTCATTCTTAATATAAAGGAGCTTAAAGTCTTCCAGAGCGAAGATAAACCTGATGTTGCGCATATTCTCTGGGTCTATGGAATCGTATTTATCCTTTGATATAAACAGCAATTCTGCATCGCTGTGGTTAACAATATGCTGGGTGTCTTCTGGTGAAAATGCCGCAAGGATAGGGACAATTACTGCACCATAGCTAACCGTAGATAACCAAACAGTAGCCCAGGAACTGCAATTCTTGCCGGCAAGGGCAATCTTAGAGCCTTTAGCTACTCCACAGGCCTGGTAAAGCTTATGTAGCCACAGCAGCCTTTTTGCCACGTCGCCATAGCTTAGTGCTGAACCGGGATAGTCGGTAAAAGCAGGAAGAGACCAAAACTCTCTCATGGAATTGCATAAACATGGAATCAGTTTCTCTTTAATCATAACTACTCCTGTAAAGATGGTGTGCTAACGGCATGGGAGATATCCAGTTACCACTAATTTGCAAGAGGAAAACAAAAAGCGCTAATGTCAAGATATTTCCTTTCTTCCCTGCTGCTTCCTTGCTGCTATCCTGTATTTGACACAGGAAAGCAGCAAGGAAGCAGCAGGGAAGAAAAGAGAAAAGTAGAAGAATTAACCTATCATCTGGTGCAAGCGATTGGGCTGCGGAAATCTGTTTGGCTTCAGGCCGCACAGCAGCCTGTTTGGTTAGCGAGCAGCATTCGCTGGGGATAACGGAGTCTTCCACCCCAGCACCTCAGTATGAATTGCAGAAAAAAAGCTTAGCTGCTATTGCTTGTCGTGATAATCCTCCAATGCCTTTAGTAATGTGCCGATAACATCATCGGGATTTTCTACCATCAGGCTGCGTTTATCGCCGTTGTCGAAAGTAATAACTACATTGCCCAGGGCTTTGGAGATTTCTCTAATTTTGGGTATCACAATGTAGCATTTTCCGAGGTGTTCGTCATGGTATTCAAATATGCGCTTCATGATGGTCTCCTTATCACTAATACCGTTTTAGTGAACAGCTTTGGGAATAACGTTCTGCGGGTCTTAGATATTCAGCGAAATCAAAGTCCAGCTCTATTAAAGTGTAATCGGGGTCATCATAACCGGAGAAGTATTCATCGAAGAAAAAACAGCGCTCAGAGGCATCTGCCTTGAGCGCTGCATTATGGACTATGCTGGCAATTCCGTTTAGCCTTATATAGCCTGTGTGGCCATCTTCCAGCAAAGGAACGCAAACTTCTACCAGTTTATTGTTTTGTATTTGAGCCACCTTTGAATCTCCACTGAAAGTTGCAACGAAATATCGGTCATCGTGAATGAACATAACCACGGGACGTACCCTTGCTTGCTTTTTGTCTGATGTGGCAAGATACACGTATTGGTTTTGTTTAATCCAGGCCATTATCTCCTGTTGCAGTGCCGATTCTGAGGTTCGAGACATAGTGTTTTATCCTTATTTCGGGAATGATATTCCTGTAATAAAGGCTTGATTTTCGGCATTGGGATTGTCTGCGCGGTCACGAGGAAGGTTTTCGATGGTGTGCACAACATCCATACCACTGGTAACCTTGCCAAACACAGTGTGCTTGCCGTCTAACCAGGGGGTGCCATCTTTCTTGGTAACAATAAAGAACTGGCTGCCATTGGTGTTTGGTCCGGAATTGGCCATGCAGATGTTTCCGTATAGCACTTTTGCCTTTAATACCTGGGTGGTTAATGGAACTGAGAAACCGGTGCGGGTTTTGTAGTATTCCACAGGGTTCTTCATTATGGGATTTAGGCTTCTTGCCTTCTGGCATTCTTTTACTATGGCATCTATTTCTGCATCAGGGGTTTTGGCTTGTTGCATGTGGGGAACAATAATCTTGTTCCAAACTACCTCAGCAGCAGCCATGTCGGTTATTTCGCCTTTCAATTCTTCGCCGGGGGCATAGCATTCATCTTCAAACTTGTAACCGGGTCCGCCCTGGCCGTCGTTAGCACGGTTGTCATCTTTGGTATTGGGGCAACCGCCCTGAATCATGAAATCGGGGATAACGCGGTGGAAGTAGGTGCTGTTATAGAAGTTCTCATTGGCTAACTTAACAAAGTTTTCAACGGTCTTGGGAGCCAAGTCTCCCCAAAGTTCAAGCTCGATATCTCCATATGTGGTGGTAATAACTGCTTTGGTTGTGGCTTTTGGGCTGGCTGTTTCTGGCACAGGTTCCTCCTTTAGATTAGTGTTGGGTGCAGTTTTGATCTGGCTGTAAATGGTGGCAAAAGAAAGCACCAGAATAAGCGGGATCAGGATGAGTATCAGTTTTAGGTTTTTGTTTTTCATGCTGTCTCCTATTACATTAATTATTATTATCTTCATGCAGGTGGCGCATAAGCGGGGTTCCTGCAATAATTTCGAGGTATGTGTGGTGATTTATCCAATCACCACAATTTGCATAATAGCCTTTATTTATGGGGGCAAGCTCGGGGACGTGGCTGTGCCCCATCACCACAATATCTGCCTTTTTGTTATTTATTAGGCTTTTGGCATAGTTCTTCAAACCCTGTGTTTTTCGTCTTCTTACTTCCGGATTCTCGGGGCGGGTTCTGCTGCTGCGAGACAAGAATGTGCCAAGCTGCAAAGCCAGGTCGGGGTGGATGGCTGCGAAAATACCCCTCATGAAGTTTAACCGGATAAGCTTTCTGTAAAGCTGATATCGGAGGTCGTTAACGGTTCTGATGTCCCCATGCTCAAATCTTATATGTACCCCATCTGTTTCCAGACTAAAGCCCTCTGGGTGCATCTCGCATCCAAGATACTTACTTAGAAAGTCTCCAAACCAAAAGTCGTGATTACCGCTGATATACACAATTCTGCAGCCCGCATCGGCAATGTCTGCCAATCGGCGTAGCAGCGGGAAGTATTGTTTTACAATGGTGTATTTCCAGTCGAACCACAGGTCAAAGATATCTCCAACCAGCACCATGAGGTCATATTTCCCTACAATGCTGCCAAGAAAGTTTGTTAAGAGCTTTGCGTTTTCTGCGTCTGCCTTATCTGTAGGGTGATACTTAAAGTGACAGTCGGAGAGGGCGATAATCTTCATCTCAAGCTCACTTGTTCATAACGTAATGTAGTATGTTTACGCCGAACTTCAAGGCTGTTTCCCGCACTGATTGGGGATTATTGTGGGTGTTCTGGTCTGCCCAGCCATCACTGATGTTGCTTTCATAGGTGTAAAAACACATCAGCCTGCCGTTATCATCAAAGATACCAAAGGCCTGGGGAGGCTTTTCGTCATGTAAGTGTATCTTTGGCAAACCGCTGCTAAAGTTGTAAAAACTGCTAAAGAGCGGGAAGGAAGTATCAAGCTCTATTAAATCACGTTCGGGGAATATGCGTTTAATCTCCCGCCTAAAGGAGGCATCCATTCCATAGTCGTCATCAGCGTACATAAAGCCACCGCGTAGCATCCATGTGCGAAGATTTTCCACTTCCTTCTCGCTGAAGCGGATATTGCCGTGGCCAGTAATGTAAACAAAGGGATAATCAAATAGCTTCAGGTCTGAAGCCCGAACCGTACTTTGATCCACCGGAAAACCAGAGTTTAATACCATATTGGCGTATCTTGCCAGATTGGGCAATACTTCTGGATCGTTATACCAATCTCCACCACCATCATACTGAAGCCGAGCCAAGCCAGTGCGCATGGTGCCGTCTACCACTGCCAGAAGAGGCAAGCAACACAGGATGATCAGGGTGAAGATAATGGTTTTCATTGCGTCTAATTCTCTATTTTCAGTTCAATGCACAGGATGGCACCATCAACCACTGCGTAGAAGCAATTGGCAAAGCTATCGTAGGGAGAAAGAGCTTGCAAGTCTTGTTTAAGGGTTAAGCTGCTAAGCGTTTCTCCTCTGGCAGGGTCAATAACGCTGATTCCCCTGCGGGAGGGTACGACCACGATGCTTTTGTCCAACCTGGGGTCGTCTGATATGCGTATCTCGCATGGGGCGAAGCTTTCAGCTACTATGCTCTGAGTAGGTAGAAATTGCTGCCAGGCTATGCTTCCGTCTTCCTTCAGCCCCATAACTTCCTGATTTGCCATGCTTACCAACAGATTACCCTGGCTTTGCAGAACAGACCTTATCTCGGAATCAAAGCCCTTGTTCCATAATAATTGACGGTTCTTTTTGGAGAAGGCCAGGAGTCGTGAATCTGCAACAAGATAGATGTTTTCCAGGCTAAATGCGGGAGATAGCTTTATCTCATAGGGCAGGTCTGTGTTCCATATCACTTCCAGAGAAATGTTTCTGGCAGGGAGATTAACCACTCTATTCATGTAATTACGCAGGTTTTCGGTATTGATATTAAGGGTGGTGGGGATTTGCTCCAAGCGTAGCTTCTTCTCTGTCTGAAAGCTTAGCCTCATTTGATGCACTTTTTGGTCTATCAGCCGGTTTCCAAATATCATATACAGGGCAGTAAGTGTGGTTATACTAAGCAGTAATATGGTGCTAAGCTGCAAGCGGGAAATCCCCCTTCGCTTAGGCTTTATCAGCCTGTCTTTCCCTACAAGGATTAGCCAAAGCGGATTGTCTTCGGCTGAAAAAGTCTCGATGAATGTATCTATAGTGGCTATGTCATTAATTCTGGGGATAATCTTGCGGGCAAGTTCGCCAGAGAGCACCACGAGTTTCTGCTTTTCTGCCAGGTATAAGCGCTGAGGCTTTAGCAGCAAATCCGAATCTGAATAACCGAAAAGCTGCAATCCTGCCTGACTTTGAACCTGATAGTTTTGCCAGTCTTTACCAACAGACTTCAGCCTTTTGGAATCGGTAATCACGGCAAATATCCTTCCTGTCTGCACGAAGAATAGCTCATGATCATACATTACACCAAAGAATAGCGATATGCCCTTTTCTACCAGATTGCTCTTTCGCAGTCTCGCATGCAGCTTCCAATGCAGATCGGCAAAGAAACTTTTTAGCCACTTCTCTATTTCCAATCGGGAGATATTGTTTATGTTAGAATTCAGTATTTCCAGCTTTATTTCTGCGGCTATCTCTTCGAGATACACATCCTTTTCCGGATGCCACGTTAGTAGAAACCAGGCAAAGCGTCCGTCTTTAGACGCGCTATATTCACAAATACTGCGTGGGGGACAGCACTCTTTACTCAGCAGAGCTATCATTTTCCGCTCCACCAGCAGAAAAAGCTACGCCAGGTTACACGTACTAATGTGGGAATATCCATCAACATGTTAGTATATGAGGCGTTGGCGAGAGGGCACCAGCATTCTTTTTTGTGAATTGAGCGGCGCTCCAATTCGGCTTCGGGCGAGAACCATATCTTCTTGAAGTTATATCCGTTGTTGCGCAGATTACCGATTGGTTTGGCCTTTATGCAACAGCTCCAGATATCGCCATCTGGTGATATCTGACAGGAAGCTACCCCTGAGTAACATGGGATTATCTGTGTTCTATCGCGCATTATCCGCTTCACCAGATTGTAATACTCAATTCTGAAGGCTTGAGTAATCTTATTCATGCCTTTGTATCTGCCATTTTTGATACGGTGAATTAGGTAATCCACTGCGCTTTTATACGCCACCAACGAGGGGCTAATGTCTGCCCCAATGGTGTCCAATTCTACCCTTTCTTCGGCGATCTCGGTTATATAACTATCGGGCTTTAGACGCATTAATTCATTTGCCACAGAGGAAAAACCTTCTACATTGAATCTGGATATCACAGTATGGATACCCACGTTCAAATTCTTTTGTTTTAATGCCTTTAACCCATTGAAGGTTGCCAGGGCTTTCTTGTAGTTACCCGGCACATTACGAATCTCATCATGCTGGTTCTCAATACCATCGATAGAGACATTAACTATTATCTGGGCATTGGGGCAAGCCTTGGCGATGGCCTCTGTTTTCTCAATTATCGTTTTGACCAACAAGCCATTTGTTGGGAGGTTTATTATTTTTGGGCGCGACAGCTTATATATTTCGCTAACTATCTCTACGATATCGTTACGCAGGAAGGGCTCGCCACCGCTGAAGGTAATCCAGTAAGGAGAGCGGCCAATACCGCGGAATATCTTTCGGTATTCATCAACGCTGAGGTTTTTGGCTTGTTTCTTCCATATCTTACAAGTTGAACATCGCGAGTTACAGGTATAAAGCAGACTAACAGTGTAGTTCATCGGCATCAAACGTGGTGCGCCTAGATGCTTCATCAACCAATAGCCCATGATTCTAAACAGAATAAATATCATTTGTTCCAGCTTCTTATTTCAAGTTCTTTGTACTGCGGGCAATCTCCCACGTGAAAGGATTCTTTTTCTTAATCCGATAGTCCCAGCTACCCAGTGCTCTGCAATAGGCCTCCAGCAGCATCACTCCTAATATCTTTAGAACATCGGAAGGAGCGGCCGAAAGCTCTTGCTTCAATATCTTCAAGAGAGTTCCTTTGTTTTGCGAAACTACCTGATAGCCCTGTTTATCCATCAACCATAAATGCCCGTTTTGGATGCGCCGGCGTTGCTTTACAAAGTCCGACATGTTCTCCGGCCCCTTGTTGTGAATTATGGCATCAGGGATATAGCGCAATTCCATGCCTTGGGCACGGATAATGGCTTCGATGCTGGCTTCATCAACAGCAGAGTCTGCAGGGATGCTTTCCATCACCCGGCGAAAGGCTATCATTTCTCCCAGCTTAGGAGATATTAACGCCATGCGATGATGCATGCGCCACAACATATGAACCGCAAATCCAATAAAGCTATCATGGGGATTAACTGGCATTGGCCTGCCTCCGCATGCACCAACCCTGCTGTCTTTGAAAGCAGACACCAGCTTCTCAATTGTGCTTTCGGCAGGGATTACATCACCACTGATAATCATCGCAATTGCCTCTGAAGCTTTTGACAAAAAAAGGTTTATCGCAGCCGATTTCCCTTCACGCCTGGCTTGGGTAATCAATTTCACTTGTGGGTTAACAGCAGCAATATCGCGCACGATATCGTCTGTGCCATCGGTGCTGGCACTTGATACCACAATAATCTCGGTGATATTCGCATAAGTAGTCTTCTGGCCTAAAATGGCCTTCAGTAAATCGGCAATGTTGCCCGCTTCGTTATGGGCGAATACCCCTATTGAGCAATTAAGCTGTTCCATGTTTATGTGGGCAGATTTGTCGGTTGGGTTTGCTCCAAATCTCTATGTATAGCATCCAAAATCCCATTTATGAACTTGCCTGTATGCTCGCTACAAAACCGCTTGGCGATCTCGATAGCTTCATTTATTACCACTGCGGCCGGAGTATCGGTAAACATCAGCTCATATACTGCAACGCTCAGGATGCTTCTATCCAGATGAGCAATGCATTCCAGGCTCCAGTTATCGGTGTGTTTATCTATCTCTGCTTCCACGTCTTCAATGTTTATAATCGTGTTCTTTACCAGCTCATCGGCAAAGGCATACACTGTGGAAGCCGGGTTTATTCCCTCGGCAGAGCTAAGCGTGGCAAGAATCTCAGGATATTCATTCAGCATTCCATATTCGCGATATTCCCGTGCTGCTTCCGCAAACTCCAGGGAATATAGACACTGAATTGCCATTTCGCGGGCTTTACGCCTTTGTCCCATTTCTCATCTCCGCTAATAGTCCCAACATTTCCAAAGCTGCCGAAGCCGCACTAAAGCCCTTGTTACCTGCTTTGGTACCTGCACGCTCGATAGCTTGTTCCACGCTGTCTGTGGTTAATACACCATATATTACTGGTTTGCCCGAGTTTAGGCTAACCTGGGCTATACCTTTGGTAACTTCTGCGCTCACATATTCAAAATGTGGCGTGGCTCCGCGGATAACCGCGCCAAGGCAGATAACCGCATCCACATCCTGCATGCGCGCTGCTTCCTGGGCAATTAAAGGTATCTCGAATGCTCCGGGAACCCAAATAACTTTGATGTCTTTATCCAACACCTCATGGCGTAACAGACAGTCCAACGCTCCATCCAGCAGTTTGTGCCCGATGAACTCGTTAAAACGGCTTACTACCAAAGCTATCTTATAGCCTTTTGATACCAGCTTTCCTTCTATTGTTTTCATCTTTCGCTCCTTTGAGCAGCTTATATTTCTTCAGAAATGCCAAGATAAAAACGTGGGGAAATAATTCAAGCAAAATCTTCTTAGATAGTCCAAACAAACCATAACTGCATAGTTCCAGCTTAATAACATCGCCTTGTGGTAACATGTCAACAGGGTTTGGCACAGGGACAAATATTCACTAACTGATTGATATGCATAGGCATAAAAGAGCGTGTATGATATGAATGCTGATACATTATTACCCTCTATATGCTTACTATATGTGGATATATAATGCTAACAACGGCATATTATTATCACGCAGAACATAAATATTGACAGCCAGGTTATGCTCAGGTTTATTCGCATCATACGAGAGGCAAGTAAGTAAATTAGTTTTAAAGTGTATACAGATCTGTTTGGCGAAGCTGAGTGAGTGGTGTCACAAGGCTTCAATTGGGGGACTAACCTGAGATGTTTGGCTACATCTCACAAGTTTTGTAATGGAGACTATAATGAAAAAGTGGTTATTTATCACCCTCCTCTTCGCTATACTATGTGTGTCCTTGATAGCGGACGTCACCTACAAGGTTGATGTTTATGATCGTGCTCTGGGAAGAGATGCGTACGTTAGTGTAAACTATGCTCCACCCGCTGGCTCTGGTTGGCCACCCATGTCCTGGAGCTCTCAGATGTCTTGTATTGGTTCTACTGGCCGTAGCATAAATGGTGTTGGAGGAAGGATATTCGCGGTGACTCATGAGAATAACCTTAATGGCTGGTATGGATTAAATGCTACCGTGACTTACGGTTCACAAACACGTAATGTTCAAGGTATGTTATGGTCATTCAACGGCTTAGCATATTTTCAACCCCCTATTGTGATCGCACCGGAATTAGAGCCGAACCCAAAATAAAAAGCTAATACGAATATGCCGATTATAGCCGTAGCGAAAGCTGCGGCTATTTGTATTCTTATCCCTTGATGTCAGTTGATGCAATGTTTATCCTCTCTTCCCTGCTGCTTCCTTGAACGAACTACGCATGAATTACGCATGAAATACGCATCCCATTAGTATTTCATGCGTAATTCATGCGTAGTTCGTGCAAGTACGGAAAGGCACAAGAAGTATTGCGATGGGTTCGGAGCAATAGAACACGCAGTGCGAAGATTCTTGTAGATGATTGAACTTTAGCTACTCTGGGGCAGCATAAAAGCGGATTACAATCGTCTGTTCGGGGCTTGGTGTAGCTGAAGATCATTAGACATACTGAATCGTGATACCAAACTGAAACAAGGGACGCCTGAGCTAGTTCAGCTTAGTGTGGGCTGCGAATAGACAAGCCACATTTGTGAAGATTCGCGTAATTCGTGGATAAGCTAACGGATTGCCAGATAGTGTAGCAATTCCACTCCCGCATCCATGCATTCGTCCTTGGGCAAGAACTTGTCTGAGTGCAGGGGTTCATCACAGCCGCTTCCTAACCAGAACAGCAGTCCAGGGTACATGGTGGTAAAAAAGCCAAAGTCTTCGCCAGTCATAGCCGTTTCTGCTTCTTGGTAGCTGATGTTTAGCTTAGTTGCAGCCACCCTTAGCTTGTCTACCAGGATGGGATTATTCACCACGGCGTCGTAGCTGCAAAGGAGCTCTACTTCTGCTTTTGCCCCAATCTTATCGGCACTCATGTTAGCCAAATCGACGGTTAGTCTATTCATTATATCGCGGATTTCCCGTTTCAGGCTGCGGTGCGTTCCTTCCAGTATGCACTCTGCGGGGATGATGTTCCGGATATCTCCCGCGCTCATCTTACCCACGTGATAGATAACCCGGTCGTTTTTGGCAATTTGGCTTATCTCCTTTCGCATATTGGCAAAGAAGTCCAGCGCTGCTTCGAGGGCATTTATTCCTTGTTCGGGATAGGCAACATGGGCTTGTTTGCCTCTGAACACCACATTAAACTCCTGCGGAATGCCAAAGAATATGCCTGCTTTGCTGGAGATGGTGCCCGGCTTCATTCCGCTTGCTACATGCAGGGCTATGGCACATTCCACGTCGTATTGCTGGATCATCCCTTCTTCCAGGATGGACTGTGCGCCTCCCTTGCCTTCTTCGGCAGGTTGGAAGAGAAACAGCAAATTGGCTGGTGTTTTGTCTTTGGCGATACGGTAGATTAATCCCATTAGGATTGCCATATGTACGTCGTGACCGCAGGCATGCATCATGCCGGTGTGTACGGAACTGTAGTCACAACCGCTGTGCTCCACAATTGGCAGGGCATCCATGTCCGCCCGGAAAAGCTTATAGCTTCCCTTACCTCTGCTGTAAGCGAGCAGTACGCCGGGACTGTTCTTAAACTCGTGAAGCTTCCATGCGCCATCTTCAAAGCCTGGCAGTGCACTTATGTAGCTTACAATCAGGTTTTTGGTTTTATGTTCGCTGAAGGCAATCTCGGGTATTTGATGCAGGGCATGGCGAAACGCGGTCAGCTTCATTATTCTGCCTTAAGTTGGCGGTGCATCTTAAATATCTCTACCGCATTAGCGGCTGCACCAAGACGGACATTGTTGCCAACATTCCAGAAGCTAACAGACTTGTTATCGCAACCCAATCTAAGCCTGCAAGTGTGCGAATCATTGGAATTACCAAGGTCCAAAGGAGTAATATATGAATTTGGATAATAAACAGATGTAGATGCATGCTTCAAAGCAGCTTCGGCTTTGGGGATGTTTACTTCGCGCTCAAATTCGGCATAGACCGATGCAGAATGGCCATAGATAACCGGAACTCTTACAGTGGTTACACTTACTTGAAGCTCAGGCAAGCGCAGTATTTTGCGGGATTCAAAATGCATCTTTTCTTCTTCCTGGGAGTAGCCGCTATCTAAAAATCCGCCAATCTGCGGGATAACATTCAGGTCTATTACATGGGGATAAATGCCCTTTTCCAGAGAGCCTTTGCGTTGGTTTTGCAGAGTAACAATACCCTGGTGTCCGCTTCCTGAAACAGATTGATATGTGGATACCACTAATTTATTAAGTCCGAAAAGCTTGTCGAAGATGGCCAAGGGTAGCACAATCTGGATAGTTGAACAATTAGGATTGGCAACAATGCCGCTATAACCTGACAGGAGATCACCATTTACGGCTGGTACCACCAGGGGGATATGCTGTTCCTGACGGAAACCAGAGGAGTTGTCGATAACCACTTCGCTGGCTTCAGCGGCTATGGGAGCAAAGCTTTTGGCTATTCCTGCTCCAGCGGAAAAGAACACATAGTCGTAATGTTTCAGAAGAGAAGCCTCGGTAAGTGCTTGCACCTGAATGGGATTGTCAATGTAATAAAGTGTGCTTCCCTCGCTACGCTTGGAAGCGTATAAATCCAAATCGGATATAGTAACGTTATTTTCTTCAAGGCAGGTTAGCATCATTCTGCCAACTTCGCCGGTAGCTCCAACTATTGCAATTTTCATTATTAACCTCTTAGTGTGCAAATACATAGGCACGTGAAAAGCGACTTCACCCGCTAAGCACTATGCCTTGATCAAGAATATGAGAAGCCCTTGTTTGTCAATGTAAACTTGACAAAAAGCATGGGTTTATGGGACTGGTAACTACAGTGTGCGCCCCAGTAGCTCAGTGGATAGAGCACCGGTTTCCTAAACCGTTGGTCGGATGTTCAAGTCATCTCTGGGGCGCCAGTTTATTTCTATGGGAGATAAGTATCATGAAGCCGGAATTAGCCTCCATTGTTGCCTTTTATCAAGCAGGTAAGCTTTGCCTGGGCAAGGTTGTGTCGGAGGAAAACGGTCGCTACGGCATCGTAAGTGAAACGGGAGAGTCTCTGTTGTTCCACGCTTCACGCTTGGTTCTAGCAAGTTCCGGTATCTATGAAGGGAATCAGGATCAGGAGAGCTTGATAGATTTCCGAAGAGATATGGAAGCTGCTATGGTGACGGTTTCCGGCTGGGACTTCAGCTTTCTTTCCGATAATCCGCAGCCCTTATCCGAAATAGCCACAAAGCTAAATGTTAGCTCCGATTACGAGTGCTTTGCCCTATATTTATACTTGAAAGATCATCCCGGTCGGTTCAGCCACAAAAAGGACATGTTCAGGCTGAAGGATGCCCATGAAGTGGAGGTGTATAAAGCTCTAAGCATTGCGGAGCAACAACGTCAGCACTACCTTGGTCAAATTGCGGCTATCTCAGAGGGTATTATGCCGGATAAAGCCACGTTGGATAGTTTGTATCTTGAACTCCCTGAAATCATTATTGAAAAAAAGCATAAGGATATCCAAAAGCTGTTGCGGAGTGTGTTTCCCGAACTTGGAAGCGAGGATGCTGTTTCGAGGTTGCGCATTGCCTGCGGAGAATTGCGCTCTAATCTGGATCCGGTAATCATGGCATCCGGTTTACCAGACGGTTTTTCTCCCTCAGTAATCGAGGAAGTCTTACCTGATGTTTATTTGCCAACAGCATCGGTTACCGCTTTTAGTATCGATGATGAATACACCAAAGATTATGATGATGCCATAAGCCTTGTAGGAACGAACGATGGATGGCAGTTAGGGATACATGTAAGCTGTGTAGCAGCCATGCTTAGCCGGGATGGGAAGCTTTTGGAACAGGCTTTTATCCGCGCTTCTTCGCTGTATGCGCCCAATGCGGTTATCCCACTATTCCCGGAGCATTTATCCGAGCATGATTTCAGTTTGCTTGCCAAGAGTGAAAAGCCTGTTTTGTCTTTGTATTTGCAGCTTGATTCAGAGCAAAACGTTCTCGGGAGCAGATTTGTAGCAGAGATGATGCCTATAGAGCGCAATCTAAGCTACCGTGAAGTGGACAAGGCGATACACATGGAACCTTTCAAGCAGCTTTGGGACATAGCCAAGCACCTGAAACAGAAAAGACAAAGTGCTAATAATGCCGATAAACATCGCTACTATTACTTCTTTAAAGAGGTGAATAATAGAGTTGTAATCAGGTGTATTGACAACGACAGTCCGGCTCGACAGATTGTAGAAGAACTGATGATAGTATATAATACACACATGGCAGACTATGCGGTTAGTAATAATTGTCCTATGCTGTTCCGCAATATCTCGCAGTTTGCCTCTCCGGGTGAAGAAGTGCCTGCCAGCCAGGCATATCTATCCACCAGCGCCGGTTTTCATCCTGGCATTGGGACTGCTGCCTATCTACACGCCACCTCGCCAATCCGGCGGGTTACAGACTTGATAAATCAATACCAAATCCTGGCGTTACTTGGGGATAAGCCAAGCCCATATTCACGGGATGAGCTTGTTAAACAGATTGACCATATCGAGAGGAGATTGCTGTTAATTAGAGAAGTGTCGCAACGCAGTCAACGCTATTGGTTCCTTAAATTCCTGGAACAGGATTGGCTTAATGAGCCTCTGGATGCATGTCTTGTTGCCGACCACCACGCCAGATTAAGACTGGAGATACTGCCCTGGCATCTTCAGGTGGTGGCGGAGTGTGATTCCTATCCGCAAGCAGATTGCTTCAAGCTGGTAATTTACCAGATAGACTGGCAGGAGAATTGCGTTAGAGGCTATGTTCTATAGTTCTTTTCTACCTTAATAGGGCAAACTTTCCCCGCTTTGTGTTTCCCTGCTCATCGGCAACCACAAAGAAATAGATACCACTTGCACATTCTTGACCTGATGTGCTTTTTCCGTTCCATTCGAAGCGGGAATAACGGTTCTCATCGAGCTTCACTACCAGCATTCCGGATGCGTCGTAGATGCTACAGGTGCCCTTGCCTTCTGGCATGCTGTCCTCGGGCAGATTTACAATCTGGACGCTGCTGTGAACTTTGGGGCGGAAGGGATTTGGGAATGCACTAAGCGTGTTAAGATCGGTTGGGGGTTTTATGGTTCTGCCAATTTTCAGGGTGTTTAACCCATCAGGAGTGCCTATCATTAAATTACCCTGAACGGGATCATAGCCCAGGGTGGTAATGTAGTTTGTCAGCAGCGGAACATTGGGCTTAAAGAAGTTAGTAAAACGCTCGGTTTCTGGATTATACATGCTAAGTCCATTTTCCAAACTGCCAATCCATATACGATTGAAGGGGTCTAATAATATTGAGGTTGGGGTGGTACGAACCGATCCAAACAACCGCTCTTCATCTTCGTAGTATAACATGTTGTTTTGCCACGTTCGTGAAATGCTATTATACATAAAACGCTTAATCATAGTGTCATACTTGTACCACTTGTTCCCGTCCCACATGAATAACCCCGAGCTGGCGGCGATCCAGTGTTGATTGCCGACCCCGTATGGGGCTTGAATGGTAACTACACCATATAAAATACAGTCGTTTAGCTCTGGTGGCTCCGGAGCAAGCCAATGAATTGCATCCTCTTGGGGTATGGAATTGTGATTCCAGATCATCATACCTGTGTTATTGTAGGTGCCAAAAAAGTATTTGTTCCCGCTGTAAAAGCCATTATACACCTTTTGATTTGGGCTGTTTGGCAGGGTAGTACGGTTTACTATCTCCAGGTTTTCATTTATGAAATCAATTCCTCCATCATAACACATCACCATCATCAGATCATTGGCGGCAGGATAGATGCCGGCTATTGTAGAGGTAGTAAGCTTGTTGATGGGGTTGTTATTGTAAGCTCCCCAAGTGCTTGTTGAGCTATCCCAGATACGCAATCCTTCTCTGCGGGTTAACTGCTTCCATGAACCATTACTTTCATCGTAAACTGTAACGCCTACATCCCAACCGGCAGGACTATGACTATTGTCCCAGGTTCCAAACCATTTTCGGTTCAGGTGATCTATCCCTACTGTGAGGATATTATCAGACTGAATCGGGCTATTAGCGATGTTGTAAGTTTGCCAAATGCCATTTTGCAGTTTACTTACACCCATCGTACCCTTTCTGGTGGGTTTGCTGTCCAAATTACCACTGGTAAACCACACAGCATGTTCTTTATCGGTGGTAATCTGCGTTATTTTTGGAAAGCCAATACCTGGAGGAGCGTAGTTTACGAAAGCATTGTTAATTGCCTGATACAGGCCTTCGCCCCAACTGCAGAGGTATATTATTCCGTCCACATTGCATATTCTATTAATGGTTGAATAGCCTAATCCGGCTTCGTTTATGCTCCAATTTGCCAGGCTTCCATCGGTGCTGATAGTTGTTAACAGCGTGTCGTTTATGCGAGAATAGTATAGCACGTCCTCATCCCAAGAGCCATAAGAAATGTAAAGCTTGTTATTGCCATCAAACGCGAGGGATGAAACGGTATCCCCACTCAGTCCACTGTTCGGCGAGTGTGTTTGCCAACTACCCGAGTTAAGATCGGCAGCATGAATATATACATTATTGCCTTCCGCAACTGCAATATATGCTGGGCTAATTGCAATTTTACAGCTTACTCCCGATGGGATGGGGCTACTGGCGGTGTGCAGGTTGCTCCATTGGCTATCATCATTCAGAGAATCCAGGGGTATGTAGCTTACGCCTCCTTCGGTGGCAACGAACAAGACACCATCTTCCGTAAGCACCATGTCTTCGATGTCGTTTCCCAGCAATCCACCGCTGGTATTCTGGCTATTGTACTGGTGCAGCATCAAAGGAAAGTTCACGCCTTCCAGGTAGTAAAACACAGCCAGGCCTGCCGAAGTTGCTACCAATACTGTTGATTGGTCTTGGATAATCCTGTTCACTTTAACAGAGGGAAGTCCGAGGTTTATAGACAGATTCTGGATGCCTCCAGAACTCAAGATGGAAACACCAGCATCAGACGTGCCAAGCCACAGGCTATTAGAAAAGCTAAGGTTCGCCATGCTGCGGATATCATTGGATGCCAGCCCTGTTCCAGTATTGTAGAGTATATCTTCGGCATAGTCCACGATACTGGCAGGATTAGCTTTGGTGGGCCTCAGCTTCATCATGCCACCCCATGTGGATATGTAAATGTCGTCATTAATATGCATCACATCATAAACGTGGTCTAAATTGTTATAGGTTTGCCAGTTTGCCGCAAACACAGATGCGGCAATCAACATGGCGCAAGCCAGCATTATGTATCTCATTTCTTTTGCTCCTGACGCATAAGCCAATAGGCAATTACTACCATTAGGGCTAACAATCCCAATAAAAGTGAAAAAACCACCTTTTTTGATGAAAAGGAAAAGCCAATGGCTATCAACCCGAATAGTAGCGTTACTATATAAACTATAATCGAAATTGCTTTTTGGGAAAATCCAAATGCCAACATCGTGTGATGAATATGAGCCTTATCCGCGGTAAACAGTTTGCCATAGCGCAAACGTCTAAGCACTGCCAAACCAACGTCTAACAGGGGTATTGCCATAGCTGTTAAAGGTATCATCAATGTCATCGAAGTAATGCCCTTAAACTGCGAAGAGCCGGCAGTAGATATAGCAGCAATGTTCAAACCAATAAACATCGCGCCTGTATCTCCCAGGAATATCTTGGCCGGAAAGAAGTTATAAACCAGAAAAGCACTATTGCCAGCTATTAATAGTGAGCAGATTATCATAACCAGCTCATTACCTTCTTTTATCCCCACAACCAGTAGTACAATGCTCACGATAATACTTATCCCGCTGGCCAATCCATCCAGACCATCAATAAGATTAATGGCATTCAATATAACTACATACCACATTATAGTGGCGGGGAAAGACATCCAACCTAATACAAAGTGCTCTCCCAGAGGATTGGTTAAAAATAAAACCCTAAAGCCTATTAAGTACATTAAAACGCCGATGAATACCTGACCAATTAACTTGCCATATGCCTTGCTTTCATATTTGTCGTCCCATATGCCCAAGCCAATGGCAACCAAGCCTACTCCACTAAGATGCAAAAGCATTTGCCCCACTCCTTCATAACCGCTTAATAGTCCATACAAAGCCTGGGCGATTATAATAGGAATGGCAAAACACAATCCTCCGGCTTCAGGAATAGCTGTTTTGTTAATGCGTCTTTCATTGGGGTGGGCTACAATGTTATTGCGCTTGGAAAAGCGGATATTAAGTGGCATTAACAGGTGTGTAGCAAGGTGAACACATGCGAACATAATGGCAATAGTGGAGAATAAACTTAACACTTATCTGCCTTCATATATGGCTTTGTAAGCCCTTAGCATCTCGTGATAATCGCACACTTGCTCAATTCGCATCTTAGCTATACTCCCCTTGTTGAAAGCTTCAGGGAAGTTATCTGCAACATCGCAGAAGGCCTTAACCAAGGCAGCATCATTGTCAAGAGGCACAAGGTAGCCGCACTCATTGTTCACCAGTTCTTCAATTGCGGGAATTGCCGAGCCAATTACAGCTATGCCGCTGTGCATGGCTTCGATTATGCTGAAAGGTTGAGCTTCCCAGCGGGAATATAGGACAAAAGCATTAAACAGTCTTAACCAGGGGATAACATCACTGTCCCATCCCGGTAATAACACGCTGTTCCCTGCATTATAACTTCGTACTATAGACTTGCATAGCTCATAATGCTCGCCATCGCCCACAAAGATGAACTTCAGCCGCGGCAGTTGCGCAGAGGCCTTGCAGGCAGCCGTAACCAGGGATATCGCATTTTTTTGGGTGGAGAACCTGATGGTAGAGCCAATCACAATACTGTCTTCGGGAATGCTGCGCTGCGCGGCAATTGTGTGTAGTACTGAGCTTTGCTCTATGGGTATGGCGTTATATATACTTATAGCCTTATTCTCTGGTATTAGCTTTAACGATAGATACTTCAGCCTATCGCTGTGGTTCACGAAGGCCAGCTTGTGGCACCATGTTCCTGCTAACAGCTCTAATAGCATGTATAGCTTCTGCACCATTTGGGGCTGATGCTCCTGAAATGCAGTCCCGTGAATGGTATGCACAATAATCGGAACTCGGCAAAGCCAGGCAGCGAAGCGTCCTAACAAGCCAGGTTTTGAGCTGTGGGTGTGCACAATGTCAAATTTGTAACGCCAGATTATGAAGATTAAATGAAACAAACTTAGCAAGTCCAAGGGAGATATGGCATGGCAAAAGCTGGGTATGGTGATGTAGGTAAAACCACGTTTTTCGGCTTCTTGCCTTAGCTCATCCCCTGGCTTGGAAGCAATGTAAATGTCATACTCTGCTTTGTCCAAGCCATCCAGTAAATGCAAACTGAAACGTTGAACTCCTGTTAACTTTGGCAAAAGCTGAATGTGGAGTAGCTTCTTCATGAAGATTGTGTATAGCGGATAACCGCCGCAGTTCCCTCTTTCACGTTAGTAAAGCGGATGGTGTTGCCTTCATACCTGGCATCCACCCCATTAATCTCTTGTATCTTTTGATCGGTAAATACGTTTAACACAAAGCTGTCCACGTCTTCAGGGAAAAAGAGCCCTATTTCATTGTCACTTTCTTCTATGGTGATTCGGCTTCTTTTCTCCCACCAAGAGGCAATCTCGGCTGCTGTGGCTAGGTAGTTATTACCACTCTTCACCAAGGCCAGGATATAGGCATAAAGCTTGTTACAATAATGGATATCGCTATAGCTGGCAATGCTGAAATCCACACTGAATATGCCATGATACTTACAACATTGATTATATATCTTTTTTATCTGGTTCTTAGCATCTTCGAGCTGAACAATTTTATGCTTGGTAAGTTTCAGATGGTTGTCGCGATAAAGGGTGGGAAGCTCTAATACATCAGATTTGCTACCCGATACAAAAGGATGCCAAGGCAGCGATATGCCGTTTTTGAATCCAGGAACACTCTGAAAAGCCGTGCTTTGACTATAAACAGCAGAAATCTTGTTGTGCAAATCACGCGTAGTGGCATTGGAGCGAAGTCCAAACTGCCGAACGCCTATCTGATCTTTGTTTACCAGATGCAGCAGTATCTGTTTACGGGTTAGCAGATCGTCTCTATTTGTCTTATCGTTGGTTGCCAATAGGGCTATGTCGTGTCCCTCTCGCAGGATTTCTTTTATCTCTTCGTTTAAGTCTGGATCATCCAGGCTATAGTCTATCTCATCACATGGTTCCGGGGCAAGGTAATATGTGCTGCGGCAACCGGAATCCCGCTCCATCTTGCGAAATTCTTCGAAGTTCCAATATAGCTCAAAATTGGTGAATAAATACTTCAATTTTCCGGCGATAGTGTGTGCCAGTTGCTTCCATTTGAACGTGAAAAACATAGACAAATCATCTGCAACAGACAGAACGATGGACGATAAATCCCACTTCTGCAAATCGTCGATACTATGTGATAGTAGCACCGCGGCTTGTTGTGCATTTGGCCACAGCATTTTTTGGGCTATTATTATCTTCTTGGCGCGGCAATGTTCCTTTATCAGGCAGTCCATCAGCCATAACAAATTATCCACAACCGGAGTGTCGCAGTAATTTATAAACGCACTCGCAGTATCAGGATAAAAGCCTTTTTCCATGGCTTGAGCATCGGTAGTTTCCTCTTGATTTGCCAAATGCAGGAAGAGATTGCCAATCAGGTCAAAATTCACCTTGGCAGCGTGGATGTCTGTTTCGCTATAGTTCTCAGCGGGATAGTCAAACTTGCGTGCAGAAACCACGGGGGTAGTACTGATGAGCTTAATCTCACGCAAGCTGCGGCGGATACGGTCGGCAGAATAAGCCTTTGGATCATACAAATCGGCATCGCAGGGTATAAAAAAGGTAATATAATGCTTGGCTAAACTCTTTAGTTCTTCGGGGGTGGGCTCCATCAGTCCGTATATTAAAAAGATCTCGTTTGGCTTCAGTTCATCGAGATTGCTTATAAAACGGAAGCTATAACCCAAGGTCTTGAACATAAAGTTCAGAACGTATTTCATCTCTTTATGATAGCGTGAGAGTTTATAGTCTATGATTATCGATACCATTGTGCTTTTATACCACCAATTCCATTTTGTTACAGACAAATATAGTCACTTGCTGCTGTCAAGCGAAATCATGTGATTATTTATCAAAAGGCTTTCTGCTACCGGATAAAGGATATTGGTCTTGCCCAGCTTCCTTGCTGCTTCCTTGCTGCTATCCTGTGTCGAACACAGGATAGCAGCAAGGAAGCAGCAAGGATGCTCCGATATTTATTCCTGGTGCAAATGATATGCACATAGCATACGTCAAGCTTTCACATCAACCATGAAAGGGGGGCAATTGCGAATAGTAACCTGGCTCTGATACGTTAAGCTAAGGAGATGTGAAAATTGCGAGAAAAATGTCTTGACATATCGTTTGCAGTGTAAATAACTGGCTGAGTAAGATATCAGGTATTATTCAGGAGGCAATGATGAAATGGCTTGCTACATTAATGGTACTATGTTTAGTACTGATTTCGAGTGTTAATGCTTATGCCCAGATTTACGATTGGGGATGGGCAAAAGCGGGCGGTGGTTTCGGAACTGATTATGCTGAAGCGCATGTAACGGACAATCTGGGAAACACCTATGTAACCGGTTCTTTTTCGGGCACAGCACAATTTGGGCAGACCACTTTAATCAGTTCTGGGGGAGAAGACATCGTGATTGCCAAACTTGATAGTTCTGGTAGCTGGGTTTGGGCGGTTCAAGCTGGAGGAAACGGTTTCGCTGCTGGTGCAACTGTCTTTGTTGATAATAATTGCAATGTTTATGTCACAGGTGTGTTTAGATTAGTTGCTAATTTCGGTGATACTCAGCTTACCAGTCAAGGAGGAGCTGATGTTTTTATTGCCAAATTATCCAGTGATGGTATATGGGAATGGGCCATTCAAGTTGGAGGTAATGGCAATGAAGGATCACCAAGCGTTAGCGTAGACAACGATGGCAACATCTTCGCGTTCGGAGCTTTCGAGTCTACGGTATCGTTTGGGGATCACGTGCTGAGCAGTAATGGATTAACAGATATGTATATCGCAAGATTAAACAGTAATGGACTATGGCTTTGGGCAGTATCTGCTGGTGGCTCAGGTGCAGAAATCGGGCATAAGATAGTATTAGATGCAAGTTCAAATATATTCATAACTGGGAAATACTATTCTTCAGTTCAGTTTGGGAATAACGTGCTAACCAGTACGGGTGATTCCGATACCTTTGTAGCGAAGCTGGACAGCAATGGTAATTGGCTTTGGGCAAACACTGCGGGGGGTGAGTATAGCATCGACAGAGCCACAGGATTAGCCATAGATAGTCAAGGGAGTATTTACATCATTGGGCGGTTCTCAGATAGTGCAACATTCGGGCACATAACCTTGCCGGGTTATGGGAACTTTGACATATATGTAGCCAAGTTAAGCAATAATGGAACATGGCTTTGGGCAGTGCAGGCAGGTGGCTACGGTGATGATATAGGTTATGATATAGCGGTGGGATCAGATGATACAGTTTTTATCACCGGGGTCTTCGAATCACAGGCACACTTTGGTCACACCAGCTTAAGCAGCTTTGGGACCCGGGATGTTATTATAAGCGCGTTAAATAGTAACGGGAATTGGTTGTGGACTATGCAAGGTGGGGGCTCAGCGAATGACTACAGCAGGTATATTTCAACCGATGCAAATGGTGGAATATGGATATCAGGCTACATTACAGGCACTGCCAATTTTGGAAATGCAATTGCACATAGCTCCGGAGATTTGGACTTAATGGTAGCTTACCTAAGACCTGAAGTAAACATGCCAATAGCCAATCCTTCGGCAGGTGCGTATGCCTCAAATGTAGAGGTCACTTTATCTTGTCCAATGCCGGGAGCATCTGTATACTATACCTTGGATCCAGAACTACACTCTGATGCATGGATAGAGTATACATCACCCATTCAAATTACAGAAAGCTGCACCCTGAAAGCCATTGCCCGTCATGCTGATTATCCTGAGAGCAACGTTTTTACGGCCTTTTATCAAATTGTTCCCCCTGTAGCTGAACTGGTGATTTCTCCTCTTGGCGGTATCTATAGTAGTGCAATTATGGTGTCTTTATCCAGCCCCAATCCCGGAGCACAAATCCGCTATACCATAGACGGAACAGAACCAACCAGTAATTCCACTTTGTACACTCAACCCATATATGTGGAGTATTCTACTACAGTAAAAGCCAAAGCTTATGCCAATGGCATGAATCCAAGCAATCTTGTTACTGCCACCTATAATATTACCGGAACTGTGGCAAATCCCATAGTATCTCCTCCTGGGGGCACCTACACCACTGCTCAGTATGTAGTATTGTCTTGTTCTACTCCATATACTGAACTAAGATACACGCTAAATGGTACAGATCCGTTGAGCAATTCAACAATCTATTCCAGCCCGATATTAATAGCAAACTCTGCGGTGCTAAAAGTACGGGGTTATGCACAAGGCTGGACACCCAGCGCTGTAACCACAACTACATATAACATTACGGGAACGGTTTCCACCCCAGCTTTTTCTTTACCTTCCGGCATTTATACAAATTCGCTAAACATCGCCATTAGTTGCAACAATGTAGGAGCCTCCATTCGTTACACAGTTGACGGGACAGAGCCGAACTCAAGCTCCGCTATATATACGCAGCCCATTGTAGTAGAAACCTCTACCATCACTATTAAAGCGAAGGCGTATTTGCCAGGATGGGAACCCAGCACAATAGCCGCAGCTACCTATACGGTTACGGGAACTGTAGCCACACCTGTGTTTAGTCCACCATCTGGTTTATTGCAAGCCAATCAGGCAATTAGCCTTAGCTGTAATACTCTTGATGCACAGATTAGATATACATTGGATGGAACAAACCCCAATGTAGGTTCAACGCTTTATACAGAGCCCATCATTCTGGAAAGCTCTGCCACCATCAAAGCTGTGGCATATCTTCAGGACTGGGTGCCGAGTGCCATGGCTATTGCCAGTTATCAGCTACCTGTGTCCAACACAGATGAATACCTTGGAGCAGATGATGTTGTAAGCATATATCCCAATCCCTTCAGGGATAGTGCCACTATTGCGATTAGCACAAAGGAAGCTAACAGCAATTACCAGGTTAATGTGTACAACCTGAAAGGAGAATGTGTTTACTCTTGTGCAGGCGTGGCCAATGGGAAATTGAATCTTACGTGGAACGGATGCGACAACAACAAGCAACGGGTTGCTTCGGGGCTATACATTATAAAAGTAGTTGCCGGCAAACAAAGTATAACCAGAAGGTTAGTGTTACTTTAGAGAGCGAATACTGGCGGTATAAGGCAGTGCGTATTTGTGACTTAAGCGATTTGTATGCTCGGGTTACAAAGTAAGCAGTATTATTGCAAGCCATTACGCAAAAAATAGAGCTTGACGTAACTTCGTATAATGTATCGATGAACTCAAAATAAGCTTAGTAAGGAGATAAACATGCAAGTAAAAATTGAAACGAAAGGACAGTACGAGAACTAAAGTCCGATCCTTATTATTGCCACAAATGTATCATTACCAGCCGCGAACCTGGCTGAACGCGGTTTAGTTATACACAAATAGGGATCGGTGAGAGAACCGTTCCCAACATATTACCAGATTAACGCTTTGGGGAACTGGTTCCTCAAAGCGTTAATTTTTTTGGCCAAAAGGAGACATTGTGAACCAGAAATCTGTGCCCCAAAGGCAAAGCGAGCATTAGCTGGGATCAGACGATTTATCTGATTCCTCAGCAAGACTAACCAAAACTATGGAGGAATCATGTACCAATTACATGAACTGGGCTGGAACGAAGCTTGGGAAAGCGCATTTCAGCCATATAAAAACTTAGGTTATCTCCCTGCCAGAATCAGCAGAGAGATGAAGAACAGCTATAACCTTATAACCGAAGGCGGGGAGGTTAGCGCAAGGCTTTCAGACCTGCTGTGGAAGGCGGCAAAGAATAGGAGTATGCTTCCGGCTATTGGTGATTGGGTGGCAGTGCAGCACAAGCATGAAGCTGATCCCTATATCATCATGGCTATTCTGCCGCGTAAAACCTGCTTCTCACGTAAAGCCAAGAATACCTTTGGCCGAAACTTCAATAAGCCCGGTTCTTCTGATGAGCAGGTTATTTCTGCCAATGTGGACACGGTATTTTTGATCTCAGCGTTGGATGCGGATTTCAAACTGCGTAAGCTGGAGCGGTATTTGTCGCTAATCTGGGAAAGTGGTGCCGATGCCGTTGTAATCCTTAATAAAGCTGATATCTGTGGCGATTATGAGGATAAGGTGGAGGAGGTAAAAAGTATCTGCCCTCAGGTGCCTGTGCATGCCATAAGTGCCATTGATGAATGGGGCTTGGAGCAGATTCGCAGCTATCTATCTCCGGGCTCAACAATCTCGTTGATAGGCTCTTCGGGGGTGGGGAAATCGACACTGATAAATGCTTTGGTGGGAGATCAGTTATTAGCCGTGGGAGAAATCCGGGAGGCCGATAGCCGGGGCAGGCATACCACTGCCCGTCGGGAGATGGTTATTGTTCCTCAGGGTGGAATCCTTATCGACAATCCCGGGTTGCGTGACATCAAGATCATAGGTAGCGAAGAGAGCCTGGATCAGACCTTTCAGGATATCCATGAACTGGAACAGAACTGCCGGTTCAGAGATTGTAAGCACGATACTGAGCCTGGGTGTGCTGTGAAAGCTGCCATCGAAGAAGGAACATTGGATGAAGAGCGGCTGGAATCATATCGCACCCTGCAAAAAGAGCTGACATTCGTAAATATGCGCAGAGAACAACAACGCAAACTGGAGGATATCCAAATATACAAGGAAAACAGGAAAGCGGATAAGAGCAATAAATTGCATAGATATTCCTGATTGAGCAGAAGGCTCTCCCTAGTGGGGGGCCTTTATGTTTTCTGAACAAATCACATTATCATTGCTGCTCCTACTGAGGTGCAAGTAGCGGAAATTATAACAAGACCTAATAAGAAATAAATTGACAGTTACAGGCTTCTTGTTACAAAGGTATGATCTGAGGAAATAAAGTAAATAGCGGAGCTTGCCGGATGCAAGGTGAATAGCCTGGTTAATGGCACATACTCCCGGAAACAAAGATGAAAGGTATTATACTCGCCGGAGGTTCCGGCACACGTTTGCATCCATTAACCATAGCCGTAAGCAAGCAACTGATGCCGGTTTATGATAAGCCAATGATATATTATCCTCTGTCGGTGTTGATGCTTGCGGGCATTCGTGAGGTTCTGATAATCACTACTCCCCAAGAGCAGGATAGCTTTATAAAGCTTCTTGGAGATGGCCGGCAATTGGGGATGACCTTTGAATATGCAGTACAGCACGTTCCCAACGGGCTGGCGCAAGCCTTTGTGATTGGTGCTGAGTTCATTGGCGATGATAGTGTGTGCCTTATCTTGGGCGACAACATATTCTACGGCTCTGATATTCAAAGCCGCCTTGCCGATTGCCTGAATCCGAATGGGGCCATTATCACAGCCTATCCTGTTAGTGATCCCAAGCAATATGGAGTAGTGGAGTTTGCCTCCTGCGGAAAGGTGCTAAGTTTGGAAGAAAAACCCAGCGAGCCAAAATCCACCTATGCGGTGCCGGGCTTGTATTTCTATGACAACAGCGTGGTAGAAATTGCTCACAATATACGTCCCTCTGCCCGGGGCGAATATGAGATTACCGATGTTAATAAGGAATACTTGAGGCAAGAAAAACTACAGGTAATGGTGTTTGGACGCGGTTATGCCTGGCTGGATACCGGTACGTTTGACACCCTGTTACAAGCCTCGCAGTTTATTGCAGTAATAGAACAACGGCAGGGCTTTAAAATTGGCTGTATAGAAGAAATCGCATACAGAAAGGGATTTATAGATAAAGACCAATTAATGCAAATAGCCACACCGATCATGAAAAGCGGATACGGAGAGTATCTGAAAAACATTTTTGAGAGCAAAGCGTAAATATATGAAGGCTATCCATAAGGACTGGGATTCAGATTTCTTTGGCAGGGAGATACTAGAACTGGAGTTTGGAGAGGATAATCTGCGAAATTTTAGCAGCTTGCTTACTCAGCATCCGAAAGCCATGTGGCAGTGTAGAACTGACATTATGAATTATAAGATGATTAACTACCTGCTCAGTCATGGCTTTCGGTGGGTGAGTAACACTGTCAGGTTTGAAAATCACTCATTAGGTAGTTTCGATGATGAAAGGCTCAGACTTGCTAATGGTAACGACTTAGAAAGCATTCGCTCTTTTCTTCCCGGGCTTTATTCAAGTAGTCGATATCGTTGTCCAGATTTCTTTTCTAACGAAGAGGCAGACAGGTTGTATGCTACATGGTTGGAAAATGCATATAATGGCTCATTTGATGACGAGTTATTCGTCTATCATATGGATAACCTTTTAGCAGGCTTCGTAAGCATTAAGTATTATTCTCAACAGGCGAAAATAGGTCTAGTTGGCATTCATCCCAATTTTATGGGTCAGGGATGTGGAAAAAACATGCTTTACGCCATTCAAGCCAGATGTGTTTCGAAAGGGGTTAATAGTATTTGTGTTCAAACCCAGCTTGATAACATCCCTGCGATTGGACTATACGCGCGCGCGGGGTTCAAGGTAACTGGGGTAGATTCCTGGTTTTATAAAAAGGGTAACTGAAGATTATGCTTGTTTCAATTGTGATACCAATGTACAACACACGGGATTGCATAAGCGATCTTTACAAAAGACTAGCAGACACTATGGACATAAGGGGCTGGCAGTTCGAATTAGTTTGTGTGGATGATAAGAGCCCTCAGAATGATTGGGAAATAGTGAATCAATTGGCTAATAAGGACTCGCGAGTAAAGCTAATAAAGCTGGTTAGAAACTTCGGCCAGCAGGCAGCTATCTCAGCAGGATTGGCCTTCACAAAAGGGGATTGGATTATAGTGATGGATGCAGATTTGCAGGATAGCCCCGAAGATATCCCAAAATTGGTAGAAATGGGATTGGAAGGCTATAATGTTGTGTTTGCCCTGAGAAACATGCGTAAGGATAACTGGCTGAAGAAGCTATATTCGTGGAGTTTTCATAAGGTGTTTAAACTGCTATCCAGAATGGATACTGACACTAGAATCGGTAATTTTGGAGCATATAGTCGAAAGGTTATTGATGCTTTCTTGTCGTTGAAAGAGAGTTTTAGAGGCTTCAACATGCTTGTTTCGTGGCTTGGTTTTGATTACATCTGTGTTGGAGTAGATCACCAGGAACGACGTATTGGTAAAACATCATATACTTTTCGCAAGGGCTTTCTGCTAGCTTTAGATGCTTTTGTTGCTTTTTCTGATACACCATTAAAACTTACAGCATTATGCGGTTTAATAATATCTATAATGTCCATGGTAGTAGGTTGCGTTTTCCTTATACGTTTTTTTTTAGGCTACACGATGTTACTGGGATGGACAAGTTTGATTCTATCAATATGGTTTTTAAGTGGTATGATTATCATGATAATCGGACTAATTGGGCTATATCTTGGTAAAACTTTCGCTGAAACTAAAGGGCGTCCGCATTACTTAGTTGACAGTACAGTAAATATCGATGAATAACACAAAAGATAAGGCTACAGCCAGGGTGAGAGCATCAGGATATCTTATTCTGTTTTTTGGTTTTGTGCTCTACAGCTTAGTAGCAGTAGTGGCGAGGTATTCGGCTTCATATCCTCTTTTCAGCGTGGGCTCTGTCATCAGTTATGGCGTTGTGCTGGCTATGCTGGTTGTCTATGCGGTGTTTTGGCAGATATCACTAAGAAGGTTTTCCTTATCATTTGCCTATATGTGCAGGGGTTCATTGGTTGTATTAGCCATGCTTTGGTCTGGCTTGCTCTTTTCAGAAATGCTAACTGGTCGTAAAATCATTGGTGCATGTTTGGTTATTATTGGCATCCTGCTTTTTGCCTGGAAAAGGGAGGAGGCGCAATGAACTGGATCATCATGATGCTAAGTGTTTTCCTTGCCAGTATTGCACAGATACCATTAAAGAAATCTGCCATCAGGTCGGAAGATATTGATGCACGCTATTTCGTAAACGTAAATACGGCAACAGGCTATGCAATGATGTTCATTGCCTCCCTGCTAAGCTTTTGGAGCATTAGAAAACTTGGTATTCAAACCGCTGCAATGATCGAAACCACAGGCTATGTGTACGTGATTATCATTGGGAGATTTGTTTTCAAAGAGCGGTTTACCATCCGTAGCTTACTTGCCTGCGCGTTTATAATAGGCGGAATAATTATTTATGCAGGTTAACATGGATATTCCTTACAACAAACCTTACCTTTCCGGTAACGAACTTACTTATATGAAGGATGCACTTGAGAGAGGGCACATCTCCGGCAATGGTTATTATACAAAGCTCTGCCATGGCTTTTTTACAGAACGTTATGGCTTCTTTAAATGCCTGCTGACCAGTTCCTGCACAGATGCCCTTGAAATGGCAGCTATACTGCTGGAGATAGAGCCCGGCGACGAAGTGATCATGCCCGCTTATACTTTTGTTTCCACAGCCAATGCTTTTGCCTTACGGGGTGCTGAGATAGTTTTTTGTGACAGCCGGGCAGACCATCCAGGAATGGATGAGTCGTTGATAGAAGGGCTAGTTACCAAACGTACCAAAGCCATCGTCCCAGTTCATTATGCCGGTGTTGCCTGTGATATGGAAGCCATTATGCGCATAGCCGAGAAACATGGTTTATATGTAGTGGAAGACGCGGCACAGGCTGTTGACAGCTTTTTTTGCGACCAGCCATTGGGCAGCATCGGCCATTTGGGTTGTTTCTCATTCCATGAAACCAAGAACATAATCTCCGGCGAGGGTGGCATGCTGGTGATAAACGACGAGAAGCTTCAAGCCAGAGCAGAAGTTATTTGGGAAAAAGGCACTAACCGTTCGGCTTTCTTTCGGGGTGAGATAGACAAATATGGCTGGGTGGACATTGGCTCTTCCTTTTTACCCTCAGATATAACGGCTGCTTTCCTCTATGCCCAGCTTGAGCAGCTTGATGACATTCAGGCCCGACGCAGAGAGCATTGGCAGAAGTACTTTGATAGCTTGATATCCATCTCGGATAAGTTTGCTTTTGCGCTGCCATACATTCCCACCTATGCAACTAACAATGCCCATATCTTTTACATTGTTACAAATAGCTTAGACCAAAGAGATAAGGTGATACAATTATTGTCAAAACATGGCATCAGAGCTGTGTTTCACTATCAGTCGCTTAATCACTCTGGTTATTATCTACAAAATCATCCACAGCAATCGATGCCAAATTCAGAGCGTTATACCGATTGTCTACTACGTTTACCTCTATACTACGAACTGCCGGATGATGTGCCGATGCTAATTGCTGAGTATATCTCCCAGGAGCTTGGCGACTGAACATGAAAACAGCATTAACCGTAATAGCTTTGCTGCTAATTACGCTTTCGCTCTCAGTGCTGGTTTGGGGCTTCGACAAGGCATTCGACCTAACTGATGCCGGCTTTTATCTGCTCAGATACAGCGATGCCCAAGCTATCGAAAATGGGGGAGTGCTCTATGACAGTGTGCTAATAAAAGCTCTGTTGCCGGACAGTTTTAGGCAGGTTATTCCTTTGCGTTTCATTGCCTTGGGGCTAAATCTTGCAGCCTTGTTATGTTTTACGTTTGCTACTTTGCGGGTATTAGCGCGATGGGGGAAGAGTAAGTATGCTCCCCTGGCAGTTGTTTTTTGCCTGTTTGCCGGATTCATGCAGTCCTATGCGGGGACGCCCAGCGAGTTATCTTACAATACATTAAATCAGTTTTTGCTGATGTCGGGTGTGGCGTTTGTTAGCCTAACTTTTGCCGGTAGAAGCAAAGTAAACTATCTATATGTAGGAATGGCGGGATTGCTATTTAGCTGCATGCTTCTTAGCAAATTGCCTTCAGGGCTTGCAGTTATGATCCTAAGCTCGGGGCTTTTGCTTATTAGTGATAATGCGAAGCGTACTTTGGCTGTTTTTTGGTTTGTGGCTATAGTGTTTCTGGCCATCGTGTATGTGGCTGTTAAACCTGATTTTGTGCATTTCTACCTGAATGGGATGAGAATAATAAAAGAAGGCAGCGAATATGGCTCGGGGCTATTGCTAAAATCCATTATGGATGCTATTAAGCTTAATCTGAAGATTATCATTCAGGTAGTTATAAGCATTGGGCTATATCGTTTATCAACTGCATATCCAGGTAAAAGATTGCTTAAGAACTGGTTGAGATTGCTGGCGGGAATTAGCCTGATTGCCTTGTATTCCAAGTCCTGCGGCAGGCACTTCAAAAACGCAGAAATAATCCACTCCGATATCCTGCTTACTACTATCTATTTATTTGTGTTTTATTATGCTACTCAAGCCAGGCAGGGCATTATAGCCAGTTTCCAGGCAGCGCGAAACTATGTCCGTACCAATAGGATGCTAGTAGCTTTGATGGTCTTTATGCTGTGCATTCCTTACGCTGGAGCATTGGGCACCAATAACTCACTTAACTGGGGAGCTAAGTTTTATTATTTGCCTTATCTTGCCATCTTGCTGATGCTGGCTTCTCTGGGTAGCAACAAGATTATGAGCAGGTTTAGCATCCTGTTAGCTGTATATATGATTCTGCATGCAGGATTCATCTATGTGGAGCATCCATACAGGGCAAAGCCACTATATGCGCATAAGTATGAATACAAAGGCATCAAATATAACCTGGACAAGTATCGCTTTCTTCAGCAAACAGAGGGGATGTTAAACCGCTTTGGGTTCGAGCCGGGACAGGGGCTTATTACAGCCTATAAAGCACCGGGATTGGTGTATCTGATGAACAGCCACCAGCCTGGAGGAGTGCTTTGGTCTGAGGAGACAGAAGACCTGTATTTCAAGGGTCTGGCTAATACCGCTTTGGTCAAAAAGCCTTTTGTGTTAGGATTGGGGAATCCGCTGAGTGCCAGTTTTATCTCAAGATTCGACAATGCTACTCGATGGTCTTTTTCTAAAGACTATCGCTTGGTTGCTTCCTATCCCGATGATTCTGGCAAGGCGATGGCATATCTATACGTACCCAATTTGCAGGTACATAAGTAGTATAGCATAGTAATAAGAACTCACTCATATATACAGCCTCAACCTTGCTGCTATTGCTGTATAATTACGCATGAAATACGCATCTCATCCATATTTCATGCGTATTGCACAAGTAATTCGTTTTAGGATTGAGGATCAATTCGCTTGCTATCCATTACGTTCTATAGTAACAAACTCCCTTGAGCGAAGCTTTGTTACGCAAAAAAACATTGACAGTATGGGGGCGTTTTTCACCATAGCGCGTAACAATAAATTGAAGAGCGAGATGTTGAGTTGATATGATAGATTTACGTGCTACCAAAACTGGTACTTGCATATATATAAATAGTTTAGAAAAGGTCTGAGTATCCTGAGAAAGGTTATTCAGGCCTTTTATCACTTGTATAAAATCGAGCAGTCATACTCAACATAGCTTAAGTAACACATATTAGGGTTTTAACCGCTTGCATAAGCGACGGGGCGGAGCTGTAATCACATCTAATATGTAGATTCAAATAGGAAAGATGCATGAAGTTTCTAGACAAAGTTAACTCTTATCTCGTCAGTCACCCCAATCTAAGGTTTTTTGTAAAATACACAGCACTGTTTACAATGCTATTGTTGTCCATAGCCATGATGAGCCTGAATAAGATCATATCTACAGAAGCCAACCCCTTTTTCTATGCCAATTTCTAGAGATCATGGCTTATAAGAGGATTTGCATCCTTATTCTGTGTTTGGCGATTAGCGGTATATTAATTGAAATTATTGTATCTCAGGTGATAAAGTATCCACCGTATGGAGTTGAATATAAAGTTCGATACCGCAAGGGAGGAGAGACTTGGACAAACATCCGTAAAGCGCATTCAAAGCTTTATAATGTAGAAGGGAAAATAATCACCGGATATAATAACTTGGGACTACCGGGAATTGATATATCTGATACAAGCCACCCAATCGCAGTTTTAGGCTCATCTTATGTTGAGGCATTGCAATTAGCACCAGAAGAAATTGCTACTAGCGAGTTTCAAAGATTGCTGTTAAGCAAGCAGGACAAAAGCACTGTTATCAATTTGGGATGTAGTGGACATGATCCATACGACTCATGGTTCAGGCTGAAGTACTTTGAGCAAAAGTTAGGGTTTAGAACTGAAGACGTGATCCTGGTATTAAACTCAGACGATGCAGCATGGTTCAAGAGACACCCGAAACCCTTAGATTTTTCTCTTCCCAAAGATTTTGCCAAACGGAATAACAGCTTCGTAGTGAAATGGATGATAAGACTTAGAAATTCATCATCTGTAATTGAAGTAATGGCCAAGTGGCTTAAGGATGATAACGATTCCAGCGTTAGTCCACTTAAGAAGGCAAGTGCCGTAAAAAAGGATACAAACCAGAAGGAATTAGCTGAAGAGATGAGACTTTGTTTGGATGCCTTTAACGCTGCTTATAGCCGCTTTGTGGTAGTATCGATATACAATAACACATCATTTAACAGTGCATTGGCAGATTACTGCAAGGCGAATAACATCAAACATGTAATAAGTCCTATTGCCAAGCCCCAGCAGATGTTCAATGGTTCGGGTCATTTGAATGATGTTGGCAATAAACAGCTTGGAAAGCTTCTTTATGAAGCTTACACCCATCCAGGTAAGTAACAGATACACCAATTAAGAGAGGTAGTTATGGCTTATTCTCAAAAAACACAAATGGCATATTTGGAAACCCTTAAGTCCATAAAAGATAATGGGCTTTATAAAAACGAACGCCTCATATGTGATGTTCAGGGTGCTGAGATTGAGGTTGAGTTTCCTGTGGGAAGCCCCCATAAAGAATTACTAAACATGTGTTCAAATAATTATCTGGGGTTGTCCAGCCATCCGGATATTGTAAAAGCTGCGCATGATGCGCTTGATTACCGGGGTTATGGCTTGTCCTCAGTTCGCTTTATTTGTGGCACTCAGGACATTCACAAGCAACTCGAAAAACGGATGAGCGAATTTCTGGGGATGGAAGATACAATCCTCTTCAGTTCATGTTTCGACGCCAATGGTGCGGTGTTTGAAACGCTGTTGGACGAAAATGACATCATGATATCAGATAGACTGGTTCATGCCTCTATTATCGATGGCATGCGTCTTGCCAAAGCCCAACATGACACTTTCAAACATAGTGATATGGCTCACCTTCGCAAGAAACTGGAGCAGTATCAAGACAGACCCCGCAAGATTATCATTACCGACGGTGTGTTCAGCATGGATGGGGATATTGCCAAGTTGGACGAGATTGTAGCATTGGCTGAGGAATTTGATGCCATGGTATTTGTAGATGATTCGCATGCCACAGGCTTTATCGGGCAGAAGGGAAGAGGCGTGCATGAGCTTTGTAATGTGATGGACAAGGTGGACATCATCACCACTACCTTTGGTAAAGCGCTTGGCGGCGCATCAGGTGGCTGTGTTTCTGGTCGCAAAGAACTAATAGACCTATTGCGCCAAAGGGGCAGACCCTATCTGTTTTCTAATACCCTTGCTCCTACCATTACTATGGCAACCATGAAAGTTTTGGATATCCTGGAAGCCAGCACGGAACGCCGGGATAAACTGGAACGCAACATGAAATGGTGGCGTAATGCACTATCGGAAGCAGGATTTATCATCGTAAAAGGTGAATCGCCCATAGTTCCCGTTATGTTTTATGATGCCAAGCTGGCGCAGGCTTTCTCAAAAGACCTTTATGATGAAGGTGTATATGCGGTTGGCTTCTTTTTCCCCGTAGTAGCCCAAGGCCAGGCACGCATCCGAACTCAGCTATCTGCAGCTCATGAGATGGAGCATTTGCAAAAAGCATTGGATGTATTTGTAAAGATTGGTAATAAGTATGGCATCCTTGGCAAGACCAAGGAAGAGCTGATGCAGATTAAAGTATAGAAATAGGAGAGTAACATGGAAGAGAAATTGATTGAGTTCATAAAAGATGAATTTCTGGATGATCCGGATATCGTTATTGATATTGATACCAAGCTTATCTCAGGTGGAATGATAGATTCATTCTCCCTTGTTTCGCTACAAACCTTTATTGAGGCTGAGTTTGGGAAGAAGATTCCTGCTCCCAGAATAACTGCCCAGAGCTTTGACACTGTTCGCCAGATGGTTCAGGTTATCAACCAATTCTAAAGATTACTTTGCTCATATGAAGAGATATTCGCTTTTGGTGCTGGCCTTTCTAGCAGCATTAGTGTTTACCGAACTAATAGTTAGATTTCCTATAGGTTATCCTACATTTGGGGTTAGCAAGTATATAATTGGTCTTGATCCTCGTGGCTTTGATAAGGGCAGAGTTTATAAACCCTTTTCGAAGTATTACAGTACAGAAGGTGGATTCAAGGTTTTCAAGCGTAACAATCTTGGGCTTACCGGCGCAGATGTGCTGCCAAACAAGAAATACATATACTTATTGGGATCGTCTTACGTAGAAGCGATGGAAGTTGAACCAAGGAGGATTGCTGCTTCAGTTTTGAATGATCTTTGCCATAAATCTGGATATCAGGTAGTTAACATTGCATATCGAGGTAATACACCTTATGAGCAGTATTGCAGGCTAAGGTATTATTCTACGATTTACAAACCGGATATTGTGTTGCTTGTGCTTGATTCCACTTATGAACCATGGTACAAGCAGAGAAAATATGTTCAAACTGATCCATCGAAGAAGAAAAACTTTGGGATTGAAGATAGTAGCACTAAACGCAAAATATACAGACAACTCCGTAACAATTCAGCTTTAGTAAATTTGTTGGTTCCCGCACTCGGGGTTAAACAACAAGTCGCTGATGGCGATCCCCAAAAGGTAGAATCATCGGTTAGGGTTAAGCATGATGTATCTGAGTTGGTGAAGTCAATCAGGCTGATAAACGACTCCACAGATAAGTTCGCAGTAGTGTCTTTTATTAAAGACAGTAAGTCCGTTGAAATGCTTAAAGCCGAAATGCAAGATATTGACATACCCTTTTTTCATCAAGATATTAAGAAACCGGGACATATTTTGGTTGGACATCTCAATGAGATTGGCAATAGGAAACTGGGTGAAGTATTATACGAGTCTCTTCAAAAAACCGATTTTCTTAATACAATGACGATTCCTGGAGAAAAAGAATCAGATGATTAGTATCAAGTTCTTTGGACTAATAATTCTTTTATTAGTGCCATACTGGCTTATCCCCAAGCAGAAAATCAGGAATGTTGTGCTTGGCATTGTTAGTTTGTTTTACATTTACACTCTAGATGCCAATGCGCTGTGGGTGGTAGTTGCTTTAAGTTCTTTTTCATATCTAATGGGGATTCTAATCGGTAAAAACCCAAATCAAAAAATACCTCATATAGCTGGGGTTCTAGGAGTTCTTGGTGCGCTGATAGTGTTCAAATATCTGGGGTTCTTAGAAGCCACGCTAAGCAGCCTAAGTGGACTAATCGGAGCATTCCCAAGGTTTAACATAAAAGACATAATCCTACCCTTGGGTATATCCTATATCGTGTTTAAACACATAAGTTATTTAACCGATATCAAATGGGGCTTAGTGAAGCCGGGCAGATTTGGGGATTTTCTGCTTTATAGTAGCCTGTTTACAATATTTGTTGCCGGGCCAATTGAGCGATTTGAAAGGTTCAAGCCTCAAGCTGAACAACATCGCATCCCATTCTGCTGGACTAACATCGATTATGGCTTTATGCGCATAGTATTCGGAATGTTCAAGAAGCTGGTGATAGCGGATTGGATTGGATACTTTACCGCCCCCATCTGGCAAAATCCACACCAGTATGGCGTGTGGATGGGCTTAATTGCTCTACTTGGCTATTCATTGCAAATCTATTTTGATTTTGCGGGATATAGTGACATAGCAATAGGTACTTCCCGGTTATTTGGTTTCAAGATTATGGAAAACTTTGCCAATCCTTATCTAGCTCCAAGCATAAGCCAATTCTGGAGACGATGGCACATTTCGTTATCTGATTGGATTCGTGACTATCTATTCTTCCCCTTATCGGGATTTAGCACCAAAAAAATGTGGGTGATGTTTTTTGTTCCGGTAATAGCCATGGCTCTGTGCGGATTATGGCATGGTGCAGCCTGGCATTTCATATTGTGGGGTGTTTGGCACGGAATAGGTTTGTCAGCATATCAGATATGGAATAGCATCAAAAGAAAAAACAAGCAATTAGCTAAGGCTACTAAGGCTAATTGGTATTATTATCTTGCTGTGTTAACCAACTTCAGCTTTGTAACCTTGGGGTGGTGGTGGTTCCGATAAAAAGATTAGTACTGTTTTCCTTATGTGCAATAAGTGCTGTTATTATCAGTGAGCTTATCATAGCAAAAGTGATAGGATATCCGAGATTTGTTTTAGGCACACGGGTTTTTGCTTTGCAGCCGAACTTAAAGCCTTACACTAGCTTGAAGTGGCATGCTCCATATTATAAGCTTTGGAGTGTGGAGGGTGGAAACAACGTTATTGCATATAACAATCTGGGCTTTTCTGGACCAACAGTCGCAATTAATGATAGTACTCAATTTTGCTTTCTGCTCGGTAATTCATACATTGAAGCATTGCAGTTTCAGGGTAGTGATACTTCTGCCGGAGTAATGCAAACCGAGATGAATAGAGCCGGTAATAATCTAGAGGTGCTAAACCTTGGTGCTTCTGCCCATGACCCGTACATATCCTGGTTTCGAGCAAAATTCTTCGAGGCTTACTTCAAGCCAAAGAAGGTGGTATTGGTTTATGAGCGGTTTGACACTCTAAACCGCTATTTTAAAAGATGGCAAACAGCGTTGAGCTTCGACATTTCAAAATCTTTCGGGAAGGAATTGCATTATAGCAAGGTAAAATTGATTACTGATAAGATGCGCTCAGCATCGGCTCTTGTAAACCTCCTGGTTAATCTTAGGGATGCTAAGAATGAGCCTCGTCCGGTACAAAGAACAAACGAAGTATTGATTGATCAGGGATACGAAAGAACCTACAAAATGTTATTGTCATGCTTGCTGAAGTACAAGGAAGCTTATTCAGATCGTTTTGTTTTTGTTTCTTTGATGAAAGATAATCCCTACAAAGAGGAACTTGCAGCCTTCTGTGCAGAAAACAACATTGAGTATCACTTCAATTATTCCATAATCCAGCCAGACAACCTGATAAAGGGTTCGGGGCATTTAAACGCGAATGGGAACAGAGAGCTGGGTATCTATCTTGCACATTTAACTACAAGTACTGCTCCAACACAGAACTCAACCAATAAGTGAGGTTCATATGATTGAACATTGCGATACAGTACCAAGGGTATATCCATTACTGTTTGCCATAATGATTTTGGTGATGATTATGCTATGCAGTTGCGACTCTAGCACAGAACCAGAGAATACCGGAACGATAAGTGGCTCGGTGCAGTTACAAGATGATGCTATGACGAAAGCGGTAGTAACTGATTACTCAGGTGTGCGGGTAGCTGTTTATAGTTTGGCTATCTTAGACACAACCATAGTAAGAATTAACACCGAGCATCCTAACATAGGGCTGATTATTTCCCAGGAAACAGAATTTGACCATCGCTTACAGAGTCCTGTGGCTACTTCCATGACAGATGCTTCTGGGGCATTCTCGATAGGCGGTTTAAGCCCTGGAGCATACAACATTGCTTTTCTGAAAGATGGATGGTCGATAAAGTACTTGTACTCTATTACCGTGACTGCAGCGGCAAATACCCAGGTCGGGAACCAGCAGTTAAAACCAGCTGTTTCAATGACAGATACTTTTTATCCAAGCATGGTTTTCGAGGGAGATAGGACTTATATTCTAAATAATACCGTTTCTATAGTTGGTCAGACCACATTGAAAAAAGGGACTCGAGTTTACATGGCAAACAACAGTGAGTTGCGGCTATATGGTGGAGTATCCTTTTCAGGTGGAACCGAGCTAGGCAACTACTGGCTGATGGATACTGGATACAACCTCTATGGATATGCAACTATGCCCATCGACTCTTTGAACTACGCAGGCGGGTTGATATTGTATGGCGGCAACACTCATATAGAGCATGGGCTTATCAGACGGTCAAACTATGCGCTAACAACTTTTGATGGCAGGTTCACGTTCGAGAATATGGATATCAACAATTTTAACACAGGATATTCGTTGAACAATTCTGGAGGCTCATTCACTCGAGTTCAGATCAGGAATGGGAAGACGATTGGTATCCAGGCACTGAGTACAGTAGATACGTTAAAGGTTTCAAAATGTGCTGTGATAAATTCGGCTGATGGTGTTGTAGCTTATACAAGTGGTGGTTATAGCGTTACTGATAGTTACTTCATGGAGAATTACAACGCTGTGTATCCTCAAAACTGTAATGGGGTTGTGGAGTACAACAATTTTTACTTGAATAGCTACGATATTCGACAGTATAATGCGCGATGTAACATTAGCTACAATAATTTCTTTCAGTCTCGGAACACTACCTTGCTGCCCAGAAATTATGCTCTGATCCGCAACAACAATTTCTACAAAACAGATGTGTTTTTCATCAATATTCGGGGTGGCAATGTAAATACCTATAGCATTGTACAGGCTGATCTGGATGCTAAGGAAAACTACTGGGCAGTAAGCAATATTGATACATATATTCTGGATAAACTAGATAATGCAAATTATCCCGGCACTGAGTGCATATTTCAAGTGAATTACTTACCCAAAAAGTATAGTAAGGTTGTTGACGCTGGTATTAGATGATGTTAACATTAGTAATGGCATAAATCTCATTGGAAACTCTGAAGGAATCATAGGTTGCCCCGGTACATGTTGATAAAGGTTAAGAATTTAGTATTAAACAAGATATCTTCTGGTCACGAGCAAAGTGTTGAATTGAAACGCAATATTGCAGTTTCAGTATTGATAAAGCTACTATCCTTAGTCGTTGGAATCGTATATATGCCCACGATCCTGACCTTTGTAGATAAGTCTTTACTGGGTATTGTGATGACCATTGATTCCTTTGTCTCATGGCTTTATTTAGCTGACGTAGGAATCGGTAATGGGCTAAAGAATAAACTTACCGAATCTATAGCTCGAGACGACAGCGATAGAGCAAAAAAGCTAGTTAGCACTGCATATCTTTCTTTGTTTTCTATGCTATTTGTTGTGTTCGTTATAGCTTCAATAGCTGCATCATTCATTAATTGGAACCACTTCCTGAAAGTAGATATTGACAGTAAACAGCTTTTATGGTCGGTTCAGTTCGTGCTCTTTGCGCTGTTATTCTCTTTCGGTATAAGGCTTATTAACACTGTGTATCAAGCCTACCAGCTGGCTTTTTTAAACGCTGTTTCCGAACTTACTATAAAAATCGTTAAGCTGATAGCCATATTCATTGCGATCCGATTGACCACCGCTTCGCTATTAAAATTCATCCTGATAGACCACTCTATACCTATCATAGTGTTAATGGGCTTTTCCTTAGTTTGGTACAACACCAGGTTTAAAAACATCAGGCCCTCACTATCGCATTTTTGTTGGGGTGAGGTTAAGAACATTACCAGCTTAGGATTAAAGTTCTTTTGGCTCCAGATTGCCTCAAAAGTGCTGTTTACAACTGATAGCGTTATCATAGCCCGGCTATTTACAACAGCTGATGTAGCAGTGTATAACATTGCGCGTCACTATTACTCGCAAGTATGGATGATTTTCTCCTTTATAGCTGTGCCTCTATGGGCAGCATATACAAAAGCTTATGCCAAAGAAGACTTCGATTGGATAAAGAGGATTACTAAGAAGATATTAACGGTTGCACTTGTTTTGTCGCTGTTGATTCTGGTCATGTTCATTTTCTACCAACCCATTGTAAGGTTGTGGCTAAGAGGTAAGATCGAGATTCCCGTAGGACTCTCTCTTATTATGGCTTTGGCACAGATCGTGATGCTACTTACCAGCCCGTTCTCGAGCCTGATAAATGGTACAGCCAAGGTGAAGCTATCACTTACATTAGCTCCCATAGTTATTTTGCTAAATGTTCCTCTATCCATTCTGTTTGCCAAGCCACTGGGCATGGGGCCTGCCGGAGTGATCTTTGCTACTTTGGTCTGTAACGGGACATCGCTAATTATATCCTCATATCAGTATTACAAGATAGTGTATGTACGCTCAAACGATATATGGAACAAGTAGGTGAATACAATGAAAGTAGTGTGGTTGTGCCATTTTAGTAATAAGAACATTCAAGCTAAGCTGAAGCTGAATCCAAGAATTAAGTGTCACGATTTTGCGCCTTGGATTACGGACACAATAAAGCAGTTTCAGAACTGCGATGATGTAGATCTGCATATTGTATCTCCCCATAAGGGTATGAGAGAGTTGATACAGGAATTCTTAATTGATGGAATCCACTATCACTTCTTTAAGTGTGACATACCTTTCGTTCATCAGAAGTACTGGAAACTAAAGGGCATTTATCTAAACAGATTCGTGCGGGATAAGTTCTTGCCAAATAAGATGATGGTAAGAATCATCATGAATAAAATACAGCCTGATGTTATTCACCTCCAGGGGGCTGAAAACCCGTATTATTCATCAGCAATCCTGCAGTTTAATGGAGTTTATCCTGTTGTTGTAAATCTGCAACGAATGAATCTTGACTTCAGTTTCGGGAGCACAGCGAAAGCTTTGAACAGGGAGCATACTGAAAAACTAATCCTTAGTAGCTTTAGGCACTTTGGTGTAAGAACAAAGAAGATGAGAGACGACTTCCTGACATACAATAATCAGGCGATTACACACTGGATGAACTTCGCATTTCAAGACGTGAAGCCAATATCTGTTCCAAAGGAGTATGATATTGTTTTTTTTGGAAGAGTATGCAAAGAGAAGGGTATTGAGGATTTGTTACATGCTCTAAGCATTGTCCGGAAAGAAGTAACTGATGTTAAGCTATGTGTTATTGGCAATGTTATGATGGATTATCGAAGTTATCTAGATCAACTCATCAAGACGCTTGATATTGAAGGTTGCGTGACATGGAAGGGGCACTTGCCAACCCTGAAGGATGTCCACATTGAGACTTCGAAAGCGAGAATTTGTGTCCTTCCTACTCATTATGACATAATTCCAGGAACCATAATAGAGAGCATGCAACTAGCAATCCCAGTGGTTAGTTATAGAACCGGAAGCATACCTGAGTTAAATGCTGACAGGGAAAACATCCTCTTGTGCGACAAAGGCGATATTTCCGGTTTGGCTAACAATGTCGTCAAGCTACTTTCAGATGATTCGTTATATCGCACAATGGCTAATAGGGGACTGGAATGCGTTGATGAGTGGTTTGCCGGTGAAAGTATTTTAAGGCAACACTTGGAATGTTACAGAGCAAGCATAGACGATTTTTATGAACTAAGAAAATCTAGGAGGTAGCGTTGTTAGCTGTCATTCTTTCTGGCGGATTTGGTTCTCGCCTAAAGCCTTTTACCGGGGCAATACCTAAGCCTCTGCTGCCAATTGGAGATAAAGCTCTTTTGGAGATACAGATTGAACAGCTAAGAAGCTATGGGTTCAATGAAATAGTCTTAGCTACTAATTATAAGTCCCGATACATAGAAAACTTCTTTGGAGACGGCTCAATGTACGACGTTAAGCTGACCATCAGTAAAGAAGATGTGCCATTAGGTACAGCTGGACCTCTGGCATTGTTGCATGACCATATTAAAGAGCCATTTCTTGTGATGAACGGCGATATACTAACTAAGCTTAATTATGCAAATCTCTATGAATTTGCCTCCGCACAAGAGTCTATTATGACTATTGGTACTAAGGACATCATCACTCCAAGCAGGTTTGGCAACATATTTTACGATGGCGACCAAATAATTGGGGTCGAAGAGAAGCCAAACATCAAGCAAACTATCATTGCTGGAATCTATGTTTTTACGCCAGATGCGTTAGCCTTTATACCCAAGGGACAACATTTTGGTATGGATGAGCTTATCCTTGCACTACTGCACAACAAGCAAAAGATAAGCCACTACAATATAGAGGAATTCTGGCTGGACATTGGTAAATTGGATGACTACTCAGCTGCTCAGGAAGTTTATGAGACCCATTTTTTGGAGATTTAAATAATGAAAGCATTAGTAACAGGTGCCGATGGCTTTATCGGCTCTCACTTAACGGAAGCTTTGTTGCAAGAGGGATACGAAGTGAAAGCCCTATCCCAATATAACTCATTTAACTACTGGGGTTGGCTGGAAGACCTTAGCCCACGGCCAGAACTGGAAGTTGTTTGCGGTGATATTCGTGACCCACACTTCTGTAAGTATATTAGCAAAGATGTGGACATCATTTTTCATCTGGCAGCACTGATAGCTATCCCATACTCATACGTAGCTCCCGATAGCTATGTGGATACCAATGTAAAGGGAACCCTGAATATCTGCCAGGCGGCGATGGAGAATGGCATAAAGCGCATTATCTGTACATCTACCAGCGAGGTATATGGAACCGCCAGGTATGTGCCAATTGATGAAAACCATCCTCTGCAGCCTCAATCTCCTTATAGCGCCAGCAAAATAGGTGCCGATGCCATTGCGATGAGTTTTTACAATGCGTTTAAGCTTCCCTTAACTATTGCGCGCCCCTTTAACACCTATGGCCCCCGCCAGTCGGCAAGAGCAGTTATACCTACTATTATCAGCCAAATTGCATCTGGTATACAAGAGATTAAGCTGGGCGATACCAGCCCCACCAGAGATTTTAATTATGTGGAAGATAGCTGCAAGGGCTTCATTGCCCTTGCCAATTGCGAAAAGGCTATTGGCGAAACCATTAATATCGGCTCGAATTACGAGATATCTATACAAGATACTCTCGAACTAATAAAGGACATAATGCAGAGCGATGTTCAGTTCATTACCGATGAACAGCGTATACGCCCTGAGAACTCGGAAGTATTCAGGCTGTGGTGCGATAACACCAAGATACATAGCTTAACCGGGTTTATGCCCAAGTACTCCATTAGAGAAGGCTTGGAAAAGACGGTAGAGTGGTTCTTAAAACCGGAAAACCTGGCTAAGTATAAGCCCGGTTTATATAATGTTTAGTCCACGAATTTCACAAATTTCCACGAATGGGTTAACCTGTGGGTAACATTCATCACGAACTGATATTGAAGGATGAATGCTATAAGATTATAGGTGCATGCATGGCAGTACATAGAGAATTAGGTTGTGGATTTTTAGAGCCGGTATATCAAGAAGCTCTGGCCATAGAGTTCCAGTTACAGGATATTCCATTTCGTAAGGAAGTGGATCTTAACATCACTTACAAAAAACATATCCTAAGTAAGTGTTACAAGGCAGACTTTATCTGCTATGATCAGGTTATCGTTGAACTTAAAGCCGTGTGTATGTTTGGAAGTGATCATGCTTCTCAAATACTAAACTACTTAAAAGCAACCGGACTAAAAGTTGGGTTATTAGTTAACTTCGGTACAACCAGCTTGCAAAGTCAGCGCTTCATTCTGTGAATTAGTGCAAATTAGTGAAATTCGTGGACAAGAATAAACCATCAAAGGTGCAATTATATGGCATATAAGATTCCTCTTTTTGACTTGAACTTCGATGAGGCAGAAGCAAAAGCTGCCTATGACGTGATTAAAAGCGGCTGGATTTCCACCGGCCCAAAATGTATCGCGTTTGAAGATAAGTTTGCCGGAATGCTTGGAGCAAAGCATGCTATCAGCTTGGCAAATTGCACTGTAGCCTTGCATTTGGCATTGGTTATTCTGGGTATCAAGGGTGGAGACGAGGTTATAGTTCCATCTCTTACTTTTGTCGCCACAGCCAATGCGGTAAAATATGTGAATGCTACGCCCGTGTTTGCTGATGTTGTATCTAACGATATCCTAACTATAGATCCCAAAGACATAAAGGCAAAGATTACGCCAAAAACCAAAGCCATAATAGTAATGCATTATGCCGGGTTCCCGTGCCAGATGGACGAGATTATGGAAATTGCCAGAGAGCATAATCTCAAGGTTGTGGAAGATGCTTGCCACGGCCCCTTATCTGAGTACAAAGGAAAGAAACTTGGCACTATTGGAGACATCGGCTGTTTTAGCTTTTTCTCAAACAAAAACATCAGCACTGGCGAGGGCGGCATGCTGGTTACCAATAATATAGAATATGATGCTCAGGCAAGACTGCTACGATCTCATGGGATGACCACCATGTCTTTCCAACGCGCTTCCGGTCACGCCACTGCATACGATGTTGTTCGCTTAGGTTATAACTACCGTATGGACGATATTCATGCAGCCATAGGGTTGGCACAATTAGAAAAAATTGAGGCTGATCTTAAGCAAAGAGCAAAGGTAAGGTCTTGGTACCAAGATTCATTAACTGGCTTATCGGGAGTAATTGTCCCATTTGAGTATCATGAAGGATTTGTTACTAATTATGTGTTTCCCATCGTGCTAGCCCCTGAACTTAGTAATTTTCGTGATACTATTCGTAATGAAATGCACGAAAATGGTATCCAAACAAGCATCCATTATCCGGCAGCCCATCTCTTTTCCATATTTAGTAATAGCCCCCGATTGCCAGTTACTGAGTATGTGTCAGAGAGTTTAATAACCCTTCCCATGTATGCATCTCTTTCAGAAGCTCAGGTGGGGTATATTACAGAAATCCTTGGATTGTCAGTTTCAACAAAACTCTTAAACGATTAGGTAGTTTGGATTAGTATGAATTACAACTTGATAATAGATTTCATAAAGTCGCTGTATCCGGATACTGAACCAATTCCACTTCATGCCCCCCATTTTGGAGGCAATGAGAAGAAGTATCTGGAAGAATGCATCAACAGCACTTTTGTCTCTTCGGTGGGGAAATATGTAGATAAATTCGAAGAGCACATCAGGAACTATACTGGGGCAAAGTATGCAATTGCCACAGTAAACGGCACAGCAGCTCTGCATATTGCATTGAAGCTGGCGGGAGTGGAGACTGGAGATTTGGTTATCACCCAACCGCTAACTTTTGTAGCCACTTGCAATGCCATTTCTTATTGTGGGGCTGAGCCCATATTTGTGGATATAGACAGAAAGACGCTTGGCATGTCGGCAGATGCATTGGAACGCTGGCTATCCACAAATACCATAATCGAGAATGGTGCTTGTTACTATAAGGGAGTCCACGTATTACACCAATTACACAAATCTCAAAGGATACCTGGACAGGTTTTTTCCAAACAAAGTGATGAATTATCTGAGGGTGGAGCAAGGGGAGCTAAATCATGCTCATCAGAATTTGAAGATACTCAATGCGTGAAGATTAGTGATATTAGCGGACTAAGAAAAATAACTGCCTGCGTGCCTATGCACACCTTCGGACATCCATGCGAGATTGACAGGATTGCCGATATCTGCAAGCGATATCACATTGCTTTGGTGGAGGATTCTGCAGAATCTATCGGCAGCTACTATAAGGGTAGGCATACTGGCACCTTTGGCAAGATTGGCATTCTTAGCTTTAATGGCAATAAAACCATCACCACTGGTGGCGGGGGTATGATTATTACTAATGATGATGTTTTGGGACCCCTGGCAAAACACATCACTACTACGGCAAAGAAACCCCACCCATGGAAGTTTGAACATGACATTATTGGCTATAACTACCGGATGCCAAACATTAATGCAGCTCTGGGGTGTGCTCAGATGGAAATGCTACCGGAGTTTCTTGCCAATAAGCGGGAAACTGCATCTCAGTATAAAGCTTTCTTTCAAACAATCTCCTCTGTGGAGTTTGTTACTGAGCCAAAGGATTGCATATCAAACTTTTGGCTAAACGCCATTCTGCTGCCTGATGAAGCGCATCGGGATGCATTTTTGAAGGCCAGTAACGATGCCAGAGTGATAACCCGCCCAGCATGGATACTGATGAATGAACTGGTGATGTTTAGCAAGGCAGAGTGTGGAGATATCACAGTTGCAGAAGAAATTGCTGCCCGCCTAGTGAATCTCCCTAGTTCCTTTCGCAAAACAAAGAGAGATGCATAGATGATGCATCAATCCAGACTGATAGTAGGAGGTGAGTTTGTTGTTTCCCCTACCGTTGCTTTTGGCCTTAAGCATGGTCAGTTTTCAACCTATGGAACCAAGGCAAAGCATTACAACCAATACTATACTTTTGGAGCATACTATTCCATAAAAGTAATAATTGACAGCCTAAGAATGCTGCCCAATGAGTTTGTTCTACTTCCTTCATATCTGTGCCCATCAATAATTGAACCTTTTGCTCAGGCGGGGGTGAAGTATGATTTCTACAAAATGAACGAAGGTCTGCTCCCAGATTTGGAGGATATCGAACGTAAAGCAGTTAATGGTCTGAAAGCAGTGCTGTTTATCGACTTTTTTGGCATTCCGCAAAGAGACTATCTAGCAAACTTAGTTACAGGCCTTCGGTCAAAAGGTATTGTTGTCATCCAAGATACCGTTCAGTCATGGCTGAATAACGAGCCTTACCTGTATGGCGATTTTTGTTTTAACAGTTTACGCAAGTTTTCGCCTTTTGAGGCTAGTGTTTTGTTTTCCAAGAATTCACTAAGTTTTAGCAGTAAAACCAAGGCTATTAGAGGTTTCTTAAGTCATAAACGCTATGCCCAACTGCTTCGTTATGTTCATGTAAATTATGGTTTCTTTAAACCCAGTGCTTTTCTAGGGCATATCGATAAAGCAAACCGCAGTTATCATCAAGAGGGCATTATCGGCTTGCCTAAACTAAACAAATGGTTACTCGACAGGATAGATTTTGCTTCCATGGGAAGAAAGCGTCGCTTAGTGTACACAAGCATGAACTCCCAATTATCTTTGCATAATGTGCTAAAGTTGGATGTCGGTGAAAATGTGCCATTAGGGTTGCCCGTTTATTTGGAAGACCGTGATAAAAAGAAAGGATTATTCCATAGCATGGACATTCATTGTCCTGTGCATTGGCTTCTATCAGACGAGATTGATAAACAAGAACATGAGTATAGCTGGGAGTTATCCAGGCACGAGCTTACCCTGCCAGTTAACGTTAAACTTAACCAGCTACCCGAATACATACATAAACTTCAGGAGGTCTTGTGAACAGAATATTCTTAAGAGCTTTAGAACCGGATGATTATGTACTTATCTCTGAATGGCGACACGATGAAGAGATCACTTCCAGCTTGGGTGGAAACCACTATTTTGTCTCTGCAGCTAGAGAAAAGCAGTGGGTGGTGGACAAATCCACAGGCGATAATCGCCATATCTATTTGGCAATCTGCTTGTTGGAAGACAGCCGCATGATTGGCTACACAAGCATGAACAATATAGACTTAAGAAACCTAAAGATCGAATGGGGTGGCACGATTATTGGAGATAAAAGCCTATGGGGTAAGGGATATGCCTCAGAAGCAGCAAAACTTATGCTTGCCTATATTTTTACTCAATACCCGGTGCATAAATGTTACGGCTATTGCTTACAAGAGCATGTGGTTACAGAAAAAATGTTTGTGTCACTCGGGTTCCACTTAGACGGAGTGCTCCGAGATGAAGTTTTTAAAAATGGTGAATTTAAACCTATGTTAGCATTCTCAATGCTCAGGAATGAATATATTGCCAAATATGGGACCACTGTTAAAGCATTATGAAGTTAGGTATTAGCAGTTTGCAAGGGTTATCTGACTGGCAACAGATGTACAGTCAACTACCAACTCACTCTCAATCCCCTTTTTTCTCTCCCGGCTATTATCAGGCGTACCAAGCAGTTGATCAGGGTGAAGTGGAGTGTTTCTGGGCATATCAGGATAAGCATAATTACTTCATTTATCCATACATAAAGAAAAGTATAAATGCCTTGGGTTATAACCTAGGTGATGAATACTTCGACATCTCGGGTGCCTATGGGTATAATGGTCCTTTGGGAGTGGCAACAGATGATGCTGTTACCAAATGTTTTAATGAGCAGCTATGCCAACATTTGCACCAAAGCAAGGTGGTAACAGAGTTTGTTCGCTATTGTCCTATCACAGAGAACCGCAGGTTTCATACTTATACCAGGCAGATTGATGTGTTGGATAACGTGTATGTTACGCTTGAAAACGGACTGGACTGGATTTGGAACGAATCTTTGGGAAGAAGGGTTAGAACTGCTGTCCGCAAGGGTGAATCTTACAATCTACGCAGCGCATTCTTCTGGGGTGAGGCAATCACTACTGAAGAGCTAATGTGTTTCTACAATATATACACCAGCACAATGGACAGGAATTCGGCAGACGGCTTTTACTATTTTGATTTTGAGTTCTTTGCCGGAATGCGTAAGTATATGGGAAAAATGTTGTTGCTTGCCATCACGTATCTGGGAGATGTAGCCATAACCTCTGAGTTGGTGATTCTAGAGGGTTCTAATTCTTTTGGTTTTTTGGGTGGCACCCTTAGTGAATACTACAGCTACAAGGCAAACACCTTCCAACGATGGGAATTACTGAAGTACTTGTCCTCTATTGGCATTAAGAAGTACTCTATGGGCGGTGGAGCAACAAGAGGCGATAGCATTTACGATTATAAGATGAGTTTTGCGAAGGGTTGTGAGAACCCTTTTTTTATAGGTACAAAAGTGCATATTCCAGATGTATATGAAGAAATCCGGATTCAGTGGGCGGCAAAGTATCCAAAAGCCGCAGAAAAGCACTCTGCTAAGCTGCAGGGTTATAGGATTATTGGCTAAGATGATAACAGGATGCTTACTGTGTTATGCTTGCGATACGCTTGCGCCTCCCTGCCTTTTGCTGGGAATCGCAACGGCATCGCAACGGTATCTCATTAAGCAGGGCTTTTCAAAAGACGCAAGGATAGGCATAGGATGAAAGCATAGGATGAAAGCTACACTAAAAGTTATGTTGCCTGGTTTTACCGGTAACATGGATGATGTAGTAATATACTACAATTCCAAGCTGAACAAATATATCGCTCGGCGCAAGGTGATCCCCAAGCATAGCCCCGACACTACTCTGGTAAAAGAGATACATGCCTTCAGGCGTAGAATTAATGTTTCTGAAGGTTATTTGAATGACTGTCGGGAGTATATTCGTTTGTTTAATCAGAAATTTCGGAGGCAAGGCAGGGCTATGAGCACGTGGCCGAATGTGTTTATGAAAGTAATGCGGGCTGCAAAAAAGCAATTTCCTGAGATAGATTTTTGCTTACTTACCCGGGAGGAGATTATCGCCTCAAATTTGCCCTGTAAAAGCATTGCCGATGCAGTTATGGCTGGCTATCTGGAAAAGATACCCGGATATGAGAAGCTGGATAACATTGTTTGAATATCGTAACGCGTTCAACGGAGAATTGTGCTTGAAACATCAATTTCCATTCAAAAAGGCATTTCATCAGATAAGATTAGCTGATGAAGGTGACATATACGCGCATTGTCCCAAAATGGAAGGTAAGATAAGCAAAGCCTTGGCGATAAAAGTAGCAAGCTTAGCTAAACCCTTTTACTACAAGCATAAGGCTACATTATACAAAACCTTGTTTATGCTGCAAAGCCTGACAGACTTCGGTAGGTGCCCTGAATGAAGATAAGCAGATTTATAAACATATTGGCCATTATTCTAATGAGCATTATATTCCTGCCATCATTTCATATGAATTTTAGTACTAAATCTCTAATTGGATTTAACCTGCTAACCCTTACCAACGTGATGAGCTGCTTGGCCGCTTTGATCGCTATAAAACAGCCCAGTGTCTATATCTCTAAACCCATGATATTGGTATACATTTATTTCGCCGTATTTACGGTATATAAACTGAGTGGAAATTTTGACAATAACAATATCTGGTTTTGGGAATATCAAAGTCCAGTCTTAGTGGCAACCATCATATTCACTTACTATATATTGAGTAAGGATTATAAAGGCTTCGCAATGGTTATAGCTACTGCACTAGTTTGTATTGCTATTTCATCCACACTTAATGTAATACAACTAATTAGGTATCCTGATGCAGTGAGGTCTCAGTATATAGGCTCTCAGGGCGAAGTTTTTCGCCAACTAAGTCTGTGGTATCAGAAGATTGGTGTAGCAGGATATGGATTCATTAGTGGTACCTCGTTTCTATTCCCTGTAATAATTGGTGTTTTTCGAAATAGCACAAAAGGTGCAACCAAAATTGGATTTATTATGTTGATAGCAGTAATGGCCATAAGTGTATTCCTTGCATCGATCACAGGGCCAATACTTATTGCCGGAATGGGATTAATAATAGCATTTATCGGCAGGAAAAGGCTTAGGGCATCCATATCGATTCTGAGTTTTATCATATTGTTGATTTTGATAATCCCTAAGGTGTATATTGCTCAAGTGTTCTATTATGCTGCTGATTTGGTGGAAAACCAATCTGTTGCTATGAAATTTAACGATATTGGGATTAGTATTGAAGAGGGTGTGGATGTGGATACTCCTACGAATAGCATGGAGTATCGGGCGGAGAGAATTCCTCGTAATTTGGAACGTTTTGCCAATAGCCCCATCTGGGGTAATAGCCCACTAAAACCAGGTGATGAACAAACATATCACATTTTTTGGCTTTACTATTTTGCACAGTTTGGAATAGTCGGAGCTCTTCCCCTGCTTTTGGTTATCCTGAGTAACATCAGAATAAACCTAAGAGTGATAGACGAGAAGTTTGAGTTTTACTATCTTGTGTCTGTAGCTCTATTCTTCTTTTTGGGTTTCATAAAGGGATATGTAGGTGTGATGATGTACTATATCTTATTGGTTGCTCCGGGAGCCTACTATCTTAATTACATCTTTTCTGGGAAGGAAGTACACGATAAGCAACATCAGGTTGCATCAAGAGTAAAAATCAAATCGAGCATAGTAGCCAGCGTAACGAAAGCAGCCAGAGTACATAGTGATTAGCCTGTAAGTAAAGATCATTATTCATTAAAGGGTAAGGTACTTATGTTTAAGAACAAAACTATTTTGATAACGGGGGGGACAGGTTCTTTCGGGAATGCCGTCCTGAGAAGATTCCTAAATTCGGAAGTAGGTGAGATTCGCATTTTCAGCCGTGATGAAAAGAAACAGGATGATATGCGTAAGATGTATCAGAATACAAAGATCAAGTTTCACATTGGTGACGTTCGGGATTACGATAGCGTTGCAAATGCGCTTGTTGGCGTGGACTATGTGTTTCATGCTGCCGCGCTGAAACAGGTTCCTTCATGCGAGTTTTTCCCTGTACAAGCAGTGAAGACAAACATATTGGGAGCAGAGAATGTGCTACGAGCAGCTATTGCCCGCAACGTGAAAAAGGTGGTGGTGCTATCTACTGATAAGGCCGTCTATCCCATAAACGCAATGGGAATGTCTAAGGCATTGATGGAAAAAGTGATGGTTGCCTACTCCCGGCAGCAGCCTGAAGGTGGCACAGTTTTATGTGGAACCAGATATGGCAATGTGATGGCTTCGAGAGGCTCGGTGATACCGCTATTTATAGAGCAGATTACATCTGGAAAACCCATCACCATCACCGATCCTGACATGACCAGATATTTGATGTCTCTCGATGAGGCTGTGGAACTGGTGGTGTATGCCTATGAGCATGGCGTAAATGGAGATATTTTTGTTCAGAAATCTCCGGCTTCCACTGTGATAGATTTGGCAAAGGCATTAATTGAGCTGTTTGAAGCAAAGACAGAGATTCGCATAATTGGCACACGTCATGGAGAAAAGAAACACGAAACACTGGTTAACCGTGAAGAAATGGCTAAAGCAACTGAATTGGATAGATATTATCAGATTCCAGCCGATACAAGAGATTTGAATTATAACAAATATTTTGAAGAAGGCGAGAAGAAGCTTTCTGTAATAGAAGATTACACCTCAGAAAACACACATCGCTTAAGCATTCCCGAAATCAAGGAGAAGCTACTAAGCCTGAACTATGTTCAGTATAAGCTTGGGCTAATAGAGCACATGGTAAAGGAAGAATTTTAGATGAAGATACTCATTCTGGGCGTAAATGGAATGATTGGGCATAAGCTGTTTTACACTCTATCGCAAACAGATGCTGATGTATGGGGCACTATTCGAAAGACCAAAGAAGATTTTGCCGGTATCAAACTGATGCAATCACCCAGGATAATCGAGCAGTTTAATGCAGATGATTTTTTCGACGTAGAAAAGCTAATAGAAGAAACTGCACCCGATGTGATAATTAACTGCATTGGCATTACTAAGCGAAAAGATGAGTTGCTAGACCCGATTAAAGCAATTAGCATAAATGCTCTTATGCCACACAAACTGGCTCAGCTATGTAACGATAAGAGTATTCGTATGATACACTTTAGTACTGATTGTGTATTCTCCGGCGATAGCGGAAGTTACAATGAAGACAGTATCCCCAATGCTGATGATATATACGGGAAAACAAAGGGTTTGGGAGAACCTGTTAACAATCCAGCTTGTTTAACCATTCGCTCCTCATTTATCGGTCGCGAACTTTGTGGCAAGACAGAATTGTTGGAATGGTTTTTATCTCAAGCGGGTAAGACAATAAAGGGCTTTACCAAAGCGATGTATTCGGGTGTGTCCACAACATTCATGAGCAGGATTGTTTCAGAGATTATATTTCAGCATCCAGATTTATGGGGACTTTATCAATTAGCCCCAGAGAAGCCAATATCTAAATACGATTTGCTTTGCCTTGCAAAAAAGGCATTTGCATTAGAGATAGACATTTTGGCAGACAATGATTTTTCTTCCGATAAATCGCTATGTGGAGACAAATTGAAGCGAGCCATCGGAGTCTGCGTTCCATCGTGGGAAGAGATGTTTGTAGAACTGGCATCAGAAGATATATATAACGATTGTATATAGGAGACAAAATGAAAGTGATGACGATTGTGGGAACCAGACCTGAGATCATTAAAATGAGTCGGGTTCTGGCAGAGATAGATAAGCATCTGGAATTGGTTATAGTTCACACAGGGCAGAACTATGATTATGAACTTAATGAGCTATTCTTCGAAAATCTTGGGGTTCGCAAACCTGATTATTTCCTCGACGTTGCCGGAGAATCTGTAGCGCATACCATCGGTAATGTGATAGCCAAATCCGATGAAGTAATGGAAAAAGAAAATCCTGATGCGATACTATTGTATGGCGATACCAATAGCTGCCTGGCCGTTATCTCAGCCAAAAGACGAAAGATTCCAGTTTTTCACTTTGAAGCCGGGAATAGATGCTTTGATCAGAGAGTCCCTGAAGAACTGAACCGAAAAGTACTTGATCATCTAAGCGATGTAAATATCCCCTTAACAGAGCATGCCCGTCGTTATCTTCTGGCAGAAGGTCTGAAGCCAGAGACTGTTATTAAGCTCGGATCTCCTATGAAAGAAATATTATATCATCATATGGACGAGATACAAGGCTCAAAAATTTTGGAAGAGCTAGGACTAAAGCCCAAGGAATATTTTATCGTTAGTGCCCATAGGGAAGAAAACATAGATTCTGAGACTAACTTTAACGATATGCTGGATACCCTTAATGCCATAGCTAAGCACTATAACTACCCCATAATTGTGTCCACGCATCCACGAACCCGCAAGAAACTGGAAGCCCTGGACAGAAAAGACTTTAATCCCCTCATTCGTTTCCTTAAGCCAATGGGGTTCTTTGATTACAACAAGATGCAGATGCATGCAAAGTGTGTGATCTCGGATAGCGGTACGATTACCGAGGAATCATCAATATTAAACATACCGGCTGTTACCATCAGGCAAGCACATGAACGTCCCGAAGGTATGGACGAAGGTACTTTAATTATGACCGGTTTAAAGGCAGAATTGGTTATTAAGTCCATAGAAGTGGTTACTACCCAGGCCCTGGAGAAAGATAGAGCTTTCAGATTGGTGTATGATTATGACGTTGATAACTTCTCAAAGAAGTTCCTTCGCATCCTGATGAGCTATACGGATTATGTAAACCGAACTGTGTGGAAGAAGTGAGAATCCAAATAAGCTTGTCGGAGAACATATAGTGCAAATCGTTTTATTCATGCGTTCAAACATCTCTTTTAATAATGCACCAAGTGTTTATGTAAAGCGCATTGCAGAGGGATTGGTAATGAATGGTGTTGATGTGGCAGTGTTTTGTTACACAAAAGACTATTCTTGGAATTCCGTGGTCATTAACGGAGTTAAGTACCAGAGTTCAACCTTTGGTATAGCTCGCAGTAAGAATGCTGCATATAGGAAACTGAAATACTACTATGCACAAAATGTTTTGCTAATCAAGTGGCTTCGAAGAACCTTGTTAAAAACTGAGAATAAAGCTGTTATCGATGTTACGAAGGCAAATTTGAGCTCTGTAAAAGTAATGCTGGCAACGAAACTGCTTAACACAGACTATTATTGGAATCTTGGGGAGCATCCATATACCGAGCCAAAAACTGTAGCTAAGAGGCTGTCCGTTTTCTTGCTGGCAAAACTGAGTACGGGTTTGATGTGCAACACAAGCTCTTTGGCGAAGTTTATAAATCATCGAAATTGCATTATTCAACCCCCTACGATAGATTACTCCGAATGCCAGTATGATATCAGCGAAGTAGCCAATCCATTGTTTACAATTGGCTATTGTGGAACTTTAACTACAGAGAAGGATGGATTAATAATTCTTCTTGATTCGATAGCAGCTCTGGATATCAGTATTCGTGAGAGGGTTCGACTGGTAATAATTGGCGATTCGGCAAAGGGTGATAAAGGACTTTCGTATTTCGTTGAAATGGCAAAATCCAAAGGCGTAAGTAATACACTATTCACAGGAAAGATACCTAATGAAAAAGTGCTTCCTATGTTAAGAGAGTGTGACCTGTTAATTTTGACACGTCCAGATAACTTTCAAAACCGATATGGATTCCCATCGAAGCTGCCAGAATACTTAGCCACCGGAAAACCAGTGTTAATAACAGCAGTCAGCGATATTCCCATGTATCTGGCAGATAAAAAGAACGCCTACTTGTTAAATACATGTGATGTTCTTGAGATTAGCGATTGTATAAAGCATATCATGCATCACAGGGAAGAGGCTAATCAAGTAGGTAAGAACGGTTTGCAAGTTGCCAGAAATGTGTTTAGTAATAAAATTCAAGGTATGAAGCTGTTAGATTTCATGACAAAAACAGGTACATTGGAGAGAGATTGCACATAGCATATATCACACAGGGCATTTATCCGCATGTAGTGGGGGGAATGGAGATATTTAATTTCTTTCTTATTCAAGAGATGGCCAAGAGCAACCAGATAAGCCTTTATACAACTAAGAAGGTGGATTTTGGCTCTAAGGTGAGAGTGGAAGTTATTGATCCTCGCTTGTTTGGCATATCATGCTTTCGCATGGGTCAGCTTTGGCTCTCGATTAAGATACTTATTAAGTTATCTAACGCCAAACAAAAGCCTGATGTAATACATGTCCCATTTACCAGTAACTCCAGATACCTAGGTTTGGTGTTTCCTTTTGTAACGAAACTATTGGGAATACCGTATCTTGTATCTGTTCACTCCGGAGACTTAAGAGAGTGGAAACCCCAATGGATGTTCTTAAGATTGTTCAAACATGCTAAGCAGATTGTTGCTGTCTCTGAGGTGCTGAAAGTGGAATATGAAAAGCGAACGGGGAAACCGGTAAGAGTAATATTGCCACTTATTCCATTTCAAAAGACAGGGCTGACAAAATCCGAATTAAGACAAAAACATGATATCGATGATGATAGATTTGTTATATTGTTCCAAGGAACTCTGAAAGAATTAAAGCATCCCATGGATGTGCTGGCGAGCTTGAAGTATATGGGCTTGGAGTATCTGAAGCAAAACAAAGTTTTGGTTCTCTTCGTTGGGGGAGGTGCTCAGAGACAGCAGATGCTGGATTTTGTGTCGTCGAATAACTTAGGAGATCATGTACGATTGGTTGGTAGAGTTCCCTATGAGGATACTGCGATATATTACGAGGTAGCAGACTTGTATGTAATTGCATCGGACTATGAGGGGACGTCCAAGTCTATGGTTGGAGCTCTTTTTCATGGGCTACCTCTAATTGGCTCTAATGTTGAAGGGATTAACAACATTGTTTCAGATGGGGTTAATGGTCTATTGTTTCCAGTGTTAGATACGGCTAAGCTTGCCGGTCTGGTTCAAACGATGATAGAGGATACTGAACTTAGACTTAGGCTTGCTAAAGAAAGCGTAGCAACTTATAATGCAAACTACTCATTTGAACAAACTGTGGTAGAATTCTTTGATGCATATAGCTCTATCACATTAATAAAGAAATGAGCATGCGGGTTTTACACATCGTATCCAGCCTGGGAAGAGGCGGTAGAGAAAGGCAGCTTTTTGAACTTGTTAAAGGTTTACAATCCGAAATCCAGGTGAGTTTGATTATTTTGAATGACCTTGTACATTACCCGATAAGTGAGTTTCACTTTCCCATTCTGAAAATCTCGAAAGCTGAGCGGACAACATTTGCAGGCAAGAGGCAGATTTATAGCCACATAAAGCAATTTAAACCAGATATAATACAATACTGGGACAATCTTAGTGCTTTTTATGCAATTAGTTCTCTTGTGTTCCACCGCTCCAATCTAATTGATGGCTCTATAAGGTCTGCTTCAAAGCGTGATTATCCATTGCCAGCTATATTTGTGAGGGCGATTAGCTTCTATACCTCTAAGGCTATTGTGGGTAATAGCCAGGCAGGATTAAGAGTGGCCGGAGTTAAGAATAGACCTAAAGCTAGGGTAATATACAATGGAATGGATTTTAGCCGATTCACACCAGATAAAACTTTTGATGCTATATCAACAGGACTGAGAGACAATTTAGTAAAGATTGTAATGGTAGCTGGATTTCGAACAGCGAAAGATCATGAAAGCATAGTTTATGCCGCAAAAGAACTGCAGAGAAATGGTATTACTGCTCAGTTTGTATTCATTGGTGATGGCCCTAATCGACCACATATAGAAAGCCTTATAAGTGGTGAGCTACATGAATTCTTTCTCTTTATGGGCTGGAGGAGAGATGTTGAACAGATTCTTATGCATTGTGATATCGGCGTGTTATTAACCAATACTAATGGCAATGCTGAGGGTCTGTCGAATTCAATTATGGAGTATATGTATGCCTCTTTACCGGTAGTTGCCACTAATGCGGGTGGAACACCGGAAATTGTGATAGATGGAGAAAACGGGTATTTGGTTGACGGCATGGATGTAGCAGGTATCGCTAAGGCATTGAAGAATTTGATAATTGATAGCCAATTACGGAAGCTGATGGGAAGCGCTGGAAAACAACGCATAATAAGTAACTTCTCGATGAAGGCATTATTGCAAAATCACCTGAGCCTTTATAATAGTGTGCTGTTGAAGGGCAGCAGATAGTAATGAAGATACTTTTTGTGTGCAGCGGTAATAGAGGTATATCTCCCATAGTTCAGGCTCAAGCTGATTCCATTGTAAATCTTGGGCATGATGTACAGATATTTCCCATAGTTGGAAAGGGATTGGCGGGCTATCTAAAATCGATACCTGAGTTGCGGAGATATGCCTCGAAGATACATCCAGACGTAATCCATGCGCACTATTCTTTTTGCGGTATAGCAGCTTCTATGGCTGGCTTTCAGCATGTTGTAGTATCGCTTATGGGTAGTGATGTAATCCATTCTGGCCTTTGGCGAAAGATTATTGCTGTTTTCATAAAGTACGTATGGTCATCAACAATTGTAAAATCCCATGATATGCTGAACAGGCTGATGTTGAGCAAGCCACAAGTCATTCCCAATGGTGTGGATTTAGAAGTGTTTAAGCCTATGGATAGAATTCAATGTCGAGAGAAACTTGGCTGGAGAAAGGACAATAAGATTATAATCTTTACTGCTGACCCTGGTAGAGTGGAGAAGAATTACACGCTTGCTAGGGAAGCGGTAGACAGCCTAAACATAGACGATGTTGAACTAATCCCCGTTTACAATGTTAAACATCGTGATATAGCAACTTATATGAATGCCAGCAATCTGCTGTTGCTCACTTCAAAATGGGAAGGTTCACCTAATGTTGTAAAAGAAGCCATGGCCTGTAACACTGGTGTTGTCTCTACGAAAGTAGGTGACGTTCAATGGTTGTTTGGGGATACAATGGGATATCAGACATGCGATGCAAATCCGGAGATAATTGGAAAAGCTATTACACGAGCATTGGAAATGGGTGATGTGAGTACGGGAAGAGATAGGCTGGTAAACTTGCAACTTGATTCAAGATCAGTTGCTGAGCGGATAATCGGGATTTATAAACGTGAAAAAAAGTAATAATCAGATAGGCGTAGTTATTCTGGGCGGTCATATTCAAGGTTATGGTATAGCCAGAATCTTTGGGGAAGAGGGCATCCCGTCTGTAGTTATAGACCATCATAAGTTTAACATAACCAAGCAATCAAGGTATTGCAAAAAGTCATTTGTAGCTGATTACGATAACACGATTGGCTTGTTGATATCAATGGCAAAGTCCGGTGAGTATTCAAATTGGTTACTATTTCCCACGGATGACTACTATGTTCGATTACTGAGCATTAACAAAGATATGCTGGAAGATCACTACATGGTAACTGTAGATTCCTGGGACGTAATTGAGCTGTTCTTTAACAAAAGGCTATCCTACCCACTGGCAGAAAGCGTGGATATTCCCATTCCCAAAACTCTATATCCCAATTCCCTGGATGAGTTACACAACAGTCTTTCAAAAATGTCTTATCCTTGCATTATCAAACCAGCAATAATGAAGGACTTCTATAGTATATTTAAGCAGAAAGTGTTAGTTTGCGGGTCTCAAGAGGAATTAGTGGAGAAATATAAGCGAGCAATAAGTCACATCGATCCTCATGAGCTTATGATTCAGGAGATTATACCTGGTAGCAGTGAACATCAGTACTCAGTTGGAGTGTTACATATTGGAGGAGAGTGCATTAATCACCTCGTTGCAAGGCGGAGGCGACAACACCCGTTAGATTTTGGCAATGCTACTACGTATGCAGAAACTGTGGATGAGCCGATCCTTTTTCAGTACGCAAAATCGCTTCTTAGCAAAGCAAACTTTACTGGATTATGTGAAGTAGAATTTAAGTTTGACACACGTGATGGTAAGTACAAGTTTTTGGAAGTGAATCCAAGATTGTGGAAGTGGCACCTGATAGCAAAACAGGCTAAGGTGCCTTTATTGATGAGCATATACAGCTATTTAACCAAGCACCATGCCATTATCACTAGCGGTTATTCAAAAGCAGCCTGGAAGGATGTAATTACAGACTTGCCGGTAGTAATCCAGATGAAACATAAGCATGTTTTTACCAAGACAGACACTCGCAAGACAATACATGCTGTCTGGAACATCGCTGATCCACAACCCTTTATCTTACAGATACTGATGTTGCCATACCTGTTTATCACAAGGCGATAGGCTGCAATGCTACCTCTAAATAAACCATTAGTAGGTTCTGCTATAGGATATCAAGCCATTCAGGGACATCTTCGGTTGCTGTTATCTGAATATCATGACCACAGAGATGTTTATCTTTACATGTCTGCCGGTCAGGCTTTGCGAGCAGTGTATGATAGATTATTTGACGATAAGGGTAGTCAAAGGGTATTGGTGTCACCACTAAGTTGCTACCATGCTTATCAACCAATTTTTGACGCAGGGCATCAGATAGTTTTTGGAGACATAGACAAAGAAACCTTATGTTTAGCCTGCTCCCCTTCCCGGGAGATTTGTGATATAGTACAAGTAACTCATTTGGGAGGCATCCATCCTGCTAATTTAGAACTGATTCGCAAGGCAAAACAAGAGGGTTTATTAAGCATTGAGGATGCTGCACAATGTTATGATGTTGGGAGTATGCCTGGGAATCATGAGAGTATGGCTGATTATAGCGTGTATAGCTTACTTAAGGGAGTATGGGCATTGGGCGGCGGGTATTGTGTAACAAGCCAAGCATTATCTGCTCCAGTACCGTCTCAGAATAACGTTAAGCTTTATCTCTATAGATATTTAAAACGCTTTTTTGAGAGTCGTTGTTCATACTCAAGTAACTTAGAGGCACGTTTACTAGCTTTAATATTAAGACTAAAAAGAGAAAATTCGTTTAGTTCTAAACCGAATGGACTTGGAACCTGGTTTCAATCTGATGCATACACTCAGTTTCATGTAGCCAAAAAGTGTAGCCCCAAGAGGCTATACAACCTAAAAGTACTTATGAGCTCATTAATAAATCCTGATATTGATACGCGTTTCCTACACCAGTTGGCTAAAGATTCCGTATCCAGATTGTACATTATCCATAAAACCAAAGTGACTCAAGAGGTTGTCGGGTATTTAAGATCGTATGGGGCGGCTGCAAATCATTTGTCTCAAAATTGGTTAGAAACTTACCAGCAGCCAGTGTTCAAACATCCGGTCTATGCTGAGTTAGCAGCAAATGTTAAACTGGATGTTTACCGGGATGTTCACGATAGAATATTCACGATCCCTTTTTCAGCAGCTTTGTCTGATGCTGATGTTAATCATTTATCTGGCCTGTTAAATAAGCTTTAGTTGGTTGATGGAATTACAAACATGAAAAGAAAAAGAATCTGGTTTGATATAGGCCATCTGGCTCAGTACAACTTCTATAAGCAAGCAATTGTTCAGTTATCGCGTGGTTATGATGTGTACGTGACTCTGTTGGATAGAGGCTCTTTATGCAGAATAGTATTACAAGAGATTGGGAATATAGAAAATGTGGTAATATCCACGGTGGGTAAACATTGCAAGACCAAGACAGGCATCTATCTGCGAACAAATATTGTCCGTATCATTGAGCTAATCATATATGCTAAAAGAATCAAGCCCTCGACCGTTTTGTCAAATGGATTTCAAACTGCCTTTGTTTCGTGGGTACTCGGATTTCCTGGTATTGAGTTTGGGGATGATGTTAGAGGTATTGACAGTAAGCTAAAAGGCAAGTTTTCTTCATACTCTCAATATTGTATCCCTGATGTTTGCTTGCCGGGTATAAAAACCATCCAATGCCCAAAAGAATGGGCTTACCTGGCTCCTAGATACTTTACTCCCAATCAAGATGTGGTATCGAAGTATGGTTTAAAGCCGTTCAAGTATGTTTTTGTGAGGGAAGTGGATACCAGAACAACGAATTATTCCGGGCAAAAACAAAATGCTGTGCTTAGGGCTAATGTAGAGGTACCCAGTGACTTTCAAGTTATAATATCGCTAGAGATTCGGGACCAGCGTAATCTATACCCCGATAAGTGGTTGACAATAGATCAAAGCGAGAAAGATATACACTCTCTGTTATACTATAGTGCAGCTACTATTTCATCAGGAGATAGTATGGCAAGAGAGGCTTCGGCCTTGGGTGTCCCTAGTATTTATTGTGGACAACGGATAATGATGGCGAATGCAACCTTTATAAAAGCTAGCCTGATGAGGCATTTATCTGTAGAGGAAGTAAATGGAGAGCTGTTAAAAATCTTGACCCTTCCTGCTGCTACTGAGATTCGTGAAAGAACCAGATTAGCCTTGGAAAGGCAATGGATTGACCCTACCGTATACATTATGGATTTAATAAGTAAACTAATATGAATGGATGAACAAATGAAGATTTCGATTTTTGGATTAGGTTATGTTGGTTGCGTAAGCATGGGATGCCTTGCAGAATTAGGACATGAAGTGATAGGAGTTGAGGTTTCGCAGAGCAAGATTGATTTGATTAACTCGGGAAAACCTACAATCGTAGAAAAAGATATTGACACTTTGATTGAAAAGCACCATCGAAATGGGCGAATCTGCGCCACTACAGATACGAAGAATGCTGTGTTGAACTCAGATGTGTCAATAATCTGTGTTGGGACTCCAAGTACGGCTGATGGCTCTCTAAATCTGAACTATATCTACGATTGTGCAGCCCAGATAGGAGCTTCACTTAAAAACAAAGAGACTTACCATGTAGTAGTGATACGAAGCACAGTCATGCCAGGAACTAATAACAAAGTTGCTAACATCGTAGCCCAATCTTCAGGCAAAACAATCAACGATGAGTATTCTGTTGTTTCAAACCCTGAGTTTTTGCGAGAAGGCTCAGCTGTGAAAGATTACTTTCATCCTCCCGTCACAGTTATAGGAAGTGACAGTTCAAAAGGTTTAAGTGTGATGAGAGAAGTTTATAAAGATATTGACGCAGCCATAGCCGAAGTGGAGGTTGGGGTCGCAGAGATTATAAAGTATGTAAACAACTCATATCATGCTCTTAAGGTGACTTTTGCCAACGAAGTTGGGAATGTATGCAAGCAAATGGGCATAGACTCACACAAAGTTATGGAAGTGTTCTGCATGGACAGGCAACTTAACATATCCGATTATTATTTTAAACCGGGCTTTGCTTATGGTGGGTCATGCTTGCCGAAAGATTTGGGGGCAATGGTAGCCTTATCCCATAGCAAATCATTGGAAGCTAATGTTTTGGGGGCAGTTCACCGCAGTAATGAGTTCCAAAAAGACATAGCATATAGACTGATTCAGGGTCAGGGCAAGACCAAGATTGGTCTGTTGGGAATTAGCTTCAAAGCTGGTACAGATGATCTACGGTATTCACCCATGGTGGATCTGATGCAATTGCTGCTTAAAGATGGTAATGTGGTAATGGTTTATGACGAGAATGTAAGAGTCTCATTGGGAATGGGTGCTAATCGAGACTATATAGACACAAACCTTCCAGATTTGGATAATATGCTTGTTGCCGATTTGAATACATTGGTTGCTGGCTGTGAACTCATCGTGATTTCTCAGAAGACTATAAGTATATCAGAAATTATCGATGCTAATCCTGACAAGGTATTCATTGATTTAGTTAGAGTAGATCGAAGGGTTAGCGGGGGTAACTATTTGGGAATTTGCTGGTAGGATCTGAAGTTTTATGTAACACCTGATTTATAGGAGCAAGCATGAAGAAAAGCTTGGTAGTAATGTTCCACGAGATTAACGACTCTGATTGGTTTGACAACGTCGCAGCGTTTTTTAAGAAGCATTATATAATGTGTGGGACGGATGCATTGGCAGGTAATCATAGCCCTAATAACAAAGATAAAGGTTTTTGCCATTTCAGTTTTGACGATGGGCATAAAAGCTTCGCAAAAAATGCCTTACCTGTATTGATAAAACACCAAATCCCTGTTTCTTTGTTTATCTCTCCAAAGATAGTTAGAGAAAACGATTTGTTTTGGTTCCAAAAAGTCAAATTATTGAAGAGATACGGGTTTACCCAGTTTGTTCAGAGGCGTTGCTCCCCTGATTTCCCACATTTTGATTTATCTTCTTATTCAGCTTCTGCAATACTTAAGTGCTATGAAATCAATAGTATAAACATGATCATTAAGGAGTTTTGCAAAACAACTGAAGTACAGTTTCCTCAAAATATCAACATAAATTGTCTTGATTTAGAGCAGATATTGAACAGCGATCTAGTCGAGATAGGTGCACATACGATGAATCATCCAATCCTTGCAAATGAATCGGATGAATCAGCACGAGCGGAAATCATTGATTCCATAACTCAGGTTTATGAGCTAACACATCGTAAAGTCGTTTCCTTTGCATGTCCAAACGGCTTACCTGAATTGGACTTTGGTCTTAGAGAAAAACAGATTCTGGTGAAATCTGGTATATCCACTAATTTTACTACTATAACCGACTATTATTCTGACAGGTTTGACAGTATGTCGATTCCTAGAATTGGTGTTACGAAGGGTAGCACTACCTTTATCGCTGCCAAAATAATGTTCGCAAAACCTTGGGTTTACTACCGCAAGGAGATTATGCAAAACTCTGAAATTAATCAGAGGAGACGACTGTTATTAAAGTTCCGAAAACCAAATGAGGGTTGTAATGTCTGAATCATTGACTGAAAAACCTGTTGTTAAAGTTATCAAGTTTGAAGATAGATACTTAACTGAAACTATTAATGTACTGGGACATATATGGAAGACACTTGATTTTAGTCAAAGAATGAAGCTCTTTGTCTGGAGATATCTCGAAAACCCATACTTAGGAGAGCATTTTGTGTTCATTGCCTTAGTTGATGAACGAGTAATCGGAATAGCACCTTACGTTACACTCAAATTCCACTTTGGCAATGAGGTCAAGTATGTTCTGTCTGCTGCTGATACAGTTATCCACCCAGATTTTCAGGGTGTTGGTGCATACGGGAAAATGGCTAGTTACGCTATGGACTATGTAAAGGAAAACAATGAAAGACTAAAAGTAGCTTGTTACTTGAATCTATCCTCAAATCACTTAAGTACGCCGATGTGCATCAAACTTGGTTGGACTAAGCTTCTCCCCCGAGACTATTTGTATAAATTCAGCATAACTGGATTCATAAGAACTGCTTTGAGGATTCGAACAAATCCCGCTACAAAAGAAATTGCTCAGTATCGCTTTGAGACAGATTCATCCCCTCGTATCACAGAAATGATAGGGATTAACGATGTATTAAAATCCCCAATAAGGAGTGTCCGAGATAATGATTTCTATAGCTGGCATTACCGTAACGGTAGTTTTTTGTTTGTTTATGCATACAAAGGGAATGATTTATCAGCATATATAGTACTCCAAAAATCGTCAGAATATCAATACATGGTTCTTGAATGGGTATCGGACTCACTTCCAACTTTAGTAAAAGCATTTCGTTATGCAACTTGTAGCATGGCGATACCGATTACTCGTTTATACTTCATGAACTTGAATCCAACCGAAAGGGAAGTACTATTATCAAGCGGATTTGTTGCAATACCAAAGTTGTTGAACAAACTTGGTAAAGTGAATCGATATCCGGCTTTAATAAGGCCGGTAGACCTTAATATGGGAAGTGAAAAACTCATTGTAAAAGGAGTGAATCCAATGCTTCCTGCAAACTGGTCAATAATGAGAATAGATGTATTTTGATTCTCGTTTACATATTCATAGGTAAGGTATAGCATATGAGAGATTTCAGCTTCGACATGTTCAAACTGCTGGTCAGAAAGCTTCAGCTTGCAGGCTTCGAATTCCGCACTTTGCAAGATTATATGGCAAATCCAGAAGGCAGAGTAGTTTTGATTCGCCATGATATAGATCTTGTGGCAGCTTCTGCCTTACGGTTTGCAAAGGTTGAGCATGAGCTTGGGGTTTCGGCAAGTTACTATTTTCGCACTATAAAAACTACTTTTAATCCGGGTATTATTACTCAAGTGTCTTCTTTAGGGCATGAGATAGGTTACCATTATGAAGACTTGGCAAAAACAAACGGTGATATGATATCTGCAATACAGAGATTCAGTGCCAATTTAGATGAATTCCGCAAATTATACCCGGTACGCACTATCTGTATGCACGGCTCTGCAGGTTCACCCTATGACCCCCGTGATATGTGGAAGAAATACAACATGGCAGATTACGGAATAATTGCTGAACCATACCTAAGCCTTGACTTCGACAAAATATACTATATGTCCGACACCTCCCAACGCTGGAACGGTAACAAGGTTGCCATTCGCGACAAAGTTCAGACTTCCTTCGATCTATCATTTACCTCCACTTGGGATATCCTGGCTGGAATCAACAAGCTTCCTGGCCAAGTGATGCTTACCATACATCCTGAACTTTGGACAGAGACATTTGGAGGGTGGCTTGCCATAAAATGCATATTCATGGGCCATAGTTATTACAAAACAAAATACCGCAACAAATGGGTCAAACGACAACAGGCTAGCAAGGAGGATAATTCATGAATCGCTTTACTGCATTACTTACCAATGATGTAGAAACAACCTCAATCTGGTTCAATGATCTACGTGATGAAACTGGTGAGAAGGTAGTGAAAGAGGGTATGCCTTTGTTGTTGGAATTATACCGCAAGTACGGAGTTAAATCCACCTTCTACTTCACAGGATATATTGCCAATCTCTATCCTGAAGTTGTGCGCATGATTATAGCTGATGGACATGAGGTAGGCTCTCATGGTAAGTCTCACATCAAAGAAAACGGATTTGATGTTATGCCTTTCGAGAAACAAAAGAAGCATTTGGATTATACTCGAAAGTTACTTGAGGATGTTTCAGGGCAAGAAGTAATCTCTTTTCGAGCCCCTGCACTTAGGGTCACCAATCTAACCGCCCGAGCATTAATCGAAACGGGATTTAGAATTGATAGTTCGATTGCTTCTCAAAGGTTTGACTTCTTCCTGTCCTTTGGTGGTAAACAAAAGTTGAGCTTTCTTACTGCTCCGAGACTTCCTTACCGAACTAAGCACAATAATATTTTTGCTAAGGGGAACAGCCCTTTGGTTGAAGTTCCTCTCTCTGCAACTTTTCTCCCTTTTGTAGGTACAACCATGCGTATGTTTCCAAGACTTACCTCATTGCAACAGAAGTTGTTACATTTTGAGAGCAGTATTAATGCCAAACCAGTTGTTTTTGGGGTGCATCCCAACGAGTTTATTGACGAAAGTAATCAAGAGCGTGTAATCAGCAGACGCTCAAGTAACCCAGTCACCTATTTGTTAACCGATTATCTACGGGCCAACCTAAAAACAAAGAATCTTGGTCCCAAAGGAATAGCTGTTTATGAACAGCTTATCAGGTTTTACGTCGATAAGGGTTACTCAATGCCAACTGTAAAAGACTATGTTATGGAGTTCTTCAACTAATGAAAGCATACCTTAAGTTTGAAAAACAGCCTATGCCTAACCATGTAGAACGGCCTTTTCTAGTCCAATTAGGATATACAGCTAAAGAACATGGCTTTTCGGGTATGTTTGCCAAAACCCGTTTCTTGTGGCATCGAACAAAGGATCATTGGTTGCAGGTGGTATCCCGTATAATGCCATTAAACGGGATCAGGGTGAAACTGCAACGCATGAGAGGAGTACAAATTGCCGATCATGTACATATCGGTCCCATGGTCACGATAGACGACGTATACCCATATTTTGTAAAAATCGGTAAAGGGGTTGCCATTTCTGGGAATAACTTTATCCTTACTCACACGAAGCCGATGGTTTATCATTCAGAAGTTAGTGAATCATACATAGCTCCAGTCGTAATAGAAGACAACGCATGGCTTGCCATAAGCGTTGATGTGCTCCCCGGGGTTACAATTGGTGAGGGTTCGATTATTGCAGCTGGCAGTGTGGTTACAGAATCTATTCCACCATTAGTTTTTGCAGCGGGAGCTCCAGCAAAGGTAAAACAAGACCTTGCCCAAAAACTAAAAAATAACTATACAACAGATGAGTTTGAGCGCATTCTGGCAAAACGTAAAGCTGAATTTGGGTTTTAATGAGCGTCTTGAAAGACATCTATAGTATCATTACTAACGTTTCCCAATGTTCATTGCCAGCTTTCATGCAGACATGATCGCATTCATTACCGGATTCTAATAATCATTTGACAAGCATTAAAAGATAGAGGATTAACATGAAGTATTTAGTGACCGGAGGAGCCGGATTTATTGGCTCTAACATCGTTAGTGAACTCCTGTCCCGTGGACATGAAGTACGTGTTTTAGACAATTTTGCCACGGGCAAAAGGGAAAATATCCTTCCCCTCATGAAGGACGCTAATCTAACCATGATTGAGGGTGATCTGCGCAGCTTTCATATTGTTCGGGCTGCAGTGAAGGGAGTGGATTATGTGTTGCATCAAGGTGCACTGCCATCAGTTCCACGCTCTATAAACGATCCCATTACGTCGAATGACGTAAATATCTTAGGGATGCTAAACATCCTGGAAGCCGCTAAAGAGTTTGGTGTAAAGCGGGTGGTAGTCGCTTCTTCTTCGTCCATCTATGGAAACAGCGAGTCATTGCCAAAAGTAGAAACAATGCCCATTAATCCCATGTCTCCTTATGCGTTAACCAAGTATGCACAGGAACGCTATTGTCAGGTTTTCTACCAGCTGTATGGCCTTGAAACAGTCGCTCTTAGGTATTTCAACGTTTTTGGCCCAAGGCAAGACCCAACTTCACAGTACAGTGCCGTTATTCCTAAGTTCATAAAGATGATTATGCAAGATAAGGAGCCAATAATATTCGGTGATGGGAGTCAATCCCGTGATTTCACTTTTGTAGAGAACAATGTTTGGGCAAACATTGCAGCCTGCACAGCTCCAAAAGCAGCAGGTGAGGTGATTAACATTGCCTGTGGCGAAAGATACACTTTGGTTGAGCTGGTTAGCCTGATAAATAACATACTTGGAAAAAACATTGAACCAAGATTCGAACCAGATAGAGCTGGGGATGTCAAGCATTCGTTGGCCGATATAAACAAGGCTAAACATATACTTGATTATAATGTTAAAGTGAGCTTCAAGGAAGGGTTGGAAAGAACAGTTGAGTTTTTTGCTAAGTCATAAACATTAACCGGGTATTGATAATAGTCTTCGGATTGTGATGCATCTAATAGCTAGCGTCGGAAATATAATTTATCCACATACCAATTGATAAAATCCTTTCGACATTGGGCGGATTCCCTTAGGGGGCAAAGGAGCGATTATAAGTTATGAAGTATAAAGCCACTAAGTATGCATTAATTGTCCTTGACGTCGTAGTTGTAATTTTTGCCTTCCTTTTTGCTGCAAAGATTCGCGCAGGTACCAGACGTATCTTGCTAACTTATTACAGAAGTTTCGTCCCCTTTTTAATCATCTGGGTTGGTACAGGAGTATGGAGCGAGAAGTTTTCGATCAAGAAAGCCTCAAACGCGATGAATTTTGTTAAGCGTATTTTCATGAGCAATGTTCTTGCGATTTCAGTAGTTTTAGGGCTCATGTATTTCTTCGGTAAGTTCTACTATTCACGTTACATTGTGTTTGGAACAATACTCGGAACATTCGCTTTGGAATTGCTGATCTTTCTCAGCATCTACTACGCCTTCAGGTTTCATAAAGAGAATGAAACTTTTGCTTCTACCAAGCTTATCACCCGTTCGGCTGCTCTGGAAGAGTCTCAGAGCCCTAAGTTCTTCCTTCACTCTGCAAACACTGTTCCGGTTATCAGCAATGAGCCTTATGCACTTCCATTTACGCCTGATGTAGATAATGATTCTCTGCTCATGCCATTGTGGGACACATATCTGGCAGAGTCTCAAGACCTGTTCGCTTTCTTGAATGACTTCCTCAATCTTGCCAGATTTAGCCAGGATAAAACTCTTATCCTGAATTCAGAAACATATTTTAACATCCAGAACATCCCTGCCAACAGCCACCAGGTATTCATCAATCTACACCGGATCAATGATTTCAGGCGCTTGAACTACTACCTGATAAGGGTTAATGAATTGCTGCTCGAGGGGGGGGTATTTGTTTGCAAGGGTGAAACAATCACCGAACGCAGGCATGCACTATATAAAAAATTCAGCCCCTATCTTGGCTCGGTAATCTATTTCTTCGATTTCTTGTTTAGACGCGTATCACCCAAATTACCCATATTCCAAGGTTGGTATTTTGCCCTGACCAAAGGCAGAAACAGAGCGTTATCCGAAACTGAAATGTTGGGTCGCTTCTATTTCTGTGGGTTTGAGCTTATTCACAAGCGCGAGATTGACGGATTGATGCACTTTATCTTAAAGAAAACAAGCGTTCCCCGTACCGATCCCAATCCCACCTATGGCCCATTCATCCGCTTGAAGCGTAAGGGCAAAGATGGCAAGATAATCTACGTAAAGAAATTCCGCACTATGCACCCCTACAGCGAATACCTGCAAAACTATGTATATCAAACCAATTCTCTCCAGGAAGGCGGCAAATTTGCCGATGACTTTAGAGTAACATCATGGGGAGCAATTCTTAGGAAACTTTGGATAGATGAATTGCCCCAGTTCATAAATTTCTTTAAGGGTGAACTGGGCTTAGTTGGCGTTCGAGCTCTAAGCGAGCATTATTTCAGCCTCTATCCGCCAGATATGCAGGAATTACGCCTAAAGGTTAAACCAGGGCTGTTGCCCCCCTTCTATGCCGATATGCCCAAGAGTTTCGAAGAAATAGTAGAATCAGAAAGAAGATATATAAATCGCAAATTGGAAAAACCTATTTCCACAGATTGGATTTACTTCTGGAAAAGCTTGTGGAACATACTGATAAAGAAAGCAAGGTCAAACTAAATGGCTAACAGCTATACGCAGCTTTGCATTCATTACATCTACTCTGTTCAGGGAAGGGAAAATGCCCTGAAAACAGACATTAAAGAACGACTCTATCCCTACATGATTAAGCTCGCAACAGAGAAGAAGAGCTATGTTATAGCCATAAATGGTATGGAAGACCATATTCACCTGCTGGTTAGGCAGCATCCGGATATCGCAGTTTCGGAGTTTGCCAAGTTCACCAAAGGCAATTCCAGCCATTGGGCAAATGAGGTTCATCTGTTTCCCAGACCATTTTATTGGCAGGCTGGATATGGTGCATTCTCGGTTTCTCATAGTGCCCTGGAAATAGTTAAAGCATACATTGAGAATCAGCAAGAGCATCATCGCCAATTATCTGCCCGCGACGAATACGAGTTGTTCCTAAAAAAGCATAACATCGGGTACGACACAAAATACCTGCCCTTATAGGGATTTGCATCAAACAATCCAATCGGTGGTATATGGTGGGTGTAAATGTGTTTTTCCCCTCCGAATCCCATCGGGATGGCAGGTATTAGCGACGAGTTTAAACCCTGGACAGGAGTTGATCTCGCCATAAAATCCCATAGGGATGGAATATATTAGCAAATGGTTTGGCCATGGATAGGAGTTTTCTAACGCCATAAAAATCCCATTGGGATGACGTGGTATTAGCGAATGGGTTAGCCCTGGACAGTAGTTATTAACGCCATAGAAATCCCATAGGGATGGCAGGTATTAGCGACGGGTTTAAACCCGGCGGTTATAAAGGCATGCCTAATGGAGTTAGTCCTGTAGGGACGACAGGTTGGGTTAATATTTGAACTCTGCAACCGAACCAAAAAATCATCTGTCGTCCCGATGGGACTGGCCTTCTTGTTGTCGTTATTTGTTCGCCGGGTTCAAACCCGTCGCTATAACCTGCCGTCCCGATGGGATTAGAATAGTATGCCGATATGCCCAAGAGTTTCGAAGAAATAGTAGAATCAGAAAGAAGATACATAAATCGCAAATTGGAAAAACCTATTTCCACAGATTGGAATTACTTCTGGAAAAGCCTGTGGAACATACTGATAAAGAAGGCAAGGTCGAACTAGACATTGATTTGTAATCAGCTTGCTGTGTTCGTTTATCAACAATTCGGCGATTCTACACACAAAATCAAGAAAAAATAACTTGCCAGATACGCCAAATCCGGCATAATGGCGCCATGAGTCTAAAGTATTATCATAATATATATTAACGTAATTCAGGGAGGAATTATGAACAAGAGCTTATTGGCAACCTTGTTACTTGTTTTAACCATGGTGTTTCCAATATTTGGTGCTACCGTAACAGAAGGTTTTAACGCTACTGGCTGGGGTGGTTCTTATGGAAATTACACACTTAACGGCTGGACTTTGAACGGTGTATATAGGGAGACAACTAACAAATATGAGGGTGCTGCTGCATTAAGATTTAACACTAACACTGTTAACCCCAGAAATGCAATCTCTCCCCAAAAAAGTGATGGTGTTGGTACCATATCCTTCTGGTACAGGCGTTGGAGTTCATCAGATGGCACTGCCAACTTTTCTGTTTTTATATCTACCGATGGCACAAATTGGGGTACTGCAATTGGCACTGGCTCAATGACGAGTGACACATTTAGCCAGTATTCGATTTCACCAAACAACTCAGATGCCAAATATGTTAAGGTTGAAATTGCCACAGCAAGCAAAAGATGCGTCATAGACTACGTCGAAATCACTGATGCTCCTGCCTCAACAAAAGACGAACCTACCAATCATGTTGCAAATTTTGCCGGTGATCTCGGAGCCCCAGCATGGTCAAGTATCGAAGTAATTTGGGATGATGCAACCGGTGCTGTGGTTCCAGATGGCTATCTTGTGAAGGGAAGTTCTGTTAGCTTGGGAAGCATCACAAATCCAGTTGATGGTACTCCAGAATCCGATGCATCTCTTATTAAGAATGTTGCTGCTGCAGTAGAGACATGCTCATTCACTGGCCTTGATACTGATACAAAGTATTACTTTAAAATATTCCCCTATACTAACTCAGGTGTTGACATCGACTACAAGATAGATGGAACCGTGCCATCTATCGATGTTACTACAGCCGTAACACCACCTTCGGCTCCTACCGCATACGATCCAACTGCCATATCGCACGAGGGTTTTACAGCAAGATTCAGTGCTGTTGCAAGTGCCTCAAGTTATCGCGTTGACGTAACAACTGGCAGTGTTACTGAAATCATTAACACTGGTTTTGAAGGCTCTACCAGTTTCCCCAACGGATGGACTCAGTATAGCTCCTACGTACAAAACAACAGCTCCAATGCTTATGCCGGAACTTACTATTCTGGCATGAATAGTGCTGGTGACTATTTCTATACTCCTGTTTTGTCTTCTCCCACAACTATAACGTTTTGGGTAAGATCATCATCAGCCGATCCCAATTATTCTGTAAAAGTACAATACTCGTCAAATGCAAGTGACTGGACTGACCTTGCTACGTATAGTGGCACTCCAGACGGTCTTGGAGACATAAACATAAGCTATTCTCAGAAAACAATTAATGCTAACTTAACCGGTGATTATTATATCCGTTGGTACATGCCCACACAATCTAGCAGAAGTGTTTACTTCGATGAAATCATTATTGCCGGCGGATCATCAACTTATGTTTCCGGATGGAATAATAAAGCCGTAAACTCTACTGTAGTTCGTGTAAGCGGACTCGATCCCAGTACGGAATACACCTATGTCGTTAGGGCAGTAAACGATAGCGGAACATCAGAAAACTCCAATTCAATCGTTGTTACCACTGCCGTAGAATCAATCGGTGAGGGTGCCAGCACAACTATCAACGGTGCAACCTTCACAATCAAAGTATTACCTTTGGATGGATTCACTACAAACTCAGTAGATATCGATCCCGCCTCCACTACTAGCGACGATATTTCTATGACTGTTATCCAATACACCGGGTCAATTAAATATAGCTTCACCGGTAATGATGCTGCTTTGAACGGACTTTACTGGATTAACCATGCTGGTTTGGGCTACATTCCTTTCGATGTTACGGTTAATGACGGTACCATTATTGAATGGATGAGCGATGCCAACGAAACCTTTGTAGAAATTAGTGACTTTGGAGCCAAAGGAACCCTTGAGATTACCCTGCATGAAGAAGATACTCTACCTGTAGAACTTTCCTCGTTCTCAGCAGTAATCAATGCCTATAACAAGGTTAACCTTCTGTGGGTTACCCAAACTGAGACCAATTTAACAGGCTACTATATCTATCGTTCGAATAATGCCGAATTAGCAACTGCTACTCAGATAAGTGCCCTGATCAACCCCACGAATACCTCCACTCAGCAGCAATACACCTATACTGATGGCAGCTTAACTGAAGATGGCATGTATTATTACTGGCTACAAGTTGCTGAAATGGATGGAAGCAGTGCCTTCCATGGCCCCACCACCGTTACATTCAGCGGTCAGTCCGGCCCTGGCACTCCTGATATCCCATTGTTAACCGAGATCAGCAATATCTATCCCAATCCCTTCAATCCTTCCACAACCATCAGCTATAGCCTTGCTAAAACTGCTGATGTAAGCTTCACAATCTATAACTCACGTGGTCAGGTGGTTCGCTCATTTAATAAGGGTACCCAAACTGCCAATACATACAAGCTTAGCTGGAATGGTAGGGATAACTACGGCAGCGAATGCTCAACCGGCGTCTATTTCATAAAAATGAACGCAGGCAAAGACAGCTTTGTGCGCAAAGCCGTACTAATGAAGTAATAACAAACCCCATATTCTCCCTGAATAGAGTAAGACCCGGTTAACCATGCCGGGTCTTTTTTTTATGAAACCACAGAGGTACAGAGGGTATAGAGGTAATCTAACAATGTGTATCATGTCGAATTTACTCTGTTTTTACATTATATCCTAACCAATACTCCACATCCTATTATCCTCTTTACCCATAACTAAATCTACCAAAATTTACTATTGCTTAAGTTGTGGTAGCATCGCTGTGCCATCCCCCTTGCTTTCCGAATCCGTTCCGAAGTGGGGTTTAACGGGGCTTGAACGGGCAAAAGCCCGATGAACCCCCGATGAACTCCGGTTTGGCTCCCTTGCGGTTCGCAGGGAAGCAAGCCTTAGTATAAGATTTAGCTTGACTTATAGCTAGCAAAAAAAAAGAATGCTCTCAAGCGTAGATGCTGGTGAATTTGCCAGCGATAAATAGATGGTATCATTTGCCATCAAATCATATAGCTACATTAGATAGCTATTTTTTTTGATGTAAAGTGGCTCTGATTTATCGGAAATCTACGCAAAAAGCAGTTTTATAGAAAGATAGAGGATATAGATGGAATACTACCGGGTTCAAATCGAAGAGATAGCCAAGAAGATATGCCAGGATATGCACTTAGCCATATATGATATCGACGAAAAGATGTCTGGCAAGGGTCGAATTATCACTGTCTATCTCACCAAGATAGGTGGAGTTTTACTGGATGAATGCGCAGCTTTTAGCCGTGCTTTGGGCAACGAATTAGAAACCTTCGATCTTATCCCGGAGCGCTACTATCTTGAAGTGTCATCGCCTGGGATAGAGCGTCCTTTAAAGCTAAAGAGCCACTACGTTAGTGCTATCACCGAGAAAGTCGCCGTGCAATGGCATGATGGCGAAGAAAAGAAATCAACCCTGGGTACCCTAACCGAGGTTAATCAGGATAGCATAATGCTGGATGACCGCGGTGTTGCGGTAGAGATAGCCTTCAAGGCCATCACCCGTGCTAAAACAGTATTTTTAGATATTCCCAAGGGGAGAGATTAACATGAGTGCTAACATTCTGGAAGCCTTAACCAAACTGGCTGCCATCAAGCAACTTAATCCTGCATTAATTCAAGACATAATTGTTGAAGCAGTTACTTCTACCCTCCAAAAGAAGCTTGATCCCGATGCCGATCTTCAGGTATATGTGGACGCGATAAGCGGGAACATAAAAGCGAAGTTCCGCTGCGTTGTAGTAGAAATGGAAGAAGGCTTGGGAGAGATGTCGCTTAGTGAGGCACGCAGCGAATATGATCCCAAGGCCGTGCTTGGTCAATTCATCGATAAAACCATGTCTCTGCATGAATTTGAACCCAAGCTGGTCAAAACTGCCCAAAAGATAATTCAGGATAGAATCAGACGCTTGGAAGATGAAAAGATTCAAAACGACTTCAACAAACAGAAACATACTATTGTGACTGGAAAGATCAAGGCTATTGACGAGAATAACGGTGGATACCGCGTTGATATAGGTTACACAGATGCTCTGCTGCCCCTGGATGAACAGATAGAGAACGAGTTCTATCGCGTTGGTGATAACATTAAGGCCTATATTGTAAATATCAGAGCCGGTTCAGGGGGAGTAACAATGGTACTCTCACGAACCAATCCCGAGTTTGTTAAAAAGCTGTTTGAAGCCGAGATACCAGAGATTTTCAATGAAAGCCTGAAGATTCGCAAGATTGTTCGTGAACCGGGCATTCGCACCAAGGTGGAACTGGAAGCCAATGACCCCAAGATCGATCCCATTGTTGCCTGCGTTGGCCCCAAAGGTACGCGTATAGACTCCATCCGTCGTGAACTGCATGGTGAACAGATAGATATAGTTGTGCATAGTGAAGACATCGAAAAGATGATAGAACATGCCCTGGGTGTGGAAGGTGTAAAGCGCGTCATTATCGAGCGTAACCGCGCAGCCAGTGTAATTGTGGAAGAAGCCGACAAGGTTATGGCTATTGGTAAGCAAGGTAAAAACGTTAAACTTGCCGCCAAGCTAACCGGCATGAAAATCGACATCTACACCGTAGCTGAGTTTGAAGAGAAACAAGCCAAAGAACGCCGCACGATTAGCCATGTTACTGAACTCGATGGTGTTACCCCTAAGATTGCCGAATCACTTCGTAATGCAGGTTATACCAGTGTTCAGGATATATTCATGGCTTCTGTGGACGAGCTTTGTAACCTCGACGGCCTTGGACAAAAGACCGCAGAACGCCTCAAAGAGGCTGCGAAGTATTTCTAATGCCAAATAGAAGCAGCCATGCCGGACATAGCCCCATTCGAACCTGTGTGGTGTGCAAAAAAAAGGTTGACCAGAAATGGCTGTTGAATTTTCATATCATGACCGAAGGAATTGTGTTTGATTTGCACCGGGTGCTGCCCGTACGCAAGTATTACCTTTGTCCCTCGCAAGACTGCTTTGCCGGCTTGGAAGCATGGCGAAAGCGTTATCACAAAAGGCTTGCTAGGCGAAAAGTATGAATAACAAGATTCTTAACTTAATGCAGTTTTCGCGCAAAGCAGGTAAGATGGTCTCAGGTCTTGATGCCTGCTTACGAGGAATAAATCATCATATCCTTAGGCTGGTGATAGTGGCGGAAGATACATCCGCACGCACACAGAACAGCCTGATTAGAGCTAATAACAGTAATCCGAGCCCTGTAAAGATTATCGTTACAGGGACTCAACAAGAGATTAGCTATGCCCTTGGCTTACCGGTTACCGGAGTCTTTGGCATTAGCGACAAGAACTTTGCCGCCAAAATACTGGAATATTGGAAGGCGGAAGCATAGTGGAGGAAGCTTTGCAGATACGTGTTCACGAACTTGCCAAAGAGCTCAAGATAAGCACCCTGGCGCTTAAGAAGCACCTTGCCGATCTGGGTGTAAATATTAAAAGCCATATGAGCTTCATTGAAGCCGATGTTGCGGATAAAATCCGCATGAAATACAATGAACAGATAGATGCAGAAAAGCGTGCAGAACGGGATCGTAAACGTCTTATCGAAATGCGCCAGGCCGCCAAAACCAAGCCTGAACCCGTATCGCCCTTCGCAGATGTAGTAGCTGAGCCTTCTCCAGAAGTTTCTGAAGTGGTAGAGCCTGAAATACATGAACCAGAAGTAAGGGAACACAAAACCACTGCCAAAGAAGACAATGTGCACAAACCCAAATCCGTAGAATCAGATGAGATCGTTAGCCCTATAGCCGAGGTTACACCCCCTCAGCCAGAAGCTCCCAAACATGAAGTTTTACCCCGTAGAACTCCCTACCAACAGGCTACTCCTCCCTCTCGTTCTACTCAGCAACAGCCTGCTCCAGTTACTAGAACTCCATATCAACAGGCTACTCCTACAAGACAAGGGCAAAATCAACAGCGTACTGGTTACCAGTCAAAACCTAATGATAACCGTCGCCCTCAGCAGGATTATAGTAAGCGACCGGAGCGCCCATCATCGGCAAAGCCAGCCCTTCCCCCTGTTACCGATATTAAAAAGCCAGTAGAACAGAAGCAATTCGGCAAGGTAAAAGTAACTCATGAAGAGCTCGGCGACAAGAGTAAACACAAGAAAGCAATTATTACCAGTACCAAAAAGGTTAAGCAGAAAGCTGCCGAACCTGTTGAAATTGACGAAGCCGCAATCTCACGCAATATAAAGAAGACCCTTCAAAAAACCTCAAAGCGCAAAAAGTACCACAGAGAAGCTCAGAGCGTAATAGATCGAGGTTCTGAGATTGTGATCCGTGAGTACACTTCAGTTAGTGAACTGGCAAAAATCATGAATGTTTCTGCCTCAGAGATAATCTCCAAGTTCTTTATGATGGGGCAGTTGGTAACCATGAACCAGCGTTTGGACAAAGACTCGCTGGAGATGATTTGCGATGAGTTCAAGGTTGAATTCCGCTTTGAAGATGAATATGGCGTAGACATTCTGGACAAGGAACGCGAACTCTTCGGAGACGTTGAAGATGAACCTCGTCCTCCCGTTGTCACCATCATGGGACACGTAGATCATGGTAAAACCTCCATTCTGGATTATATTCGCAACGCAAATATAGTTGCAGGCGAATCAGGCGGCATCACTCAACACATCGGTGCGTACCAAATAGAACTTAATAAACACAAGATTACCTTCCTCGACACCCCTGGCCACGAAGCCTTTACAGCAATGCGTGCCAGAGGTGCGAATGTTACAGATATAGCTGTAATTGTCGTTGCGGCAACAGAAGGCGTGAAACCTCAAACCAAAGAAGCCATAGATCATGCTCGCGCAGCAGGTGTGTCGCTTATAATAGCCATAAACAAGATTGATCTTCCCGAGTCTAATGTCGATCGCACCATAGCTCAGTTATTGGAGCTTGGTGTATATCTCGAGCAATATGGTGGCGATGTTCCATGGTGCAAAACATCAGTAGTTACCGGAGAGGGCATCCTGAACTTAATTGAAGTTATCTTGCTTACTGCCGAGATGTTAGAGCTTAAAGCAAAGCGTGAAGTCCCCGGAGCTGCTATTGTGATAGAGTCTCAAAAAGACCCGCGCATGGGTGCAGCGGCCACCGTCCTGGTCAAAGAAGGAACTCTCAACCGGGGTGATATAGTTGTGTGTGGTGCTGTTCACGGTCGTATCAGGAAAATGGAGAACGAACGAGGGACAGAAATCAAAACACTCCATCCATCCGATGTGGCACGTGTTTATGGGCTTTCCGATGCCCCCAAGGCTGGAGATATGTTAAATCAAGTAGATAGCGAACGAACCGCTCGAAGCATCAGCACCGAACGCCAGCAGATTCGCCTCGAACGAGAAAAGTATCAGAACAAGTCCTCGCTCCAAAACATCTTTGCCCGTATAAAGGAAGATCAAATCAGCGCGCTCAATGTTATCTTGAAAACAGATACTGACGGCTCCGCCGAGGCTATTGCCGATTCCTTCCAAAAGATTTCCAACAGCGAAGTAAGCGTTAATATCATCCACAAAAGCGTTGGCGGTATCAACGAAGCTGACGTCTCACTGGCCTCTGCATCAGATGCCATCATCATCGGTTTCCACGTTCGCGCCAGCCAGTTAGCCAGAAAGTTAGCAGAGGATGAAGGCGTAGAAATCAAGCTATATCAAGTTATCTACGATGCTATCGACGACATCCGCAGTGCCTTGGAAGGTATGTTGAAGCCGGAGTTCGAAGAAACTGTTATTGGCTCAGCAACGGTAAAACAAGTTTTCAAAATTAAAAAACTCGGCACCATTGCCGGTTGCCAGGTCGATCGCGGTATTATCCAGTCCAAGTGCAAAGTAAGGCTTTATAGAAACGATGTAATGATTGCCGAGGACAGCCTCTCTTCACTAAAACACTATTCTGACGATGTTAAAGAAGTACGTGCAGGAACCGATTGTGGTCTTTCCCTTGCCACGTTCTCAGACATCAAGGAAGGTGATGTTATTGAAGCTTTCACCACCCAGCAGGTTGCAAAGAAGCTACAATGAAGTCCTTTCGTATTCCCAGACTCCAGGAAGAGCTTAAGAAGCTGCTAAACATCGCGCTAACCCAGAAAATCAACGATCCTAACTTAGATTGGGTGCAGGTTACTGATGTTGTCATTTCCAAAGACCTTCATTATGCCAAAGTATACTTTTCTCATTATAACAATCCCACGGGGCACGATAAGATAAAGGAATGCCTTATCAAGTCCTCAGGGTTCTTAAAAAAACAAATTGCAGGAGCAAAACTTATGAGAACCATTCCGGAATTATCCTTCTTCTACGACGATACCGAAGACAAAGCCGAGAAGATGGATTCTCTACTCGCCTCCATAAAAGATGACTACGATGATGATGCCGACTACGATCCGGACATTGATATCGATGACTATCTGGATGATGACGACTACTTCGATTTCGATGAAGACGAAGATGATTATGATGATTTCGAGGATGATGAGGACGAGGACGAATAGTCGTTCCTTATCTCAAAAGCACTTCTGTGCGCTATAACTTAATTAAACGCCCTCAGTGGCGTTTTTTTAATCATTATAAGTAAGGATTAGATAAAGTGTTAAGTCTCACTGATAACATTATCGAGCTTATCAAATCTGCCCAAAGCATAGTTATAACCACTCACGTCAATCCCGATGGAGATGGCTTTTGTGCCGCTCTGGCTCTTCAGCGAATCCTATCAGTCTGGCATAAGGATAGCATTATCCTTACCGACAACGACGATCTTTCCCGCTATGCCTTCCTTATGGATGCTAGTAACATGGCAGTGTTTAATAAGGACGCTATGCCCGCGCCAGATGCAGACCTGTTATTTGTTTTAGACTGCAATAGTTACGACCGTCTAGGTGATCGCAGTGTCTTAGTAGATAGTGCCAGGCACACTGTTCTGCTGGATCACCATGTGGTCGAGCACAGTCCCATAACTGCTGAATATAGTATCATCGATCCGGCCTACGTCTCGGTAGGGGCCATCATATTCGAGCTTTTCCGCGAATGCATCCTCTCCCAAAACCAGGATGATCAGCTTTATGTCGGAAACTGCCTTTACACAACTATCCTGAACGACACAAATAACTACGCCAATGCCAATACCAATGCTGCCGTGTTCACTTTTGCTGCCGATCTCTGCGCTCTTGGCATCAAGCCTCATGTGCTTTACAAAGAATACTTTCTTAATCACTCTGCCGAGGAAATGCGTTATGTTGGCGAAACTCTTTCCACCATTGAGCTTCACTTTGGACGTAAGCTCTTAACTATGCATTCCACACTGGAAATGATGAACCGTAATAACTTAAATGCCGACAGCATAATGAATATCACTCGCTGGGTGCAAGGAGTCCAGGGGCTGGATGCCATAGCATACCTGCGCGAAGACGCACCGGGTAAATACGTTCTCAGCCTTCGCTCGGTAAAACTTAACGTTAATGAAATTGCCGTTCGATATGGAGGTGGGGGACACCGTCAAGCTTCTGGAGCAACGGTACATGGTACTTTCAGCGAAGTAATGTCCATGCTTCTACGCGATTTCCAGGAAGCTATCGAAAACTACGAGCGCAGCCTTGGCTAACATCTCCGGCTTCATTGCTATCAACAAACCCAAAGATATCTCTTCCTTCGATGTAATTCGCAGGCTTAGAAAGATAACCTCCATCCGCAAAATTGGGCATAGCGGTACCTTAGACCCCTTTGCTACTGGTTTGCTTATATGCTGTATTGGCTCCTATACCCGGCTTGCAAAGTTTATCGAAGCAGATTCAAAAACCTATGTAGCAACCATCAAGCTCGGCCAGCAAAGCGAAACAGGTGATACTGAAGGCAACATCATAGCCGAAGCTCCGCTTCCCAGCAACCACGTAGATTTTACCGCACTTGCCCAAAAGGCGATTCAGCTTGCCGAACTTCCTGTTCCTGCCTATTCAGCAGTGAAGATAAACGGTACGCGTGCCTACACCTTAGCTCGTTCAGGCGTGGAACTTGACATGCCCATGCGCTCCACCACCATCTCAGATTTCTCTTTCATTCCCAATCCAGACGCCTCTTACATCAGCTCCGAAGGCCTTCTGTCTTATCGCTGCACCGTCTCCAAGGGTACATATATCCGCAGTCTTAGCGAGTGGATTGCGAGAGAATTGAATACTCTGGGTCACACAGTGGCACTCGAAAGGGTAGCTGTTGGTAATGTCACTTTAGCCTCAGCCATAAATCTTGCCGATCTCACTCCCGATATTTGGCAAAACCATCTTATCTCCCCCCAGATTCCCCTTCACAAGCTCCCCCCTTGCTACCTTGATTATGTCATGGTAAAGCTCATCGAAACCGGTAGAGACATACCAATACCTCCTGATTTGACAGAAGAAGCAGGTTTCTGCGCCTTGTACAATCAAATTGGGCAGTTATTTGCTATTGGATCCTGTATCAGTGACCACATCCACCCGGTTATTGTATTGAATCATGATTAGTAAAAGCGTCTTAACCATTGGTAACTTCGATGGTATCCACATTGGACATCGAAAACTATTAAACCGCCTTACCGAAATTGCTGCTGCAAACATGCTGAATAGCGTGGTAATTACTTTTTCAGACCACCCGGCTTTTACGCTGAATAGTGCTGCTACTCCCAAATTGCTTTGTCCACCCATGCTCAAAGAAAGAGAGCTTCATGCTTTGGGCGTGAATGATGTCGCAATGCTACAGTTTACCCCCGGTATGGCGCAACAAACAGCCTTGCAGTTCCTAAGAAATTACATCGTTCCTTCGTGGAAGCCTGAGATTATCATTATGGGTTACGACTCCCACTTTGGCTTTAACAGACAAGGTAACTACGAGTTCCTCTCCAGGGTTGCTCCTGATTTTGGCTTCCACGTTGAGTATGTTCCTCCGCTACTTGCCGGTGACAAACCGGTTAGCAGCAGTATGATTCGAAACTTGTTGCTTCAAGGTAACATAATACTGGCAAACAGCATGCTTGGAAAGCCATACTGCCTTACTGGAAACGTGGCAAAAGGCATTGGCAAGGGCACCGGCTTCGGCTTTCCTACCGCCAACCTTCAACTCGCAACCCCGCATCAGCTTATCCCCAAAGATGGCATCTACCTGAGTAAGGTTCACTTGCAGGATGCTTCGTTTTTTGGATTGACAAATATTGGTAGCAGTCCAACAGTGAAACACACAGGGATAGTAGAAATCGAAACCTTCTTATTGGATTTCTCAGGCGATATCTACGGCTATCCCATAGAACTCGAACTGCTTCAATACTTGCGGGAGGAAAAAGTGTTCAGGAACGAGAGCGAATTGATTTCTGCTATGCAGCAAGACCTTAGTAAGGCACAGGAAATTATCTCAGCAGAGGCAGGGAACTAATGCGTTATCTCTTATCTCTAATCCTGTTGCTTACCTGTGTCCTGCCTGCGTTTGCCTCCCAGCAAATTGTAAAGATTCCTGCTGATGGCTCTCTTGTTTTTCCCAACAACGAGCGGGAGTTCGTGTTCGCAAATCACGGTGATAATGCTGATTTTCACCTCTATGGCAGTAATAAATGGGCGGTTCGCTTCAATTTCCCTTCCATGTATCCTGGCATTACCGATTGCACCTTCTCCATCAGCAAGGCACGCATATACTTCCCCATTCTGGGAGATTCAGTACAAGTGTCATTATATAGTGAAGCAGCCTCACTACCTTCTCAACTGATTACTACTGCCAAAGTCCTGGTTGATGCCAATGTGTTGGATATCCCCTTTCCAACTACAGTGCAGGCTCAGGTCGTTTGGTTGGTTGTAGACTATACCACGAACTTTCAAACACGTTTTGTTGCTGCTTCCCAAGGAGATGGTTCTCACAGCTATTATCTAAACACCAGTGCTGTTAATCCTTACTTCCAAAACATGTTGGTTGCCGGACTGAACTGCGAGCTCCTGTTTGGACTTCTGGGGAACTTTAATATTGATACTCCTGATCTTCAGCTTATTAGCTTCGGTTTCCCTGCCAAGCTGCGTCCCCGCGAGTCAGTAAGTCCGGTATTTAGCATATATAATCACTCCACTACTCCAGTTAGTGATGCCCGATTGACCATCGAGATTGGCTCTCCAGATTCATCTTTTGTGATTAACCAGACAATAGACATCCCCGCGACCATAGACGCGCAGTCCCTGTATGAGGTTGAGGCTCCTGGCTTGCCTGGATATTCCTTTGATCTACCACAAGGCCCTATGCAATTGCGCATCAAAGCAGCCATTAGTAGCTCTTTGGCAGAGTCGAATATCACCCTGGTAAACAACTCAATCTCCAAAGTATATAACGTATTTAGCTATAATTACCCTATCCACCTTGTGGAAAACTTTTCTCAAGTTAACATGGTGAATGTTATTGGGCAGGCTCAAGACAGCTATGCTAATCCCGCTTTTCATCCGCTTACCTACTTGCCCAGCCTATCCGATAGTCTATCCAATCTTGCATCTTACCAAAGATTGGAGTGGTATGGCATTAATTCACTTCCTTCCACGATGTTTAATGGAGCAGAGAGGATATACGGATTCTTAGCTTTGGATTATCCTGATAGATTTCAATCTGCTGCAACAGCTATACAGACAGATAGAAGCTTCATTAGTAGCTCAAATTGCTCCCTGGTAGAAAATCCCAACGAGAGTATTACCGTAGACATCAGTATTTCCAACTCCAACACCAAGCTATACGCTTCAGTAACCGATAATCCTGTGCTTAGCTCCCGTTTCTTTGTCGGTTTGTTCAAGAAGACCAATTTCGGAGGTATCAATCGCTATGTTCTTGACCGATGGATTGCCTTTGCCGATACTATAAATTCGACCCTTCGGAATGGAGGAACGGCAACTAAGACATACAATCTAAGCTTGTTAAATCTTAGCGTTGAGGAGCTACGGGAAAACTTCAGGATATATTACTGGCTGCAGGATAAAAATGGGGGAGTGATCTATTATACTAATAACTCAGACTTTGCCGATCTAGCCCCCACCTCAGTTAATGACAGTTATATCCCCACCGCTGTCATAACAGCCTATCCGAATCCGATTCGACATGGCAAAAGCTTATACTTACATAATCTCCCCCTTCGTGGATCAGTTAATGTGTACAACATTAAGGGACAATGTGTTTGGAGCGCGGATTTGAATAAGTCCGAACTTGCTGTTCCACAATTTGCCTTCACCGCTTCCGGTATATATTTCATAAAAACAAGTGATGCATCTGGCAAGCACTTAAACACAATAAAAGTTAGCTATATAAAGTGATGTGATTATGGATAATCAAACTCCCATTTCCGAACTGCACCAAAAGACGGGTGAAGAAATTGTCGGCTTCTATCTCGCAGCCGAGAAAGAGCTTAGAGACGGAAAAAACGAGCAATACCTTAGGCTAAAACTACAGGATAGAAGCGGCTCAATCTCCGCGAATGTGTGGAAAGAAGCAAAAAAGTGTGCCGACCTTTTTGATGCCGGAGATATCGTAAAGATAAAGGGCAATGTAGTAAGCTTCAAGGGCCAAACTCAGATATCAATAACCCAACTACGCTTTGCCGATAAGTCCGAATACCGGATTGAAGACTTTCTTGCCAGAAGCAAGATTGCTCCCGAAGTGCTTGCAGAGAGATTCTTTTCCTTTGTGGACAAGGTAGAACAAGCGCATCTGAACAAACTACTACACCTTATTTTTGACGATAAGGAATTCTTCTCGCGCTATTTAGATGCTCCTGCTGCAAAGGGTTGGCATCATAACTATGTCCACGGTCTTATTGAACACACCGTGTCCGTGGCATCAATATGCGAATTTGCCGCAACGATGTATCCTGTAAACTACGATCTGTTGGTCACTGGTGCGCTTCTCCACGATGTGGCTAAAGTTATGGAATACGAAGGCAAAACTAATATCGAGTTCTCCGATGCTGGCAGATTGATTGGGCATCTTAGCATGTCTGACCAGTTAGTCTGCGAAACCGCTGCCCGCATTCCCGGTTTTCCCGAAGAGCTACTTATCAATCTTCGGCACCTTATTTTAGCTCATCACGGCGAGTATGAAAAAGCTTCGGTACGTTTACCACAAACCCTGGAAGCATTGTTACTTCATCTATGCGACAATCTGGATGCCCAGGCCGTGGGCGTATCTCAGCTAATTGATGCCTCCCCGCCCAATGCCGTTTGGACGGAATTCGACAGGCTGAATAACCGCTATTACAAGATTTTTAGACCCATCTAATGTTCCAGGCCACTGTTATCGCCAGCGGTAGTAAGGGTAACTGCGTGCTGGTTCAAACCTCCGATACTGCTCTGCTGATTGACGCAGGTGTTAGTATGCGTCGCATCCTGGATACCATGGCTACCCTAAATATTCCCGAAAGCAGATTAGCAGCTGTGCTGGTTAGCCATGAGCACAGCGACCACATTCGCAGCGTTGGCGCGATAGCCCGTAAACTAAAGATTCCAATTTTTATAAACAGACCAACCTTGTCTTTGTGTGGAGATAGACTGGGCAATATTGGCAGCTTGGTAAACATCTTTAATACAGGCAGCAGCTTCCAGATTGGAGACATTGAGGTTGAGGCATTTGCAGCATCGCACGACTCGGCAGAGTGTTGCAACTTCACCTTTGCGTCCCAAAGAGATAACAGCCGGAAGCTTGGAATTGCCACGGATTTAGGCTATCCTACCCAGCTTAGTATAATGAAACTCTCCGGCTCCAGCACTTTAATTCTGGAAAGCAACCATGACGAAGTGATGCTGATGAACGGTCCATACGACTGGCACCTGAAGCAACGAATTAGAAGCTCTCAAGGTCATTTGTCGAATATCCAGGCCGTGGGTCTGGTCTCCAGCTTGCCGCATCATGGACTAAAGAACCTGATTCTTGCCCATCTCAGCGAAACCAATAATGATCCTATTCTGGCCGAACGCACCATGCGTGAGTATCTGGACAGCATCCGTAGTGATGCCAGGTTAATGGTGGCTTCTCAGGATACCCATACCCCACTAATAGATATCTAAGGCTTTTCTACATCAACGAAGCCGGATCTACATCTATGTAGTGCGTGATGTATGATTCGGTTTTATAGCTCGCCTCAAACATCTCAAGTGCGCGGCGCATTAGCTCATGATTCCTGGCTTTTACAATCATGTGATACCGGTGTTGATTGTTAATCTTGTTTAATGGAGCTTCTGACGGCCCTATAACGAGTATCTCTGCCAACCTGAACTTGGATACCATCTCCAGCTTTATCTGCTCAATTTTGCGCATTTCGAGTTTCAACAGACTCAGATCGGTACAGGTAAATACAATTCTGGATAAACGGTAGTATGGCGGGTAATAAAGCGTCTTCCGGTGTTCAAGCTCCTCAGTAACAAAGCTTAGGTAGTCCTGCTTACTTGCCGCTTGAATGGCATAATGCTCAGGATTGTAGGTCTGAACAATTACTTCTCCAGCCTTCTCGCCTCTTCCAGCTCTGCCTGCCACTTGGGTAATTAGCTGAAAGCTACGTTCTGCTGCCCGGTAGTCTGGAACATTCAGGCTAATGTCTGCCATAATTATTCCCACCAAAGTAACATCAGGAAAGTCCAAGCCTTTGGATATCATCTGAGTGCCCAGCAGAATGTCAACTTCGCCATTCTTCATGCGGTTATACATGGTTTTATAGGTATCTTTCTTGCGTGCCGAGTCCGAGTCCATGCGCATTACCCTGGCATCGGGAAAGAGAATTCTGATTGTTTGCTCCAGCTTTTGCGTGCCGGGTGCGCCATAGGAAAAGCTATAACTTCCGCATTCAGGGCATTTACGGGGGCTGGGATAGAACAATCCGCAATAATGGCATTGCATTTCTTCTCTATCCCTGTGGTAAGCCATACTTATCTCGCAATTCTTACAAACAATCAGCTTCCCGCATTTCATGCACTGAACGAAGGATGAGTGCCCCCTCCGATTTTGGAAAAGGATTACCTGCTCTTTGTTACTAAGGCGATTGTCTATCGCTTCCATCAAGGTGGGGGAGATAAGCTCCTGCTCATACTCATCCCTTAGATCAACTATCTTCACTTCCGGCAGTTGAAAGTCTAAGGGACGCGATAGCATTGTCTGCATTCTATATTTTCCGCTCTTGGCGTTCTGCCAGGATTCCAGCGATGGCGTGGCACTGCCTATTACTACCTGTGCCCCGCAAAGCTTTGCTCTAACTATGGCTATGTCGCGCCCATGATATCGCGGAACGCTGTCCTGCTTGTAACTGCCTTCGTGTTCCTCGTCTATTACTATTAGACCGAGATCTACTACAGGGGCAAAGACAGCACTGCGAGCGCCGATTATTACTCGCTTTTCACCGTTTTTAATCTTTTGCCATTGCATATAGCGGTCTTTGTCGGTAAGCTGACTGTGTTGAATAGCCAGTATATCGCCAAAATCTGCTCTGAATCTATCCACCATCTGCGGGGTTAATGCTATCTCGGGTATCAGGAAGATAACGCTTCTGCCAAGTTTCACATACCTGCGGATTATCTCCAGATACACCTCGGTCTTGCCGCTGCCGGTCACTCCAAACAGCAGGTTAACGTTAAACTTGTCATATTGCTCAGCAATGCTGGCAATAGCAATTTGCTGATCTGCATTCAGAGTTATTGTTTTACGGTTTGGCTCACCGTCAAATAGTAGGGTCTCGGGATCAATTCTTCGTGGTTCAATGGCAATTAAGCCTTTTTGCCCCAGTGCTTTTATGGCAGAATAGCTTACCACGTGGCTGATGCTGGACATAGGGAAAGAGATAGGTTCATTTACTATCAGTTCCCAGGCTTCACGTTGCTTAAGAGGTAAGTTATCAATATTGTAGCCTGTATCTTTACGAGTAATGTAGTTCACATACTTGGGTTTGTCGCGTTGCTTCACCTTGCGTTCGATGCTTACCAATCCCAGTGCCTCAGCTTCATAGGTAATAGCATACACCGGATAGGTGGGCAGTTGTTTCTTTAAGTCGCTAAGTTTTACTGCCTCCCCTTCTTTCAGTGCAGCTTTAAGCTTATCAAAGCGAGGTTCTGCGTTATTACCTGTCCATTGCACCACGGCATCCAGCTCAGGCATCATCAACGCGGGTATCATACTGAACAGAGCTTTGCCCGTGGAACACATATAATACTTAGACATCCACTTGGCGAGCTCAATTAGCTCATGTGGAACAATGCTCTGTGCATCAAGTACTTCATCAATCAGTTTGTAGTTTATCTTATCATCAGGAGCACTAAGATACTCATGTCCACAAATGCCCGGGTATGCTTTAGCAGAAAGTCTGACTAATACTCTGGCTCCCTCTGCAATTTCTACCGGAGATTTATAAACCAGTTCTTTATTCAGCCATAATGGCAAGTGGACTATATAATACTTCATAGGGTACGGGTAATAGTATCAGCCAGTTTGTCAACCCCTTTTTCCCAGCTCACACATCCCTATGATTATCATGTAGTTATCGGAGCTTCCCTGCTGCTTCCTTGCTGCTATCCTGTGTCGAATACAGGATAGCAGCAAGGAAGCAGCAGGGAAGCTCTGTAAATTTAGTTGGAAAACCTGGTAGAAAGGCTAGTTAAACTGATAAGCAATAAGCAAAAAAAAGCTCTGCATTAAGCAGAGCTTTATATCGTGTATTAGTACTTAAATTATCCCTTACGGAACTTAGCTACAAAGGTGAAGTCGCTTTCGTCTTTCACGTTAAACGACCAGCCTTCGCAAAGCTGTTTTACTTCGGACAGGAATTCTTGCGGCATCTGACCATTGGGCGTAATGATTGCATTTAGCACCCTGCCATTGGCGTTGATCAGCAACCTGATAGACGCACTACCGGAGAAGGGTACTATTGCGTTATACTTCGAGTAGATAGCCGCAATTTGGCTCTGGCGGGCTTTTACAGACGCGTTTATCACATCGTATCTGCTTCTGGTTTCTGGAGCCATGGATTGGATGCTGCTTTCGGATACCTGGGCAACATTCTTACTTTTGAACGAAGAGACTAGCTGATTTGCTCCGGGAGTTAATCCAAAGGCAACGCCACTGGGAGCAAGGGTCTTTAAGTTACCGGCTACATTTACAAAGGTACCTTCTTTAGGTCTGATACTCGATCCACCGACTGATGGCGCATTTGTAGCTATGCTTCCCAAGTCACTGCTGAAGCCAACAGTGCTATTGGGATTAAATGACGTGGTGTATCCTCCACCTTGACCGGGGCCGCCACCACCTTGACCGGGACCACCGCCACCGCCTTTGGAACCAGGACGGCTGGCTGCAAAGCCTTCGGTTAAAGTGGCGATGCGGATGGTTGGCGCACTGGATGAAGTGGCATTGGGATCAAAGTTACCCAATCCAAACATAGCTCCGGCACTAACTGCAGAACCACCAGTAGTTGCTCCACCGGGAGTTCCTTGAGTTGCTTGGGGGGTTACAGGGGTTTCTGGGGTGATATCCTGTTCCTGCCCACCGCTAGGCTGTTCGAAAGTGCTGCCTTCTACCTTTGCTATTTCGCTTTTAACCATTTCTGCTTTCTGCAATGTTGCAAGCTTCTGTTCCAGAGTTGCATCAAAACTGGCCTTGGGTTTTAGCGCAAGATCGAAGATTAGAACGAATATGATGGTAAGCAGCACGAACAGCAAGAGGAGATTTCGATTGAATCTCTCCATTGCTGTGGGTTCGGAGAATCTGGCATATTGGGCAACAATCTGCTTCTCTTCAGGGGTTAGAATTGTGATTCTTGGCTCTCTGAAATCATAGCTAATCTCCCATTGTGGAGCAATAGCCACCGATCCTGTCATATCGGGACGAAGCAGCAGTTCTGTACCTTTCAGAATGCTATTCTGAGTAAGGTAAGCACTATCAACAGGATTGTTGTCTTTGGAGCAAGTAAGGGTAGCCCCTGGGGGTAGCTGCATATAGAGCTGATTCCCTTTCTCAGTAATAAAGAGATGTTTGTCGGGGAATTTGTTGTCCAGGATTTGCCAAAAGAGGTATTTGTTTGAGCCAATGAAGAATTTCTTCTTTATCTCTTTTCCCTCTTGGGCAAAATTTAGAACTTTACCTTGATAGGTGAGTTGAATGTTTAGTAATTTCGCCATAATACCTCCCTTTACCGTGTTGCCAGGCTTTCTTTCTGTAACCAATCAGCATCTTCCAATGTGGCAAAGTATATGTGAGTATAGCCAACAGAGGTGCCGATGGCAACCATTTCGGAGACGTATTCGCAAGGAATGAAATTGTCTGCTTGAATAATCAGGCAAGCCTCAACATCATCTGCATTATTTTTATAGATAGCTGTGGCTTCCATCCTAAGGTAGTCAAGAATCGCTTTGCGTTTGTCCGGGCTCAATATTAGTTCTTGCGGATGTCCGAACTCCAAGCTTTCGTTACCCAGGACTATCTTATCTGTAAAAATCTTAACGGGAGTTGCTTCAGCTTTCTCCATTATCGCATCGTTGGTAATGGTTGAAGGATAGCGTATTCCCGGTTCTGCAGAAATCTTCACCGCTTCGGTGGAAACGTTTTTTATAAGAAACACCAGGATGATGGTTAGCACGTCCAGTAGTGATGTAATGGATAAGCCCTTCACATCTTCTACCTTTCTGCGAACTCTCCTTAGGTTCTTGTCGGAACTGCCAAGTCTGTCTTTTAATTGCATAGTCCAACTCCTTAATAAAAACGCGCCGTCGGGCGGGTATAATGAACCTGTGTGAAGCCATTTGCTTTACACAAGTCTATGGTTCTAATAAGATCTCTGTAAAGGACATTCGGATAAACGGTGACAGTAATGTCTATCAAGTCTGCCTTACGGTTTCTAATGTCTTTGATACGTTTGTCTAAGGCGACAAAATTGTATTCCTGGCCGATGGCCGGTAGTTTTGCCGAATCCATGCCCGGCTCGCGGATTTCAAAACCGAGAAATCCGTACTTTTCAGCGTATTGAGGATCGAGAATTATTAGTTCAACTTTCTCGACTTCTTTACCACCGCCACCACCGCCAGCAGAACCGCCACCGCCTTCCCCTTGCGAGAAGTTTAGCGCAACTAAGGCTACCTGTGAGATCACAACCAGCATAAGCATAAAGGGTATGATGGTTAGAAACAGGTTCATGATTGGCACCAGGTTTGGTTCCTGAGGCGCAGTCTGTGCCTTTTGTTGACGCATTTCGGAAGGCCGATAATGTGCCATGGCTTATTCCTTTATAGCGTTGTTAATGGTGTTGATAAGTTTCACGCTGTATTCGTCGATATCACTAATAAGATTATTGGCACGTGTAAACAGCCAGCCCTTGATTAAGGTAAGAGGAATAGCAGCCAGCAAGCCAAGTGCTGTAGTACCGATAGCAAGTTTGATACCATTGGTTAGTGCTGCACCTTGGGCTGCACCGGTTAATCCTGCAAGACCTGCGAAAGCTTGTAGCAATCCCCAAATGGTTCCCAAAAGACCCAGATATGTGGCAATCTGAGCAAGGGTATCGAACCAGAACAATCCACCATCAAGTTTGTGCACGGTCTGAAGAACGGATTCTTCCAGAGAGTTCTGCACAGATTGGCGTAATTCCGCGCCTTTCTTGCCGCTCTTGCGGGCATCTTTGAAGATCATTAATGCGCTCCAGAAAATGAAGCCCATGGTAGTACCCTTGTAGCTTTCAGAAATCTTGGTGGCTTCGTCCAATTGATCATTTTTGATGTAGTTGCGAAGCTTAAGATAAAACTTGCCAGCGTCGATTTTCTCTTTGCGGTAAAGCTGGTTCCAACGGGCAAAAGCATACACAATACCAATGATGAACACCAGCAAAATTGGATACGCCCATGATCCGCTCTGAACAAAAACGGTGTAAAGATTAAGTGCTTCACCTGCTGGTGCCGCCACAGGAGCTGCAGCTTCTTCCGCAGCCTGGGCAAATAAGAAACCAACGCTCATTAACAATGCGATGACAACGAGGGTGATATGTTTAGCTTTCATTTTGACTCCTTCAGCCATTTATTTAATAGTGTATCGCTATTCTCTTTCAGGGATTCCATGTTAAAGCTGAAGTTATATACTCCGGCTTTCTGGTATGTGTCCGTCTTTTCTCTGAATTCATCTGAGGCAGGGATTAGTGCCTTCAATTCAATAACAAGTTCTTCATCTGCTACAAATGCTTGCACATTGCGGAAATTCGCAGGTGTTGGCTTTGTAGCCGGACTGGCTTGGGCGTATAATGCGCACATGCCAATTCCTAATAACACGGTTAACAGGACTATTCTTTTCATCGGATATCCTCCTTCCCCGATTTAACAACCTGGACAGATGCTAAGAAACCTCTGTATTGGGTCTGGTTATTTACTACAAAGCGAAGAGTGTTCTTTCCCATTACCACATTGCTCTTATCAATGCCAATCTGAGCTGGATATACCATAAAGGGCTCAGCATCATAATCAAGAGGCATATTGGAAGTGATCTCCGTACCATTAAGATATACATCTGCACTCCCTGGAGCAACGAAGTTTATTGCACCCTCGCGAAACTCGGTGTCTATATTGAAATCTATCTCAAAGACTACCTGTTCTACTGGGGCTTCTTCCAACACCCATATTGGTTTGGCAGCGGTTTCTTCCATGGAATCAATTTCACTATATTGAATGCCGAATCCCGAGGCAAGAATTGCAGAACTGGACATGGCAATTTCACCGGCGTCATCCAGAGCTATCACTCTCCAATTGGTTCCTGTATTTAAAGTAATAACCTCCACTGGGATGGCATCACGAAGTTTTTGGCGATCGGTAAACAATTGAAGGTTCATGTGTAGGTTCTGAGGCTGTTGACTTGTGTTTGGCACCTTTAATTCGATCAGGTTTTGTCCCTCAGCCAACGCAGCTTTGGGTAGCAGGTAAGCATACCTTGTGGTTATTGGTTTACCGGCTTCCAAAGAATCTGTTGCTACCACACTTGGCTCAATCTTAGAGCCATTTAAGACGATGTCTATGTCGTAAGGATACACAATATGTAGAAGACCAAATTCTGGAGCTATCTTAGTGGTTATCATTCTCGAAAGCAATAGTTCCTTGCTTGCAGGCACTGGAGTACGGCCTAAGCGAACGCCTTTGGGCGAAGTGATAATCTCGGTATTGGTGTTAGTGGTTGAACCCTCTATCTTCTGCACCCAGCTCTGGTTTAATGGATACTCGTCAATCTTGTAATCCGGTAACAAGTTCCATTCTTGTAATCTGTTAACGCTCCGCTCCGTATAAACATCACGGTAACCGGCAACGTGGTAAAGATTGAATATCGAAGTGCGAACACCGTACTCGGCATCAATCAAGTCCATATTCTGTTGATAGGCAACCTGATTGATTAGCGAATTGAGTGCTTCGCCTTGATATTGCTGGCGGTTGGCAGCGTTCTCGGTACTGGTTTTAATGAACACTCCGATCTGGGTTTGAATAACGTCTGCACCCCGTTGGTACATTCTTGCCATCAAATCTAAAGCTCTCAATCGACGGGCATTGTCGAGATCATAGCCAGAATTATTGGCTTGCTCAAGTAGTTTGGTGATCCTTGTGATCTCTTTGTTTAGAGACGACTTGTAGCCGGGTATACGCTTGTCACCACCAATCAGGTTTACTTGCCATCTTGTGTTTACATTTACTTTAATTAAATTGGCTGGTGAGCCGGTAAACACGGCTGATTTTTCGATTGCTGCTAATTGACTGTCGTAATTACGCATGAATGCATCCATCTTCTGAATTTCGTCATACTCATTCTGAACAGAAGCGAAATACTCATACTCGTTGCTAAGATTGAAGGTGAGGCCTTCTTTCTTATATGCTGCTTCTACTTTTTTAAACTCATCGCGTTGCCTAAAAGCTTCAGTATAATCCTTATTCTTATACGCCAAATCAAATGCGGTGGCAAGATTGAATAGCTTTACATCAGCAAATTGCTTATATAGGGCAAACTTAGATTTGTCCTTTTGGTATATCGATTTTGCCATCTGTTCTGCCCGGAGGGTGTCACCTTTGGTAACATAGTCGTTGGCGATATACTCCATAAAGGGGATTACTTCTGAATGGTTGGGATACAATGTGATGAATTGGTTCATAACTTCAAGCAGTCTGGTATTATTCTTAGCGCTTTTGAAGTTCACAATGGCACTGATCATCAGGGCATCAGGTGTGTCTCCACCCGTATCAATTGCTTTGTCTCTGGCTTGCTGATGAAGGGTAAGATAGGTTTCGGCAGCTTCATCATAGCTACCAAGAGATTCTTGCTGTTTCACATCAGACACTTTTAATGCGTAGGCTTGCACACTGCTGGGGTATTTGGTTATAAAGGCCTGTTTGATGGCTCTTGCCTGTTCAGGTTGCTTCATAAGTGTGTCAGCCTCAGCTATGTTCCAGGCTGTGTAATAGTGAGTGTAAACCTCTTCTATGTCCTTTTTGTCACCAGCAATTTGTAATAGCAGGTCTATGGCAGTTTGATATTCTTTTGCTTTTACATAGGATTCGTGTGCCGACCATCTTAAGCCCTGGATTAGGTCTTGTTCAGCAGCGGGTAGTTCAGATGCTAAACGCAAGCGTTCAGAGGCTGCGAAGCTGTGGTTGTTGGCTTTATCGGCAGCTTGGTAGGCCAGCTGTATTTGAGCTAAAATGCTTTGAGTTAGAGATTCTCTCTCAGCTGGGCTTTGAGCAAATTCATAAGCTTTACGGAAATACTTCTCAGAATCGGCAAAATGTGAAAGTGATTGAGACATGGTGGCAAGCTTACCATATACGTTGAACTTACTACGAGCATCAATAATGCTTTCATTCTCGAGGGCTTTTAAGTATAGAGCCGAGGCTTCAGGATACTTTAAACGGTCATATTGGATGTCAGCGAGTTGCAGCAGGATGGATACCGATTCTTTGTCTCTGGTTTCTGTGCGGTATTTCTCTTGTTTCATTACGTCGATAAAGCGGACAGAATTATCGCTAAGCATCGTGAACAATTGATCTTCGCTTGCTGGTAAGCCTTCCTGGGGCACAAAGCCCTCTTCCGCAAAGCTGTTTTTTAGTAAATTAAACATGTTGTTTGAGTATGTGTATGATAAGCCTTCGTGTAAGAAGAAATCTTCGTCATCCGGGTACTTGGCATTGTACTCATGAAGCTGAGTTATGGCTTTGCTGTAGTTCAGCGGAGTATTGCTTCTCTCAGCCAAAACAGTATACAACGTAAGTACAGACTTGTCATTATCGCGTTGCCATTCGGCAAACTTGTCTCCATGGAGCTCGGTAAAATTGCCAAATATGTCCTGATGTCTTTGGTAAGCAGCAAGACGTTCTTCAGAGGGAGCTTCCGAAAACTCTATATATAGTCTTTTTCCACGCTCGACGAACGCTTTCTTCACTACTTCGAGTTGTGGTGCTACATTTTTCTCTTTATTGGCATTATACCAGTCTGAGTCTTTTCCATAGTTGGCTATGAGGTTCAGATAGATATCTTGACGGGCCTGGTTAAAGTCCTGTCCTTCACGCAGGTTTCTGGCTTCTCTGGCATAGATGTAGAGAATGGAATCCAGCAAGCTTGGGTTTTCCAAGGCCAAGGGATTCATGTTTATCTTAAGCCAGATAAAGTCTGCCCCTTGAAGTGAGGCATCAAGATCAAATTTGTTTTTCGCTGCCTGGTCGAGTACACGGGCAATAATCTGCTTATTGCTGTAGCCGGCAAACACTTGTTCAAGTTCCGAAACGCCCTTTGCTTGGGAAGAGAAATCCAGTCCATCCAAAGCAATCAGGCAGTATGCGATATTCTTTACTGCGTCATCATGATAGTCCTGAATCAACATTGGGTCGGTTATCTGGTTATTTTCAATAGCAGTTAGCAAATAGAGGAAATCTGCCATTGCCAGCTTCAAGTCTTCGTCGTTGGCTGTGTTAAGCCTTAACCACCCACGTTGATATATGGCATCGTATCTGTACTTGCTTTCAGGATTGGCGATGATCTCATCAAAATAGTTTGTGGCGAGAGCATAAAAACGAGCTGGTTCATCTGCATCCGTTGCAAGGTAGTAATTTAAAACCCCTAAACGATATAGTGACTCGTCATAATAGGGTGAGGATTTGTAATTGTCCACAATCTCCTGGTATGAAGTAATGGCTTCGGCAAAGTCCGAATACTTGTACTTGCTGGATGGGTCCAAGGTAAGCGCAGTGGAATTCAACTCGTAGAACCGGTCTTTATTGCTATCAATCTGGTTTCTTTTTAGCTGGCTGCTAATAAAGCCGATATTGTACAATGCAGCATCTTTATATATGAAGTTAGGATCATGTTGAACCACTTGGCGATAGCTATTCAGAGCGATGGCAGGATTATCCATATTTACTGCATATTGAAGCTCAGCAAGTATGTAATACAGGTCTGCCTTTTTAATAAGATACTGGCTGTTTGGTTGCTCAATGGCCTGAAAATCAGGATTACTGCTTATAAATGTCTCTATCTGGGAAACAAGCTCTCGTTTTTCGGCCAGAATAGCTCTTTGCTGTTCCGTTAATTGTTCCAGCGATAACTGGCTTGCCTGAGATAAACGGGCTGCCTCTTTTGCTTGTAACGTACGATAGGCAAGTTGCAACTTTATGAACTCAACGCTGGATTGCATCTCCATGGCACTTGCAACAATCGGTTGATCATGATCGTTGGGGAAAGAAGTAGAAGCAAACTGGGTTTCAACTCGAGCTGCCAGATCTGCCCGCATCTGCTCATTGAAAAGCCTTCGGGCGTCAGTAGCAAAGAAGTCCTCAAGTTCTGCAAGCTGTGTGTCTAATTCCTTTTTGTCGGTATTCAAAGAATAGTATTCGTAAAGGATTGCGTCAAATATCTGCTCTTGAACGTCAGAGGAATGCCTGCGTGTTTCTAATAGAGCGTTCTTGCGAATCATCATATCGCTTCGCTTATCAGAATACTCTGCACGCTGGTTTTTTAGTTCATCGATGTGTCCAGCTAATGCCGGGTCTGCAATATTGGTGTCTAATTCTGTTATAATCTGATTATATATCTCCAGCGTCTTTTCAATATCATACAGACGCTTCAGTTCCATATCGCTATATTCTTTGTCTTGCAATGCGGGGTCGTTTGCTAAGAACCTTTCATATTGGCGCTGGAGAATTACGTCCATGATGTCTATCTGTTTTTTGTAAGATATGGAGAATTGCTTAACTGCCTGTAGCTTAGAATAGTACTCAGCCACAATAGCATCGGCTTTCTTCTCGTTATTCATATAGTCGCTAACGCTGCTCTTTAATCCGTCTAGCATGCGCATTTCTTCGTTGTTAGCACGAATAATTGCGCTAAGGTATACTACGCCTTTGGTGTTTTGTAGCTCAGTGTGCACCGCTGCCAGATCTGCCTTTAGACCATCGATTTCTGCTACCACCCTGTCATATTCTTGCGGAGTTGGATTGGAAATAAATGGCCTGACGTTTATGGTCTGCACTCTGTTCAATATAGACTGCTTTGCGGGCAACAATCGGTTCATAATAACTTCGCGGTTTTTCATATAGCTGTCCAGCGAAGCTCTTGCATCCTCGAATTCACCATCTTCTGCACTCAAATCAGACCAGATGTAAAGATAGGTTGGATAGTATCGGTCGATATTGAAGTTCTCGAAGATTATCGAGCGTAGATAGTCTTTCGCAGCTTTTCTGTTGCCTTTTTGAAGGTAATCAATCATCTGCGTGTAGAGCACCATATTAAGCATTTTTCGAGCATCTTCGCTTAGCCTTCCAGAGAGCAGCGATTCAAACGAGCTTATGGCTCTGGGGTTCTCTCCCATTCTGGCATAAAAATGCCCCAAAAGATACATAAAGTCTTCCTGATCCATGGTGTTGAACATTCCACTGTTCCTGGCAAGTGCAGCATCTGCAGCAGCTGGATCGGATTGCATTAAACCAGGTAAAGTATCGATCAGGAATGTCTTTGCAGCCTCTCTGATAAGCTGCTTCTCTTCAGCAATCATCTGTAAAAGTTGTTCTTTAGTTAACTCTTGGGATTGCTGTGCATAAATTGACGTAAGCGTACACACCGCAAATAAAACGAGTAGCAATACTCTAGTAATCTTTTTCATAACCCCGCTCACTTGTTCTTAGCGTAAAAATATCCGGTCTGTGACATTAAACGAGCAAGATCAAGATAGGGCTTATTCAATCCTATCTTGACTCTCACTCGACCACTATTATAAGGAAGTATGAATCCTAAACCTACACATCACAAACTTATTGAAAACTCACAGTTATGGCTTCTTGAGTTCCTGTATCCATTTTCTTAAATCATCAAGCGCCTTTTGAGCATTTTGTCTTTCCAGTCTGAGGGCTTCCAATTCTTTCATTAGGTCTCTTACTTCCGGAGACAGCTCTTTATACTCGGCACTTCCTGGATCAACTAAACCAGGTGTCTGACCACCAGAGGGGTTAACAACAGCAACTTCAGATCCAGAACCTGTAGGAGGAACAACCACTACATCGCTTCCAGAGGTGCCCGCAGGTGGAACAACTACGCCAGTCTCGATAGGGGTGATGGTACCAACGTTAACCACGTCGGTTCCGCCAATGGTAGAATCCATGGCATAACGTCTCAAATCAGGGCGTCTCTTGGCTTCAGAGTATCTGTCGAACAGGTAGGACAATCCAAAGGCTATTCTCAGGTTGTCTTCATAGCCATTATCTTTGGCAAAATCCTCGATTGCCTGCATGCCCAATTTTGCACCGAAGTTCTTGTATGAGTACTTAATACCAGTATTGAAATCCTCACCGTCAAATTCAAGCTGTAAGGCAAGATCGCGCATGGGTGATAATTCCACAGAGGTAAAAAGACCATTGAATATTCTTGACCGGGGAACCTGACCCACGAAACGGTTTGTTCCCAGACCGATATTGAACATCCATGGCACACCAGAGAAATACGCCTGTTTAGATGCCACCACATAGGGTGAAAAATACTCGTAGGCATCTCTGTCGGGGTGTTGGCTAAAATCGTCTTGAGAGTTTAGGTATTGTGCCCCATGCTTGGAAACAGGAGACAGGATATTGTCTATACCTACGGCAATTTGGGGAATACGCAATGATTCCTCAATAATCTTAGCTTTTACATTCACAAAATATACCGCGCCGTCCAATTTGGTATAATCGCCGGCAAAGAGCCCAAGCTCTACGCGGTTGAATAAGCCCACGCCAACCATTCCGTAGGGGAAAAAACCTTTAGAGGCGTCTTCTGCGTCGGGAGTCATAGGTTGGGGCTTTGCAACATCACGATAATAACCAACAATCATTAGCTCGGCTGCACGATGGGGTAACACATACGCATCAGGAGTTCGCAGCATTCCAAGTGTTTGGAACGGCGCTGCCTGTGCTAAACTAAACATAGATGCCAGCACGATCACGCTTAAAATAACTTTCTTCATACTTCCCTCCACCTTTCGGTGTTCTTTCTTATCATAATTCATCAATCTCATTGACAATAATTTCGTCAAGCATTTTCTTGGTTTATGAACAAGCTTAACGGCAAAGAGCTATCGATTATCGGCGAGGATATCGCCGCCAAACATCTTGCAAGTTGCGGGTATAACATTGTTTGTCGCAACTATCGTAAAAGATGCGGCGAGATAGATATCATCGTAGAAAAAGATCAACATCTTGTTTTCGTAGAGGTTAAAACTCGTTCAAGCCAATCTATTCACACGGCTATGGCTTCCATATCTCTCTCCAAGCAGAGAAAGATTACGGATACTGCTCTTGAATATATTAACCAAAATCAGCAGTTCTGCAAACACTACTTTCGCTTCGATGCAGTAATTGTCTTCTATCAACATAATACCAATACCTTTTCTGTCAAACACTATCCCGATGCTTTCTATCCGGTTCTTAGTCCCTAGGGAACCAATGTATCCGTTGTCTTAGCGGCAATCTTTTCTCTTCCCTTGGACGGACTACTGTATTAGTACGGATGAATTACGCATCTCATCCGTATTTCATGCGTAGTGCATAAGTATTTCGTTCAAGGAACGAGTCCCGTAAGATGATGCAAACATTGGTTGATAGGGAAGTTAGTTATCCAAATCGCTTTCGTCGAAATCCGAGCCTAAGAAGCGTCTCCAATCGGGATCAGAATTCTCCATGTCGTCATTCTCGACATAGATTAGCCGATAATTTCCGTTCATCTGGATATCCACGAAGATGTAAACAGGCTTCAAGCCAGACTGATATTTCCAAATCTGATAGTCTTTCCGGACAAAGCGGCCTGTATCAGAAGTAGTATCGCGCTCTATGTCATCCGGTGCGCCATTTCGTATGTAGATGCGTCCCATCTCAGACTTCCATCCGATGCCCAAATGCTTGAAGTATCTATTGGAATAGTCTATTCTCTCGTGCACGAGTTTCATAATGTCTTCAACACTTCTCTTGGTGCCCACTGCCATGTTTTTCCAGAATTGTGTGGAGTAACGTCTCTTTTTGCCGGTATCAAAGTTCTTCCAATCAGTAGGCATTTGATTGCCCAAAAAGATGCGCATCAGCATGTATTCGTCTTCTGGATCGGCAAAGATGAAATGCAGATCTTCAGCTTCTTCTATCAATACAAACTCGAAGTTCCTGCTCTCTGCATGCTCTTCAGTTTGGAGGGTAACGCTTCCATTATACCTGCCAAGTTCAAGGTCTTTAATCGGTATCTTTAAGGTGAAGCTTTCGGTGGCATTTTTGGGTGTATAGTCGAAGTATTCATCCATCACTGATAACGAGTCTTTTTCCAGATACAAGTTTAGCATGTTGCTGCCCTTACTTCCGTCAACGCTTTGATAAGATTCCAGATACAAATAGGCGTAATCACTTTTATCGCGGTCTATGAAAAAGGATGGCTCAGAGCGGTATAATGTGTTGCTCCTCTTGAACTTGGGGAGGTGTTGCAGTGTGTCGGGTTTCACCTCGCTGTTCAGTTCGAGGTCGCTGAGTATAGTAGCTGGGCTTAGCCGTTCAATGGGGAACTGCCAGTTAAAAACCCTTTCTGCGTTTATATCTGTGGCAATGAACCTTACTGTATCTAATGGTTTGTCCAGCGTAAAGCTGAGTCTATTCAAATAGTTTTTGCCCTTGGAGTCGGTATCAGCTTTGTTGGAAACTCCTACGTTATCGGTAATTTGCTGGCTGATAACCACACTATCCCCATGTACCAGTTCAACTTTTACATCCACTTCAGCGAAGTATCCGCCATGTTGGGCGATGAATACCAGATTGCGATATGGGATTTGGTAGTCGATTAACAGGATAGTGTTTTTGTCCTTATCCAGGAATCGGTTATAATCGATAAACATGTTCAGCTTGTTATTAGCAAAGCCTAATGCGGCATAGAACAGAGCTATGCTGCACAAAGTGATAGTTTTAATATTCTTCATCTTTGTTCCTTAATGTGTATAAGCCAAATCCTTTTGTGTCGGCAAAAATGAACTCGCGGTTCTGTTTATAATAAGTCCAGATTACATTTGGATACCTACCCAGGGTGTATGTGTTGGTATCAATGAAATCAGGTTCTCCAAACTTTATATATATTCTACCTCGATCAGATCTCCAACCCTTTAACTTTTTGTGAATGGTGAAGAGTTCATCTGCCCTCATTACGCGCTGGTAAAACCTTTCACGCGTTTCATTCCTAATTGTTCCCGGGCTGGGATCGTTGGTTTTCCAGAAGCTCTCGATAGCCTGAGGGAGTTTGCTTTTGGGAAGACTGCGCAATACTTGCCATTCATTTTGGGTTGCTATATAGCGAAGCTGCTCTATCTGGTCTTCGTAGGTATACCTTAATGAGTATGAGTACCAGGGAGAATACAGGAATGGCTCAACCTGATAATGTATGTTGCGTTCAAAGAACGTGAAACTCAGTGGCTTAGCCTCCGTTTGCACTATGAAAGGCAGCAGGTCAATCTCAATGGGGCTGGTAAGATTGTTTATGTGCATAGTTCTATTGTCTGCTTGAATGTGGATGCTATCAACGGGAATTGAGAAACTCTGCTTGAACAAGAGCTGATCAATTTCTGAGAAAACGGTTTCTATGCTGCCTGGGATAAAGGATTGTCCTTCTCTATTGGCTATTAGCCAGCTTTGTCCAATCTCTGTTAAGCTTTCGTCTATTTGGAAAGTTTTGCTCAGGTTACGCTTTTCGCCCAGAGCTTTGTTTCTAATCATCAGCTCTGCGCTGTAGCTGCCGGCAGGAAGGTCTAAACTCCATCGAACAGGTAATGCCGTATCCTGCAGCCAGCTACGCTTTGGTATCAGCAGGCTTTGTTCAAGGAAGCCAACTTGTTTTTTTGATGAGTTTTTTATCTGTAGGGAAACCTGGTAGTCGGCGGTTTGCTTGTCTTTGGGGAAACTGATGGAATTGTATGGGATAACCACCCAGAAATCTGTTCCACCTACGTAATGTTCGTATATAATCTCCTGAGCAAAGCCAGGGGACAGGGCTATCAGGAGTATCGCAGCTAACATCAGGCTTCTAAGCATTATTAATTATCCTTATTTGGAAGCTAATCTTTTCCTTTTCCAACCATGCAAGAATCTTGTTATCGGGAAACACCTTCTTATTCGATTCCAACACATAGGAATTCATAGTTTCAGTTTGAACATTGGTAATCAGTTTGAACTGACCCGTGCAGCTTGCTGCCCAGGAGCCTATCTCTCCCAGCATGCCTTTCTTTATTTGTTCGTGGTTTATCGTTATCTTGACTTCGCCCTTTAGTTGAGTAGCCAGGTCTTCAATGGGGATAATCTCCTGAGGTTTTACCCGAAGAACTCCGTCGTCATTACCATTAAAGGTGGATTTTGTGCCGATAATGTAGTACACCTTACCAATGCACAAACTTGTTGCATAAGTCTGATAGTCCTTACTGAACAGAGGAACTTCAAACTTTCCACTAAGGTCTTCAAACTCCACAAAAGCCATTGGGTTTCCCTTGCTATCTTTCTTCCTGGATATAGCGCTAACAATCCCCGCCATTTGCAGGTCTGATACTGATTTGGACTTTCCTGTTTGAGAATTGGCATTGGTAAGGTTCTTCACCATACTCTTGTATTCAAACAGCGGGTGTCCGCTCATGTAGAAGCCCAATACTTCTTTTTCTTTATCAAGCTGGTGCAGATAGTTCCATGGTATTACAGCAGGCAGGGGTGGGAAATAGTCGGTGTCGTTATCGTCATCACTGATCAGGTCAAAAAGCGTGGTTTGCCCTTTCTTGCGGTCACGTTGTTCTCCACTGCCAAGGGCCAAAGCTTGCTCTATCACTTCCCATTTTTGGGCTCTGCTGCCTTCCAGTTCGTCCATAGCACCAGAGGCAATCAGGCTTTCCAGCACAGTCTTGTTTACAGCCGAGCTATCCAGCCGGTTACAAAAGCTAAAGATATTGGTATAAGCTCCGTTTATGCTTCTATCTTCGATGATGGCACGCATGGCGGATTCGCCGAGATTTTTAATTGCCCTTAGCCCAAATAGAACTTCTTTTCCGTGCACGCTGAATTCGCTGTCGGAGCGATTAAGGTTTGGCGGGATTATCTTTATGCCCATGCTTTTGCAAACTTCGATTTTATTCGGGATGGCAGAGGGGTCATCTTCAAGGGACAGCAGAGCAGCCATGAATTCCACAGGGTAGTAGGTCTTTAAATATGCCGTGTGATATGCAACCAAGGCATAACAGGTAGCGTGCGATTTGTTAAATGCATACTCAGCGAAATTTAGCCAATCCTTCCAAATTTTTTCCATGGTTTCTTGGGGAACCTTATTGGCCACAGCACCTTCAATAATCTTGTCGTGGAACTTCAGCATTAGCTCTAGATTCTTTTTCCCCATGGCTTTGCGCAGCATATCTGCTTCTCCGCCGCTTAGTCCGCCCATCTCTCGAGATATCTGCATCAACTGCTCTTGATAAACCGTTACACCATAGGTTTCTTTTAGTGTGTTTTCCACCAGAGGATGGTCATACACCACCTTTTCTTTGCCGTGTTTACGGGCTATATAGGTATCGATAAAGCGCATGGGGCCGGGGCGGTAGAGAGCAACCATGGCGATAAGGTCTTCAAATCTATTGGGTTTCAGGTCTATCAAGTATTTACGCATGCCATCAGATTCAAACTGAAACACGCCATCGGTCTCGCCCTTACCAAGCAACTTAAACACTTTCTGATCATCAAGTTTCAGCTTATTCACGTCAATATCTATATTTTGAGATTGCTTAACTAAATCCACAGTTTTTTGGATAAGCGTTAGGGTTTTTAGCCCCAGGATATCCATCTTCAGCATCTTCAGATCATCCAGCCATTTGCCTTCGTATTGCACCAATACTACATTCTCGCCTTCTTTCTGGATGCTACAGGCGAGGGGGACATAGTCTGTTAAGTCTCCGGGGGCAATAACCACACCTGCGGCGTGGATGCCAGTTTGCCGCACCAGGCCTTCCAGCACCAGAGAATGTGCATAGATGCTCTGATACAGGTCATTATTGCTTATTATCTCCACAAACTCTTTAGATTTCTGGAAGGCATCGTCAAGATTTTTGGCATTTGAGGGGATGGTTTTGGTTATGTTATTTGCATCGGCGGCGGGGACGCTTAACACACGGGCAACGTCCTTGATTACGGACTTAGCACCCAAGGTTCCGAAAGTAATAATCTGAGTTACGCTATTACGTCCAAAGCGTTGGACAATATAGTCTATCACTTTGCCACGTCCCTGGGCACAGAAATCGATGTCGATATCGGGCATGCTGATTCTGTCAGGATTCAAGAAGCGTTCAAACAGCAGCCCATACTTCAGTGGGTCTATTAGCGTGATGTCCAAAAGATAGGCTATGATGCTGCCTGCGGCTGAGCCACGTCCCGGGCCAACGGGAACGCCCTGTTTACGGGCATTGTCGATGATGTCTTTTACCATCAGGAAATAGCCATTGAAGCCCATTCGGTCTATCACACCCAGTTCGTACTCTATCCGGGAGCGTACTTCGTCGCTTACTTGGGCATATTTTAGCTGTGCTTGTTCGAAGCATAGGTGCCGCAAGTAATCTCCCATGGTGTCAAACTCTGGTGGGGTTTCCACCTTGGGTAGCAGGAACTTATCATAGCGGAGCTCCAGTTCAATTCGCTCTGCAATTTGTAGTGTATTGCTATAGGCTTCCGGTACCTCGGGGAATAGGCTTTTCATTTCTTCGGGAGACTTGAAATATAGCTGGGTAGTGGGGTATCGCATCCGGCTGGGGTCATTAAGCAGCTTTCCTGTTTGAATGCAGAGAAGAATGTCGTGTGCCTCATTGTCACTTTGATGAAGATAATGGCAGTCATTGGTTAGCACCATGGGTATATCCAGCTCTCTTGCCAATTCTATCAGGCGAGGCGCAGCTTTCTCTTCGGACTCCAGCTTGTGATCTTGCAGCTCAATGTAGTAGCGGTCGCCAAACAACTCTTTATACCACAACGCTGCTTCCCGTGCTTGCTTCATCCTGTCGTTCAGGATAAGTGATGGTATCTCACCCTTTACGCAGGCAGAAAGGCAGATTAGCCCTTCACTGTGCTCGGAAAGGAGGCGTTTGGATATGCGCGGTTTGTAATAAAAACCCTCGATAAAGGATTTTGATGAGAGCTTCATCAGGTTTTGATAGCCTTGGTAATTCTGCGCCAGCAAAATAAGGTGATGTCTTGTTTCATTCTTGCTTTGGGGGTCATCAAGTTCGCCGCTAATGATGTATGCCTCAATGCCGATGATGGGTTTTATCCCGGCTTTCTGGGCACTTTTATAAAACTCAATAACGCCAAATAGATTGCCATGGTCGGTGATGGCCACTGCCGGCATTTCCATCTCTTTGGCAAGGGCAATCATCCTGTCTACCCGGCAGGCACCGTCTAACTGGCTGTATTGTGTGTGATTATGTAAATGTACAAAGGACATTGCTTATCTCCATGGCTATCGTAAAAGTAATGATTGGAGATAGCGATTATTTGTCAAAGGATATCTCAGCAATACCGGGAGAAATGTGTTGATATATCCCGATATATTCCTGCAGGAATTGCACTATCATTGCGGGTGAATTACGCATCTCATCCGTATTTCATGCGTAATTCATTAGTAATTCGTTCAAGGAAGCTCAGAACTGATGGCTATTCACTAAGTTTAGGAGGCTGTTTGCCGCGAAGGGGATAGAACTCATGCCGCTTGTCTATTATCTCCAGCTTCGCTATTTGTTGTAGATACCAGCTGTTTAGGTGTTCCTGTTGCTTACGTTTGATAGCGGAAGCGATTACTTCATCCTTAACCTTTTCCCAAAGTTGTTTATCGGGATGGTTGCGCTTATGTACTGCAGCCAGTAACCATCTGTCTTCCCGCTCTATCAATGGAGTGAAGCTTCCTTCGGGTGTTTTCAGAATTGCTTCATTGAAGGCAGGGGTTAGCCCCAGCATGGTTATGGGCGTATCTATACCTACGCTAGTGGCATCAACAATCAGCAGGCTATCTTGTTCGGCTGCGGCACGCATGGTGGTAGGGCTATGTTTCTGGACGAATTCCTGGGCGTAATTGCGCATAAAGTCAATGCGTTTCTCTTTGGTCAGTTGTTTCACCAGGTCATTCTTTATGGAATCGAAGTCCCGATAGTATTCTGCAAGGTATTTGTGTACTTCGAGGATGTAATAATCACCATTGGGAGCATAATATATGTCTGGCACCGTGCCCAGAGGATTGGCAAAGGCAAAGGAAGCGAGGGGCGGATATTGTCCTATTCCGGGAATGAGTTTATCGGATTCTGAAAACATTCCGCTATCCCGAACTTCATATCCCAATTCATGGGCTGTAGCGGCTAATCCCTTTTCTCGCGCTCCCCTAAGCAAGACTGCACTGACAATCTTCATTCTTTTCACTTCGTCTTCGAGGCTGGCTTCGCCTGAGGGGGAGGGGCTAAGGCGGATGTATTGGTAGCTGCGACCATCTTCCCTGCGATAATCAGCCAAATTGCTCTGGTAATACTGCTCAGCTTCGGCATCACTTGCTGTTACATGCTTTAGCCTTGTGTAATCGAACAGCATTGCGCTTACGTCTGCGGTGTCACCGTTTTTTAACCAATTGGCATACACACTGTCCGGGTCTACAACGGCTTCCTCTTTTATGGTTCGGATCAGCTTGCTGTAGCTAAATAAATTACGGCTGAGATCAATTACCGATTGCTTGAAGTCGGGGCGGTCACTCAGCGCTTTTCGATACTTATTTGCGTCAAACACTCCCCCAGTTTGGAAGTCCTTAATAATCTTTACACCATCAGGTGGATTTGCTATTATGTCTTGCTCAATCTCCGCATCGCTAACCGTTATCTTACCAGCATTTATCGCCTGGTCGTAAACATATACACCTATCAGCTCTTCCCAATATTGATCGTTTAGTCTGGTGCTGTCCTGGGGGCTTAATGTTTTGTTGCGATTATGATAGCTTAAGTAAGCCTTGAAACCATTGTCAAAGGTGCTGAAATCATAAGTGCGACTGCCTACTTTTGCCACTAAGGCATCGGCATCATGTATATCTGACCAGATTATGCTGCTTATCATAAGAGCTATACACAGCGATATGTAACGGTTTATCATGTTAACTCCCAATTCATTTAATGCTATTTCAAATACCATACATTATCAGGGCAATAATCCTGCAAGAGAAAAAAGCCCGGAGCTGAAATCAACTCCGGGCTGCTATTGTTTGTCTAAGCCGTCTCAGGCATCTGCCCAAGGGGCTCGGTTAGAATTACTTGGCTAACAACATCTTCTTGGTGATGGTCTTGCCAGCGTTGTTAATCTGGTAGAAATACAAGCCACTGGAAACGGGCTTGTTGTTATCGTCAGTACCGTTCCATACAACTCTCTGGGTACCGGCAGTCATGTCTGCATTCACCAGGTTGCGCACTAACTGACCCTTAAGGTTAAATATCTTAAGGCTGGTAGCTCCGCTAACGGGCAGAGAGAAGGAGATGGTGGTTTCTGGATTGAAGGGGTTAGGATAGTTGCTGGATTCCAATACGATGGGTTTGATTACTTCATCGCCAATGGCAGAGCCGGTATCAACTATAGCGTTCATCATCACTTCGCCTTCGGTAAGGGGCTCCCAAGCACCGGAAGCAGACATCTTTTTGTAGCTGAAACCATTGCTGGCGGTATCCAAACCAATAGCGGAAGCATTGGCGGTTTCAAGTATTACAAAATAGAACGAGCCTGAGTTAATTGGGATGTCATTCGCGAAGGTGATGGTGTTCCAGCCTTGAACCAGGTTTGCAGCCGGAGTAACAAGCTGTGCAAGATATGATGAGCCGGGCATACCGTTTTCACCAGAATCATTGAACACTTGCAGAATCAGGTTGGCTGTGCCAAGGGTGTGAATATATACTTTAGCGTTCTTGATAACTACAGGATTGGGGTGGGTGAACTTAACAGCCATGCGTCGGGTTGAACCAACGTTGAAGCCTTGTTCTGCGGTTCCATCATGATGAGCAATCTCAACATAGGAGGGAGGGAACACAAACACGGAAGCAGTATTGGAGCCGAGGGATTCATAGGTTCCATAAATTGCCTTCACATAATATGTGTGGAAACCTCCGGGGACATTGGTTTCGGTATAGGTGAGTTCAGCACCGGGGACTTCAGCAACAAATTCGTCGTTGCGATAGATCTTGTAGGCTGTTACATCGCGGTCGCGAGTGCTAACGGTTTGAGCTACCAATTCAGAATTGTTAGCCTGGAAGTTTTGGGGAAGTTCACCCATCACATATTCTCTGCCTTCTGCATCTGCAACATATACCATAAGGTTCCAGTTGTAATTGAATTCGGCAGATAATGCGGTAAGAGTTGTCCATACGTTGTTCCAACGAATCATGTTGCCATAGCCGTTAATTGCGGGACCTGCATCGGTTCCAGCAGGTGAACCGGCAGTGGAAACTGTGCGGTAACCAGCCATAATTACGGTATTTGAAGGGATGGTGTAAGGAGTGGTGAGAACTACTTCATTCCACTGTCCAATAACGGGAGCTGGAATCTCTTGTTCATACACCAGGTTTCCGGCACCGGTTTCCCAGAGACGAAGGGTGTAGGTTGCGGTTTCGGCCATTGGCGCAAATTTGATTTTGGTGATGTTCATGCCAACATAAGGATAGATGCTGTTAACGTCGCCAAGTGGATCCCATTTGGCAGCCACGTCAAAATCTGCTACTCCGGAGGTTGTGCCAATGGCATTGCCACTAACTTCGCCAGAATAGCCAATCCAGCCTTCTTCTCCACCGCCGCCGCCGCTGCCTGGAGCTGCCCAGTTCAGGGTAACGCTGCTTCCAGTTGCTACAGCGCTTAAGTTCTCAGGGGCTGCGATGAATATGTCGTTATAAACTTTGAAATCGTCGAACATGAAGCCGGTACCGATAGGTGCGTCGGCATCAGCTCTGAATAACCAACGGAATCTTACCGTTTCACCAGCGTAATCGCTAATGATGCCACCTTGTCCCCATGCTTCTGTCCAGGGTCCCCATGTGGCGGCTGCTCCGGTATAAACGTAGTTGTCGCCATCAGGATCACCATAGGGATTACTCATGCGGAACCAAGTGCCTCCGTTATCGGGGGAAATCTCGAAACCGAAATAATCAACTTCGGGGAAGGTGTTTAAGTCATTAAAATCTGAGTAGGCCATGAAGTCAACTCTGATGTCGCCACTTGCGGGTAACTGGATTGAGGGGCTTACCAGATAGTTAAACATATCTACTTCATAGGTTCCGTTTGCGTTTTGGCAAACCATAGCGTGGGTTGGTGTGGGAGCGGTTGCAACTTCTGCAACATGCCATAAGTCTGGACCGGGATCAACTGGGGGTACTAAGCTTGCCCATGTCATTTGGTCATCGTTTACACCATTATTGGTATAACCACCAAAAGAAATGTCATCAACCATCATACCAAACAAGGTTCTGTCGTCTGTAGTGCAGTATCCAGGGTCGGATGCAAAGGCAAAACGCACAACAACAGATGAGCCAATGTATTGGCTAAGGTCGAAAGAAGCATTAGTCCAGTTGGTTAAATTACCGCCCCATCCGGGAATGTTCGGGCCTTCTTCGTGTTGAAAGCCAAAAGCATAGGAAGAGGTCATGTTGTAAGCTGGGGTTCCGCTAATGGGAACGAATGCTCCTCCATTAACAGAAACTCGGACGTTACATGCGTCCCAGCCAGTGTAAGGGGCTTCAGCACCGGCAACGCCTTCAATTTTGTAACGAAGTTTGAAGGTGAGAGTAGCATTGGCAGCAGTTAGAGTGCGGGCAGGGGTGTCAAGTACTACATACTGCTCGTTATAATATCCACCAATATTAGCTCCGCTGGCGAGGGCAGTGTTACCCATCCACCAAACAGTTCCCTGAACGTCGTTATTGTTATAAACGCCCCAGTTATTGGAGCTTCCAAAGGCATCAAATGATGTCCAGCCGGGAGCACCGGATTCGAAATCTTCTTGCCAGTGTACCACTTCAAAGCGGCTTCCGTTGGCAAAGATGGCGGTAAATATAAACAACGCCATTATGATAAGCAGATGCTTTTTCATTGATCCTCCTATAGATCTTTAGATTCTCTTCTACTTTTTATAGCATTTTCTGTGCCGGAATTTTGTCAATCTCTTTTTTCCTCACCCACATTCACTAGTATCAGCCAAGTGCTTATTAGTTGCTTCCCTGCTGCTTCCTTGCTGCTATCCTGTATCGGATAGGGGATAGCAGCAAGGAAGCAGCAGGGAAGCATGCTAGATGTTATTGCAAAAAGACACAGATATGGATATTGATTATTGATAAGCCAGCAATAGAGGTGGCAAGTCCTAAAAAGACTCTGGATAAAAAAATGCCGAAAAGCGATAAACTCCTTTCCGGCATTAAGAAGATGTGGGATAGCGGTTTAAGTTATGTATATTGCAGTCTGTAGAGGTCGTAATACAAGCCGCGTTTTTCCAACAGATCGAAATGCGAACCTTCTTCCACAACCTCGCCTTTATGAAGCACCAGGATGCGGTCAACATGCTGAATGGTAGACAACCTATGGGCTATCATGATGGAAGTTCTTTCTTTTATAATCTTCTCTAACGCATCCTGAATTAGTATTTCAGTCTCTGTGTCGATGTTTGAAGTAGCCTCATCCAGTATGAAGATGGAGGGGTTGTAGGCCAAAACCCTGGCAAAGGCGATTAGCTGTCTTTGTCCTGTGGATAGTGTTGCCCCGCGCTCCATAACTGGCTCGTCATATCCCTGGGGAAGCTTGCTGATGAATTTATCGGCATTTACGTATTTGGCCACTTGAACAATGTCATCCCGGGTTATCTTGCTGTTATTCAGCGCGATATTGTCGTGGATATTGCCGCTGAAGATGAATACATCCTGTTGCACGATGCCCACATTGGAGCGGATATCGGCAAGTGAGTATTGGTGAAGCTCTTTGCCGTCGATACGTATCTTTCCCTTCTGATAAGGATACATACCCAGGATGAGATTTACAATGGAGGTCTTTCCGCTTCCGGTGTGCCCTACCAGTGCTATCTTTTCGCCGGGCTTGATTTTGAAGGAAACGTCTTTCAGCACCCATTCATCGGGGTTGTATGCCAACCACACGTTCTCGAATTCTATCTCGCCTTCCATTTTTAGTGAATGGTGAAGCTCTTCGCGATAATCTTCCGGGTCAAGCTCCATAAGGTCGAATATCCTTTCTGCGCCAGCCAGGGCACCCTGGAGGATATTAAACTTTTCCGAGAAGTCATTAATGGGTTCAAACAGCTTGTTTACATATTGGGTGAATGCCATTAACAGTCCTATGGTAATGGCATTGCGGAGTATTTGACCACCGCCATACCAGATTATAAGCGCAACTGCAACCTGCGAGGAAACGTGAATAATGGGGCGGAAGAAGGCGAATAGCTTTAGCTGCTTCAAAGAGGCAAGAAAGTACTCGTGATTGATATCCGAAAACTCTTGTTTCTTGTGGAAATACTGGTTGAAAAGCTGAATAATCTTTTGTCCCGCAATGTGCTCTGAAAGTGTGGCATTCAGGGATGCAAGATGTTTGCGCACTTCGCGGTAGATTACTCTGGTTTTGCTCCTGTAAATTGTGATAATCCAGATAACCAGCGGGAGTATGGCAAAGCTGATAAGGGCAAGCTGCCAATTTAATACCAGCATTAAAATGACGATAGCGACAATCAGGATAACGTCTTGAACAATGGTTATCACGCCTGAGGCAAGCATTTCGTCTATGGAGCGGATGTCGTTTGTAACGCGTGTTACCAGTCTGCCCACGGGGTTTTGATCGAAATATTTGGTTGGCATCTTTTGCAAGTGGGAAAACACATCGTGCCTGAGGTCTGCCATAGCCATTTGTGAGAAATATGCAGTTATTACTGACTGCAGATAGCTGGTAACTAAGCGCAGGCTAATGATGCCAAAGAAGATGAGAGCCAAGTAAAACAGGCTGCGTGAGGCTTCGCTGCGTACAGCCAGTCGCTCTTTGCGTGGCAGTTCCAATAGCTGTTCTTTGCTAACGGCAAGCTTATTTGCGCCCAGTCTGAACCATCCTTGCATACCGCTTTTGCTGGCATTGGGGTTGGTGTTTTCTATTAGATATTGGTTCAAGATACTGGTGTTTGAGGGTGAATCGGTAATTAGATATACAGATTCTGAGCCCAATATGCCTTTCTCTTTCAGCATTGCCATGTCGCTGCGGTTTATCTTGTTTATGTCCTTGGGACTCAGGATTATAAAATGCAGGTTTGCGTGGCCATATTCCTTGAATTTCAGCTTTTTATAGCGGCTGTCAAAGTCCTGGTACTCAGTTTCATTGGTAAAAATTGCTATTGACTTATCGGATACTATGTAGTCATCTATAGCTGTTCTCTGAACCAGGGGGAGTACCACTTCCGCACCGGAGATTAGCATCAGGATAAAGAAAGAGAGGAACACCCATTTCATGTAAGGCTTTAGATAATGCATCATCCTGCCGAAGAGCCGGCTATCGTATATCTTGTTCTTTAGTTCGTCTGAGCCGAAGCCGCCACCTCTGGCACCTCCGCCACCGCCACCGCCGTGCATCATAAATCCTCCCCTTCAAGTTTGGCACGAATTTTCTGTTTTTCGTAGAGGTCGTTATACAAGCCGCGTTGCTTAATCAGGTCTTTATGATTGCCGCGTTCCGCTATTTTGGCATCTCCTAACACTATTATCTTATCGGCATGCTGGATAGAGGATATGCGGTGGGCGATAATAATGGTTGTTCTCCCCCTGCGAAGCTCGATAAGGCGCTCCAAGATGTGCCGTTCAGTCTTTGTATCAACTGCTGAAAGGGCATCGTCGAGAATCAGGATGCGGGGATTGGTAAGCAAAGCCCTGGCTATGGCAACGCGCTGCTTCTGGCCTCCGGAAAGGGTTATGCCACGCTCGCCGACCATGGTGTCGAACTTGTGTTCAAAATCCATAATCTCGTCGTAAACCTGAGCGGTTTTGGCTGCTTCGTAAACGGCATCGTCGGTGGTGTCGGGATTGCCCAGGCGGATGTTGTTGGCGATGGTGTCTGAGAACAGGAATATATCTTGCGGTACCAGAACTGCATCGCGTCTAAGCACTTGCAGTGGTATGCTAAAGAGCTCTTTGTCGTCTATAAATATGCTTTCCGGTTGGGGGTTGTATATACGCACTAAAAGCTCGATAAGAGTGGTTTTGCCACAGCCGGTTGGGCCAACTACGGCAAGGGTTTTGCCGGCATCAATTTGCATGCTGATGTCGTTAAAGATAAGCGGTAAATCTTCGCCGTAACGAAAGCTGAGGTCACTAAGGCGTATGCTGCCGGTTAGCTCTGTGATGCTGTTGTCCGCAAGGTCGTCGTTCACCTCGGGGTTTACGGTAAATATCTCATTTAGTCTTTTTAATGATGCGGTTCCGCGCTGGTACATATCAACAATCCAGCCAATGGCAATCATTGGCCAAACCAGCATGCCAAGGTATTGGAAGAAGGCAATGAAACCGCCGATAGTGATGTCTCCCCGGATGGCAGCCCGACCACCGAAGTATAGCGTGATAACTATACTGGTGCTTATCACGAAGCCCATGAAGGGATGGAATACACCGGCAATCTTAGCCAGAGCCATATTCTGCTTCACAAAGTCGTGCGATACTTCGTCTATCTTTTCCAGTTCGGTGTTTTCCTGAACAAATGCCTTTACAATCCTAATGCCCGATATGCTTTCCTGCACTCTGCCGCTTAAGGTGGCAAAGCTTTGTTGTACATTGGCAAAGCGTTTGTGCATCTTTTTGCCGAAATGTCTGATGGTAAGGGTTAGGAAGGGCATGGGGATAATTGCCAATAGGGTTAATCGCCAGTTTATGGATACCATGAACGAAAAAGAAGCCACAGTCATAAGCACTATATCCATTGCGGCAATAAGTCCGATACCAAACAGCATTCTAACTGCATTCAGGTCATTTGTGGCGTAGGCCATCAGATCACCTGTTTTGCTGCGGTTAAAGAAGTTTTGAGAGAGCTTCAGCAGGTGGTTGTAAAAGTCCTGACGCAGGCTTTTCTCAATCTGGAACGAATTGCCGATAATCAGTACCCGCCAGAAGAAGCGTAGTATCATAACTGCAATTGCCAGGCCGAAGATAATTAAGCCAATCCAAGCCAGACCAGTGGAGTCGATAGAACGGGCTTGAATGCTGTCTATGGCATGCTGCATCACTTTGGGAACGGCTAATTGCACCACATCCACCAATATAAGCATCACTATCCCTGCTGCTATTCGGGAATAGCTCTTTTTCAGGTAGGGCAGAATAGAATCGAAGGTTCGCATAAAACTCCATGTTACATGTATAACCCGTAGCTTAAAGGTGATAAATTGAACTCAGGGCTATCATAAAACTCACGCCATCCTTTTTGTAAAGAGTATTTTGTCAAATCCTTTGTCTAAGCTGTGCTTTTTTAATTGACAACTTATGCATAGCATATACACTTAGTTCTCATGAGAAAAAACTCTTTAAATACATGCCAATCGTTCCCAGATAACCTTAGTGGTAGTCTGCTGCCAGAGCTGGTTGCAAACCTGATGAGTAACCTGCCGGGCATAGCTTATAGATGTAAGAATGACCAATGGTGGACAATGATGTATATGTCTGAAGGTTGTGCGTCTGTAACCGGTTATACGGCTACTGAACTGCTGGAGAACAGCAACAAATCTTTCAGTTCATTAATCTATGCAGATGATCTGGATTATGTTCGCAAGAATGTGGATGAAGCTATAGCAAACCGCACCAGATTTCAGATGGAATATCGCATTTGGGGCAAAGAAGGGGACATCCGGTGGGTTTGGGAGCAGGGTAATGCCATCTATAGCGCTGACAACCAGGTTATGTTTTTGGATGGCTATATAGCAGATATAACACAAAGAAAACGCATCGAAGAAGAGGTTAAACAAGCAGCAAGAAGCCTTGTTGAGCTAAACGCAACTAAGGACAAGTTCTTTTCGCTTATTGCGCACGACCTTCAGAATCCCGTGTATGCAATTCTATCGTTATCGGAATTTCTTAGCTCCAATATGGATAAGTTAGTGGGGCAAGAACTGGTTACTTTTGTAAATCTGATCCAAACCTCCGCCAAAGGTATTTATTCTCTGCTGGAGAACCTGTTAGATTGGACAAAACTGCAAACTGGTAAAGTAAAAGTGCAAAAAGAATACTTGTCTTTATCCAAGGTTACTGAGTTTGTTGTTGGTCAATTCTCCTTAACTGCAGAGGAAAAGGGTATCAAGATAAACTGTGTCTATGCTCAAGATGTAGTTTTAGAAAGTGATTCTCATTTGTTAACCACCATTATCCGCAACCTGATATCCAATGCGGTAAAGTACTCCCAGCCTGGGTCAAAGGTAGAGGTAAGCATTACTCAAGAGGAAAACTATGCCTGTGTTGAAGTGATAGACACAGGAATAGGTATCTCCAGACGAAATCTGGCAAAGATATTTGACATTGATAATGATGTTCGGCATCCAGGAACCAAAGATGAACCTGGAAGCGGTTTGGGCCTGATATTATCTAAAGACATCGCCAATCTGCTTGGTGCCACGCTAAGCGCGGAAAGCAAGATTAACAAGGGCAGCAAATTCAAGCTTTGTGTACCTGTTAAGCTATCTAAATCCTAAAGGTCTGATTATTCTTGTTTGTTACGGAGTTTTAACCACCACTCAAGTCGTTTCTTAATCTCTTTCTCAAAACCGAACTGCCCTGGCTCGTAATATGTTTTCTCTTTCATCTGATCGGGGAAGTACTTTTGGTAATGATATTTGTTTTCAAACTCGTGGTCGTATTTATACTCTTTTCCGTAGTCCAATTCTTTCATCAGCTTTGTAGGCGCGTTGCGAATATGCAAAGGTACGGCATAGTGGCTGGTATGGCTTGCGTCGTCTGCTGCGGCTTTGTAGGCAGTATAAAGGCTGTTGCTCTTCGGTGCGGTTGCAAGATAAACCACCAATTGCGCCAGGGCGTTGCTGGCTTCGGGCATGCCAATAAACAGCAGGGCATCCTTAGCTGCGATCGCCTGCACAAGGGCTTGCGGATCGGCCAGACCAATATCTTCGCTGGCAAAGCGAATAAGCCTGCGCACCAGATAGCGAGGGTCTTCACCGGCTTCAAGCATTCTTGCCAGCCAATACAGAGCGGCTTGGGGATCGGAACCTCGAAGTGATTTATGCAAGGCAGAGATAATGTTATAATGCTCTTCCCTGTTTTTGTCATAAAACATGGTTTTCTTCGCTAATGTCTTTGCCAAATCTGCTACAGGCGGATGGGGATTGAGCCGCAGATATGATTGAATTAGCTCCAGTTCATTAAGGGCGCGTCTGGCATCACCACCACTATTTTGTGCCATCCATCCAATTATGTCCTCATCCGTCTCCAAGTTCAATTCTGTAAAACCGCGCTCCAATATTTGCTTTATGTCTCCTTCAGCCAAATGCTCCAGCACAAACACATGGCATCGGGATAACAATGCGGGGATAACTTCGAAAGAGGGATTCTCCGTAGTGGCACCTATCAGGATAACTGCACCGCTTTCCACATAAGGCAAAAAGGCATCTTGCTGAGACTTGTTAAACCTGTGTATCTCGTCGATAAATAATATGCTGCGCAGGTTCCTGGTTCTATGCATATAGTCTGCATCTTTCATCACGCCTTTCACATCATTGATGCCCGATAATACGGCGGAGAAGTGGATAAAGTTTAGCCCACTAACCTTCTCGATTATTCTGGCTATGGTGGTTTTACCCGTTCCAGGTGGCCCCCACAGGATGAATGATTGGTATTCACCACTGCTAATCATCTGGTGTAATAGCGAATTGTTTGCCACCAGCTTGCTCTGACCGCGTAGTTCATTCAGATTTGCGGGACGTAACTTCTCTGCCAGAGGAACGGTTTTAACTTCCAGTTCATCTGTTTCGAACAGGCTGCTTTGATCTTTCATTGCCATGAATGCTTCTAGGCGAAGCTTAGTCCTCCATCAGTCCGGTTAGTTCGGAAGGGTCATACCACTGTAGTGCTCCGTGCAGGCGTTGAACTTCTGCCAGGAGCAGGGTTTTGTGGTTTTCTTCTTCGCTGGCAAAGCGAATAAGCATAGCCTTGATGTCTGCATCAGTTGTCTGTTCTGCCATACTCAGGTAAATCCCTGCTGCCAGTTCTTCCCGGCTGATGGCATACTCCAATACATCTTTGGGGTCAGACAGGTTAACCCCCTGCAGAATTGGGGTGCTGCTTTCGGTAAGTACAAGCTCGTCATTGGGGAATTCTTTGGCAAAAGCTTCTCTCACTTTGGCTTCGTGGGCTTGCTCAAATAGAATTAGTTCGTTGAATATCTTGCTGGTATCGGCATTACGAAAGCTGAGGGCGAGTGCTTCATACAGCTTTTGTGATCTTATCTCGGCTTCGATAACCATGCGATAACTTTCTTGTCTGGTCATAATCACCTCTCATTAAAGTATGTGGGTTACATTACTACATTATAAGCCAAAAATGCGTTTACGCAGTCTGACGGATTAGCTCCACAGCATTTATCTTGCCTATCCGCTTTAGGGGCAAGAGCACGCTTAGCACCGTAACTGCATACGCCACAAATGTTACGAGGATAAAATCGGTAAACAGAAACTTCACGGGTAATACAATAGACCCAGAATCACCCAAGCCCAGCCTTATTACCGAACTGAATTTCTGGATTATCAGTAATGCGCTGCCTAAGCCAAGACCGATTGCTATGCCTATAGTACATAAAACCAGCGACTGCACCAAAAAAAGGCTTTGCAGATTTGCTGCCGACAGCCCCAGGGCTTTTAGCAAGCCAAGCTCTTTTTTCTTTTGCGATATCGCTTTCAGCAGGTTGCCGGTAAGATTGAAGCTGGCTATTATGAACATCAGGAGCATAATAACGAACATAATGAATTTCTCGAAACGAATAGCCGCATAAAGGCTTGAATCAAAACTGCTCCAGTCTTCCACCAGGTATTGGGGAAATTCATGGCGCAGCCGGCTTAAGTGCTTGGCAGACTTGGCTAACGATGGTGTGCGTATTTCGATGAAATCCACCTCGTCGGATCCAGAGGCAAAGAAAGACGCGTGCTCCAAAGGGATGTAACTAAAGTTCTGGTCATACTCAGGCATACCGGCAGTGAATATGGCTAATACCTTCATATACCTAACCTTGGGCAACATTCCAAAGGCAGTAGGTACAGAAAACATGGGCGATAACACCTGAATCTGATCTCCAAGGTATGCCCCTAATTGGGAGGCAAGTCCTGCTCCCAAAACAATGCCTCCTTCTTCGAAGGCAGCAGGGTCTAATTTACCGGCAACAATGCCTTGCATAGTTTCTTTGTCGGTGGGGTTGGGTACGCTTAACGTTCCCGAAACTTGCTGCTGCAAATGCAGGTCAATACCAAAGCATTGGCTGGGTAAAACAATTGATTCCCGCTTTAAAAGCAATTCACTACGAATAACAGGTGCAGCTTTATAGCCCTGCTTATCAAGCTTGGAAAGCAACTCACGATAGTCCTTGATGGCTTCTCCGTCTGCATTACTAATGCGTATCTCTGCGAAGGTGCCAACTATCCGGTTGCGAATATCATAGCGAAATCCGTTCATAACCGTGCTAACGCAGATGAGTGCCATAACCCCCAAGCTTATACCTGCCAGGCTAAGATAATGGCTACGGCTTAATCCCCTAGCCTTTCTGCCTCGCAGATACTTCATTGCCAGATATGCTATACTTACATTAATCATAATTTACCTTGGGCTATTTCTGTGGATACAGATAGAAAGTCAAGCATTGTTTTTGCTGCTCTTCTCGTAGGGGTGTTTTGTACAAAGTGACAGGGAGAAAATGAGGGGTAGAGGAAGAGCGGGATTTACAGCTATATAAGTTATCTGAGGAGAAAGGGAGCAGTGTATAGGGGTGATAATGGATTTTTTTAGCGTAGAAATAGAGAATGGAATGAACATGTTTTTTACCAAGAGGATAAGAGGAAAAGAGGGATTAACAAGGCGAATTCGATTCCAACACCCCAGCACTCCAGCACCTCGGTACAACATCTCATAGAAGGGCAAATGGGCTCGTCAAAGAAAGTCTTGACATCTATGCTGCCATTTGCTATTAAGACATTCAGTGTTTTCAAACAAGGGAAGGACAGTTATGAAAAGAGCTATGCTTTATGCAGTAGTTATTTGTCTTATATGTTTACCTGTTGCCGTTCAGGCACGCCGATTTGCCCGCTGGCACACCTCAATGGGTAGCTTTACTGCGGAGTTATACGACGAAATTGTTCCCATTACTGCTGATAACTTTACGTTATTAACCAACAACGGCTTTTATAACAACAAGATATTCCATCGTGTGGTAGAAGGTTTTGTAATTCAAGACGGCTGCCCTTGGGGAACAGGTTTTGGAGGCCCGGGCTGGACTATTGTAGATGAGATAAGCCCGTTATTGGATCACAACCGGGCTGGCATGCTGGCGATGGCCAAAACCTCTGCGCCCAATTCTGCCGGAAGTCAGTACTATATAACCCTTGCTCCGCGGCCAACCTTGAATGGCAACTATGCAGTATTCGGCAAGGTTATCGAGGGGCTGGAAAACGTTTTGGCTATTGGCAGCGTTCCTGTGGATGACAATGATAAACCCCTCACACCGGTTACCATCCATCAATTAAGAATGCTTGATCTGCATGTAAGCAGCATTTTCCCGGAGCCCACCGAAGAAATTGTATGCTCGCCTGGAGACTACGTAACCTTTATGGTGGAGGCCTATGCCAATAGTGCTGAGCTAAGCTTTATATGGAGCGTAAACGATGTTATCCAGGCGGGGATTAACGATATGATATTTGAGCCCCAGATTACCCAGTTTGGGACGAATAGCATTAGTTGTAACGTAGTATCCTCAGATAGCATAAGCCATAGCATCTCCTGGCAGGTGAATGCCGGAACATCAATAGGTGAAGCAATCAGCCCCCCTATGCCAGATTTGCTAATGAGCTGCTATCCCAATCCTTTTAGTAAAAACTTAGACATAGAAATCAGCTCGGCAAAAGCAGCCAATCTGGAATTGGACGTGTTTAACATAAAAGGTCAGCATATCCGCAAGCTAATGCCGGGAAATCTTACTGGCGGAACATCGGTAATCCGTTGGGATGGTTTGGACACGTTGGGCAAAGCCTGTCCCTCCGGCATATATCTCTTGCGATTGAAATCCGGAAGCAGGGTTGTGATTAGTAAAGCTAACCTACTTAGAGGATAAACTCCGCCTAATCCTTGTGCGCCAACCAGCATTTAAATTGCTGCGGGAGGGCAGAGAACCCGGCTTTTTCATAAATCTTGATGGCAGCAGGGTTATCGGAATACAGGTATAGATGGTTATCTGTAACGCCTCTATGATAGTTTACCAAGGTATGGATCATGGTTCCGGCGAAGCCTTTACCCCTGAATTTGTCACGGGTGAATACGTCGTCCACGCGGCTGTATCCGGCAAAAATGCTAACCGAGGCAAAAGATGCCAGTTCGCCATCCACAAAACCACCCAGAAGGTGATAGGAGGGATGAAGCAAGTGACGCTCTACTACCTTAATTGTCCAGTCTCCGCCATATTCCACGGCGATAGTTTCCATCATGTCGATGTCCAGCTTCTTTATCCGTTCCACATGCAGTGTGTCTACGGGATTAAGGATACTTTCGTGGTCGTGTAGAAAGTATTGATCTTCTTTCTGTTCTACCTTGAATCCATGATGCTCCAGGGCAGGTATCACCTTATCTGCTTCATTCGCCTGCAGAGAGGGATATACTCTTGGGGAGATGCCCTTGCTTTTGTAGAAAAACTCAATCTCGCGAATTGAGCTTTCCACGCCGACAAAGTCTGTGATTATGGCGTGATTGCTGTCGTGAGAAGCCTTATTGCCCTCATTAAAGAAAATGAGTCCCCAATTTTTGGTTTGCATGGTGGCAAATCGCTGTGGGAAATGCAACTCTGTGTCTATCATGCGTTTGATGTTAAATGGCAGTGACATGCTATCTTCCTCCCTTATGCATAATAATACGAGTTTATCTATAACTTAATGCGTTAAATGATGCTGACAATAATCATATTATTGCCAGTCAAGCTTCCTTGCTGGATTTGCTGTAAAACAACGGATGAATTACGCATCCCATCCGTATTTCATGCGTATTGCATAAGTAATTCGTTCAAGGAAGCAGCAGGGAAGACGGTGAAATTGTCGAATCTATTATGTTTCTCACATAATGCGGCAGATAAGCATAGCTATATACGCCAATGAATCAATAATGGGGTTTGTTTTCACGCATACTAAGTTGCTTGGGCAGATTTACGGACTATATTAAATATAATAGCTTAGATGGAACGTATCTTGTATGTAGATATTATCCCTTTGATCTACTATGAGATACAATGGGAGCGAAGCAGATAAGTTAAGCTTAAGGAGCATATACAATGAAACGCTTTATACTTTCCGCCGTGGTCTTGTTGACTTTTGGCATCATCTGGGGCCAGAGCACTCTGATAAACGATAACATCCAGACCTGGACTAATAGAGGTTCATACGGGAATTATACCCAGGAAATAGTCGTGGGTGCCGGTACAGGAACCGTTAACATGACCTCATGCATGGTTTCCAATGGAGCAGCAGCAACGGGAACGGGCTCGATTGGCAGAGTTCAGATGCAGGCCTCCACAGGTATTTTGCAGCTTCCTCAATTGCCATCGGTAGGTAGGGTGGAATTTCACCTGGCTGCCGGTTCCACAGGCAGGACGGTTGCCTTGCAGTCTTATAATGGCAGCACTTGGGATGCAATAACCAGTTTTTCTGGGATAACAACAACAGGGGCAACCTATACTTACGACGTAAACTTCAGCAGCCCAACTACTCTCAGATTGGCAAGCCCCAGCCATGCCTTATATGTACACGACATTATTATTGGCGACTATAGCGGGGGAGCACCCAGCCTTGCAGTTCTTTCTACAGTATTGGCAAGCTCAATTACCAGTTCCAGCGCTATTAGTGGCGGAAACATCAGTTCCGACGGAGGAGCAGTTGTTACGGCCAGAGGCGTGGTTTGGAGCACGTCAGCCAATCCTACTATAAGCGATAACTTCAGCTCAGACGGCAATGGTACAGGCAGCTTTGTTAGCAATATTGAAGGTCTAACTGCTTCTACAGTTTACTATTATCGTGCTTATGCCACCAACAGCCAGGGAACTGCCTATGGCGAGGAATATAGCTTTTCTACATCCGGAAATTCACCTCCGGCTGCCCCGGTAGCCTCGGCGGCAACGAATGTAGGAATCAATTCTTTTACTGCCAATTGGAGTGCCTCAATCGGGGCAAGCAGCTATCGCCTGGACGTATCTACTTCCAGTTCATTTACCTCAATGCTTACAGGCTACAACAATCTTACCGTAAACTCCACCAGCCAATCGGTTAGCGGTCTTAGTGCAAGCACTACATATTATTACCGGGTGCGGGCATACAACAGCTATGGTACCAGTTCGAACTCTGGTAACATTTCCGTAAGCACATTAGCAAATGACCCATTTAGCGGATATTACAATCCCGTAGTGGGGCTAAGCGGCACCACATTAAAGAATGCTTTACACGACTTGATAGATAACAACACTTATGCCAATTACGATGGAGCAAAGACATTCCTATTCCAAACATTAGATAACAACGATGGGGTAGTCCGTTGCGTTTACACGGGACAGGATTACTCAATCACGAGCTCATATAATGGCAGCTCTACTCCAAACACCGAGCACACCTATGCGCAAAGCTGGTTTGGCACTTCGGAAGCCAGCATAAAGAAAGCTGATGTTCACCATTTGTTTATTACCAATGCCAATGTTAATTCATCCCGTAGTAATTATCCCTTTGATGTGGTTAGCAATGTGTCGAACACCTATACCTATGCCAATGGTTATGTAAGCAAAAAGGGAACAAACAGTGCCGGAAGGACAGTATTTGAGCCTGCGGATCAGCATAAGGGCAACCTCGCCAGAGCATTGCTATATTTCCATGTGCGCTATAATATGACCCTCTCCCAGGGTGGGGTTGATATGCTGGAAACCCTTGTTAACTGGCATAATGCCGACCCTGTTGATGCAAGTGAGTTAAGTAGGAATACCCTGGTATATGGCCACCAAAACAATCGTAATCCCTTTGTTGATCATCCCGAATACGTATCTTACATTTGGGGTGGCGGTACCGCTAATACCACTCTTCAATTCAGTCCTGCCAGTGCAGTTGTGAACGAGAGTGACGGCAGCGTAACTCTAACAGTGCAGATTGCCAATCCCAGCAGCACTGTAGCTACAACTGCACAGATAGCTTTAACAGATGGCTCGGCAAGCGATGTGGCTAACTTCAGCACCCGTAGCATTAGCTTTCCCGCGGGTAGCAGCACAAACCAAACGATTTCAGTTAACATCACAGACGACAGCCTGCTGGAGGGCACAGAAGTGCTAACCTTTTCGCTGTTAAACGTTAGCGGCGGGAACAGTGCCACTATTGGCAACTATGGTAGCTTTAGCCTGGAGATAGATGATAACGACATACCCACTCCTGTGGCAACCGCTGCCAGCAATGCCAGCTTCACCGGATTTACCGCCAATTGGAATGCAGCCGCGGGCATTACTGACTATTATTTTGACCTCTCTACAGCTTCAAATTTCAGTAGTTTTGTAGGTGAATACCAGGATTATCTTCTTAGTGCCACCAGTATTGCCATAGCCGATCTGGAGGAGGGCAGCACCTATTACTATCGCGTTAGAGCGGTTTACAACGAAAGCGCAGGCAGCTATTCCAATATTATTACAGCTCAAACCAATGCCATAATTACTCTTGACCCGCCTATAGTCTCAGAAGCCAGTGCCATTTCCCACGAAGGCTTCACCGCCCGTTGGGAAGCAATTAGCGGAGCGGATAACTACCGCATTGATGTGTTCTCCGGCAGCAGTGGAAGCACCGCCGATCTCATCATTAGTGAGTATGTGGAAGGCAGCAGCAGCAACAAGTATATTGAGATTTATAACGGCACGGGAGCTGATGTTGATCTTGGCAATTATCAATTAAGGCTTTACTCTAATGGTGCAAGCTCACCTTCCAGCACTACTACACTCTCTGGAACTATCGCCAGCGGAACTTGTGTGGTGTATAAGAATTCCAGTGCAGTATTAACGCTGCCCGAAGGCGTAACAGCCATCACGGCAACTGCGATAAACTTTAATGGAGATGATGCATTTGCGTTGTGGAAGATTGAGCCGGCAGGCTACGTGGATATCTTTGGTAGAATTGGTTACGATCCCGGTTCTGCATGGGGAACCACACCTTTAACGACTGTTGATAAAACTCTGCGACGCAAGAGCACAGTTCATGCGGGCTTAACAGAGAATCCGGAAGCAAGCTTTCCTACCTTGGCAACCGAGTGGGATAGCTATCCTACAGACACAGCCGATGGCCTTGGTAGCCATAGCTTTAGCAGAGCTACCACTCCTGTTCCGGCGTATCAGGATTTATTAGTGTATGGCACTGCGGTGCGTGTAAGTGATCTGGAGCCTGAGACTAGCTATTCTTACCGGGTGCGTGCCCAGAACAGCGGTTATACTTCCTCTAATTCCAGTAGTATGGAAGCTGTTACCACAGCCATCATAGATGGTACCGGTGCCAATACCGCCATAGGCGGGATTGAGACAACAGTACTTATCCCTGCGCTTAATGCCTTTAGTGATAACAACGTGTCTGTTGATCCTGTCACCAGCAGCAGCGATGATTTCAGTATAGTGGTTTCCGCTATTACAGGAGGCATTCGTTACACCGTAACAAGTAGCAATGCCAATGCCTATAATGCAGATTATGTGCTTAATCATGCTGGATTGGGCTATGCTCCGGCATCCGTATTGTATCGGATAAACTCAGTTGAGAGTAGCATTTCGGCATTTAGTGCCACAAACGATGCTACAGCTCTGAGCCTGAATGGCATAAGCGGCAGCGGAAGCCTTGAGATAGACCTGTTGCAAGCAGCACAGGAACTGGATGCACCTATGGTGAATATCGAGGTTGTAGATGGAGACATCGTCCTGAGCTGGACTGCCATAACTGGGGCAACGAGCTATAGAATAGAAGCTTCGGATAATCCTTATACAGGCTTTAGCACAGCAGCTACAACGTCCCAGTTAACCTGGAGTGAAGCTGCTTCACCTGCCAGGAGGTTCTACAAGGTTACAGCCCTGAATTAAACGATAACGCCTATAGCATGGCTATAGGATTTTTACCTTTATATCCTGGGCGATGCGCCTATCCAAAACATAGCGTGCATCGCCCACAGCTACAATTAGATTTGGCTCATTGGCATCGTTGCGAAACATGCTGATCTGCATCCCGAGATAAAAGCCGCGCTCAATTGTCTTCAAGTTTCTGTTACAGGATATCATGGCTTTCTGTCCTTCTGGAACTTCTGCGAGGCTCAGGCAATCTCCTACTGTACACAGGCACTGTCTGTTTCGATGCATGAACTTTCTGCCAAATCGGCGGATTCTGGCACGATATCTGTTACTAAGCATGTTTTCTCCCAATGAGACGTAAGTTTATGTAGATAAGTACAAAAGCACCTAAGCAGATGCTAATCCAATAGATTGAATAGGCGTTGAACGCCAAACTTTGATAGATAAGAGTTGCCACCATCCATGCCAGAGCCGTTAAGTAAGCGAAAGCAAACAGCATCCACTTTAGCCCATGCTCCTTAAACAGCATGGCTAAAGCAGCGGCACAGGGCGAATATAGCAGCACAAATACCAGAAAGGCTATTGCTGATGCCGAACTGCCAAAGGCTTGCATGATGCTAGATTCAACCTTTGCATTTGCCTCATCGCTATCGGCTCTATTATTCTGAGTATTATACAAGCCCTGCATTGTTCCAACAATTGCTTCTTTGGCAAAAAGACCGCTGATTAGGGCTACACTTGCCTGCCAGTTATCTGCCTGAATCCCCATGGGTACCAGTAGCGGGGTAAGCATCTTGCCGCCAAGTTCCAGCACTGGAACTGGCTCTTTGTCTTTGCCAATGGGCAGGCTAATCACCTGAAGAACGTTGATAAGCACTATCACCACCAAAATGGTTTTTCCCGCGCGCAGGATGAAGTCCTTTAGCCTATGCCAGGTATGCAGCATAATGCCATTAAAGGTGGGCACATGATAAGGCGGAAGCTCCATAACGAAATTGCCGGGTTCGCTTTTGAACACAGTTTTCTTCAGCATGAATCCGGTTAGCATAGCCATTACAATGCCAAACATATATAGGCCGAAGATTACTATATCTGCCCTCTTGGGGAAGAACAGCATACCCAAAAAGGTATAGACCGGCAGCTTTGCCCCGCAGGATACAAAGGGAGTTAGCACCGAGGCAAACACTCTGTCCCTGGGGCTTTCCAGCGTTCTGGTAGCCATTATGGCGGGGACTGTGCAGCCAAAACCAACCAACAGCGGGATAAATGCCTTGCCGGGCAAGCCGATTTTGCGCATAAACTTATCGGCAATAAAGGCAGCACGCGCCATATAACCGGAGTCCTCAAGAATTGATAAGCTTATATAGATAAAGAAGATTGGCGGAACAAATGAGCCAATGGTAACTATTCCACCGCCCAGAGCATCACTTAGCAAGAATCTTATCCACTCTGGAGTGCCAATCATGCTTAAGACTGCTCCAAGCTTATCTACAAACAGCCAGCTTAGTCCACCGTCTATCAGCCCAATAATCGGGTCGCTTGCCTTCACGGCTATCAAAAACACCAAATACATCACTGCAAAGAAGATTGGCAAGCCGATTATTCCGCTTAACACAATCTTATCAACTGCATCTGAGAACGTCCATTGGCTAATCCTTTTGCGCTTAACTACGTCTTTCACCAAGCCACGAATGAAGCCATACCTGTCATCGGCAATAACTGCCGCAGGCTCTTGACCTCTGTGCTTGGATATGGCAGCAATCTCTTTCTGCACGGCTGGTTTCATTGCTTCAGGTATCTTGCTGCAAAGCTCAATGTCGCCTTCAATCAGCTTTACTGCCAGCCATCTGCTCTGAAGCAACGAGCTGTAAATCTGTTCGGTTCGCTGTTCTTTGTCTTTGTTCGTTATAGGCTGGGAGTTGGGAAGCATTCCCGCCTCAGATGTCAAACGCAAGATATTGTCCAAGTGTGTTTCCACCACTTCATCATAGCGAATGCATTGCGGCTGGTGTGGATTGGCAAGATTGCCAACTACTTCATCAAGCAGGGCATCCAAATCCATCTGCTTATTTAGCACCAGGGGCAAAACACCAAAGCCCAAATGTGATGCTAAGTGCCTGGCATCTATGCCAATGCCATTGCGTTCGGCTATGTCTGTCATGCTTAGGCACATCAGGATGGGTGCACCAAGCTCCATAAGCTGAACGGTTAAGTATAAATTACGTTCCAGATTGCTGGCATCTACAATGTTAATCACCAGATCGGGCTTCTCATTAAGTATATAACTGCGTGCCACCATCTCATCGGGGCTGCCGCCGGAAAGTGAATAGATACCAGGCAGGTCTATTATCTCATATTGCTTGTCCCGATGGCGGCAAATGCCGGATTTGTGCTCCACGGTTACTCCAGGCCAGTTGCCAACGGTTTGTCTGGCTCCGGTAAGGGCGTTAAAAAGTGTTGTTTTGCCTACGTTTGGATTGCCTGCAAGGGCGATAATTGGCTTATCTCTCATTATATTTGCTTCTCATTATCAATACATTTCCAGCACAATCCCATAATGCTGATTTCGGTTTCCTGAACTCGGAAGCCCATTAAAGATGCTTGCTCACGCACAGCTCCCATAAGGGTGTTCAGGTCAGTCTCCACAATTGCTCCACAAGCCTTGCACAGCCAGTGTATGTGCTTGGGATGGCCGTAGATATGCTCATATCTGTCTCTGCCGGAGCTGCGCAATGCCTGTTGCACCAATCCGGCATCCACCAGCAGCGGAATTGTGCGATAGATGGTGGCGATAGACACATCATTGGTAATCAACTTAATCCGGTTATACAGCTCCTCGGCATTAAAATGCTCATGAAGCCCGAAAACGGCATCCAGAATATGCTTGCGGGGCGTAGTTAACTTCAAGCCTTTTGTGGCGAGGTAGGCTCTAAACTTCAGCTCATGATCTTGCATTATTTCTCCTGTGTATTGAGAATCAGTTGCAAACTTATTAGGGAGACATAAAGTGTCAAGCTCAAAATTGATGCAGGCATTCCCCCATTTTTTAATCCATCCTGATTTTCGTCTGCCAACGATCACGTCTTTCATGTTATAGACCCTCACTGAAAACTTCAAATTTCATCACCAAAGCTTCAAATGTCCAAGTCCAAAAGATGATGAGCCATACGAGTTGGATTTTCTAACAATGCTAACTTCTTTCTGATCAATAAATTGTTTTTATAGCATTGGATTCGGCAAAATTATCGGGAATGTCCAAGTGCTTCAATAAATGGTGGTAGATTTGAAGTTTTGGTGATAAACTGGGTTGCTTGATATGGGGAAAGTCCAAGACCAACAAAACATGTGTGCATGTCATATCTTACTTTACTGTAATGTGATATCATCTGTTGTCCAAGTGAGAACGATTTGAAGTTTTCGGAGAGGGTTTATACTTACTGAATGGCTGCAACTGTGTATTTCATAGATTACAGCAGAAACAACTTGACATATATTGTTGTTGTAGTATATGCTTCTTATTGGGTGATTACCGCATAGCTGATACGAATAGTAGAATCTGATTAATATAAGGAAGTGATTAAAATGAGAAGACTTACAATGATTATTGTGATGTTCTTGGCCTCCGTTGCCTATGCACAAAACTTCCAATGGCAATGGGCAACAGGTACTGGCTCTTCGAGTAGTGACAGAGCTAGTGACATCTCAGTGGATAATCTGGGCAACACCATTGTGACTGGTTACTATTCTGAGACGGTAGCATTCGGTGCAGTGAATCTGACTAATCCAAATTCATCAGATAATGTCTATGTAGCAAAAATCGGTGCTGATGGGCAGTGGTTATGGGCAACATCACCGCTAGGTGGTGGGAATGCATATGGTTACTCCGTAGCTATTGATGCAAACAACAATATCTATATCTGCGGCATGTTTGGCGGTACTTTTAGTTTTGGAACTACCCAGTTATCATCTGGCTACTCTTACAGTGCCTTTGTTGCAAAGGTGGACTCAAATGGCAACTGGTTATGGGCAGTAAGACCAACAGGATCAAATGGGTCTCATCAGTGCAATGACATTGCCGTGGATGCTCAGGGTAATGTATTTGTAACAGGTGGATATTCGGGTGCAAACATCAACCTTGGAGGTATCTCATTGCCAAACGCTTCTGGCTATAACGAGTACTGGGACTTATTCGTAGCCAAGCTTGATACCAATGGCAACTGGTTGTGGGCAAAGAGAGGGGGAGGTGAGTATAACGAATATTGCCAGTCTCTTGCTGTTGACAGCGGAGGATTTATACACATTACGGGCTATTTTTACGACTCGACCTCAATAGGATCAACTTACTTAAATGGCAATGGATTATACGATGTATTCGTAGCCTTGCTGGATATCAATGGCAATTGGCAATGGGCTATAAACGGTGGTGGAATGAATTATGACTATTGTTATGCCATTGCCACAGATGATGAAAGAAATTCGTATATTACTGGTTTTTACTCATCTACAGCATATTTTGGGGGGACTCAATTATCTTGCAGTGGCGGGCATGATGTATTTATAGCCAAGTTGAACGCTAATGGTATATTTCAATGGGCTAGAAAAATTGGAAGCCTCTATGATGATTCTGGTTTTTCATTGGCAGTGGATGAAGAAGGCAATGTCTTTGTTACAGGGTATTTTACTGATTCGATATCGATCGGTTCAACTACTCTTAGTTCACAAGGTCAAAGAGATATATTCGTGACCAAGATGGATGCAGGTGGTAATTTCCAATGGGGTGTATCAGCGGGTGGTACTCACTCAGATTATGGGTCATCTATATTCCTTGATCATAATGGGAGCCTCTATGCTGCTGGCTATTTTGGAGATTGGGAGGAAGGACAAATAACTGCAGAATTTGGATCTACTTTACTCATTTCAAATGGCAATGAAGACATGTTTGTTGCTAAGCTTGTTGAATCTCCACTTTCTCCGCCCATGCCTGTGTCGGGATTACAGATATCCAAAAGCAATGGAGATATACATCTTACTTGGAACCCGGTCACATATGCCTTAGATGGTACTCCAATTACCCCAAATCTATATCTCATTTTGTATAATGGATATAATTCAGATGAAGATCACTTTGTTGTCATAGCAGAGGTTACAGATGCAACTAGTTACATACATCACGGCATACTTAATTCCTATTCCAAGGGTTTTTATATGGTTAAAGCAATAAGAAACTAACTTATAGCTCCGTCAAAACAGGAAGCAGGAGGCAGGATTGAAACCCATAGCATTACTGTCACTGGTCAAGAACTCCCAATCTACTGAGTTCATCAACTGCTGTTTACGGGCTCTGACCCTGTCCACTTCTGCCTGTTGGGAGTCGATCTGGATTTGCAGTTCGGCAACCCTCCTGATCTGAGCATTATACCTCTCTCCATAGACTTCGGCTATCTGCTTCTGCACCAGTGCATCGGAAGCGTTACGCAAGGCAGTTGCCAGGTTATTGTAAGATGATGTTTCGAGATCGATGTTACCTATGTACTCAGAGTAGTTCTCATTGAGAGACCGGATGATGTTCTTCATCTCGGTTTTATCTGCAGTAGCAAGAGTTGTTGCAGATCGTAACTCAAGCAACCTGGAAGCAAGCAAAGAAAACTTCTCAGCTTCCACTGATACCTGTTTCTGAGCTTCTTTGATCTCATCGTTCATAGAACGCTGTGCTACAGTTACCGTATCAGTCTTTACCGAGGCTGCTGCCAGCCCTAAGCCCAAGGCAGACAATGCACCCACAGCAATACCGATAATACCTGCCACCGGGTTAATGGCAACCTGCAGGGCATGGTAGGCAGCGGTCAAAGCAGTGATGGCCGTGGTGATAGTCCCGATCAAAGGTATAGCTATCACGATCCCGGCAACGAAGCCCTGCATGACCGGAGACAGGCTCTGATAGGCATCCATCAGCCAACGTAAGCCACTCAGCAGAGAGTTGATCAAGACGGTGAGCATATCGCCTACGGTCTCCTGGATATCTCCCCAGGCATTGGCATTCTGCAGGCGCAGATCAGCCAGAGCAATGGCAGTTCCGCCATAGTCCTCTCCTAACTTCTCAACCAGATAGGATACACCCTCGGTCTTAAGCCGGGTATCATCAAGCTCTATCCCATAGCGACCCAGCATCTCAGTATGACCGTTCAGAGCCCGACCCATGAGGTCAAAGGCTGACTCCAAACTCATTCCGGTAGCTTTGTTGGCTTCGGTAAAGTCAAGGAGCAGTGGAACAAGCTGTTGTATCTCATCCTTGTTCAGCTTAAAGGTCTGCGAAAGCTTGGACATCAGAGCCAGCAACTGATCATCTTCGAAGTTGGTCACAGACTGCATCGAGGAAGCAAAATTACTCATCTCAGATGCTGCTTCTCCAAAGGCAATGGAAGCCAGCTTAAAAGACTGACGTTGACCCAGCGAGGCATCCAACAGACTATTCATCGAACGCACCAGACCACTGACTACAGAAACCACACCATCGACTGCGATCTTCACATCACGAATGGTAGCCAGTGCCTGCTCTGCTGTAATCTTAACCGAGACAGGCTTCTCCACCACAGACTGGGCGGACTGAGCCTCCTGCTTGACTTCGGCAAGCTTGACGTTGGCATCGTCAGTGACGAGGATGAGTTTGAAAGTTAGGTCAGGCATTTTGTGATTGACACAATAACGGTTATCTTAACCATCAACCAGAATATCATTTAAGGAGTTCATCATGAAATTGAACACCAACAACATGTTCTATAACGCACTTTCAGCGATCTGCTTTCTATCAGGCAGTTACATTCTGTATCTAAACTACGGCGTATATGCCTCAATTGGAGTAGGTCTCGAAGTATTGGCACTATACATCGGAATAAAAGGTGGGTTTGCAATTTCGAAATCCGAGAAGAAGGGGAAAGACAAATAAACATCACTTCAGTTATAATTCCTAATCAGCAGTTCAGTCTCAGTCTGGAAAGCACCGGAGACGGTGTATTGAGCTTCGACTTCATCGATGGTGAAGCCTTGGTAGAGTGTGCGGATGTAAGGGTCGTTATTGTATGATAACAGGAACTTCCCTTTGATCTGCTTCAGTGCGGCTGCAAGCTCTTCATGTTTGGTAAAAAGCATCTGCGTCTTCTCTGTCGTATAGATGCTCCTTTGTGTAGTAAGGTGGATCAAGGTAGAAAAAGGTATTGGGTGTATCGAAACGACTGATGATCTCCTCAAAGTCCTGTTTCTCAATTATTACCTGTTGTAAGCGCTCCGAGGCAGCTTTCACCTTCTCCAGATTCCGCAGTGGCATATATTTGTATCCCTGCATAATGCAGAAGTTCTTGCTTCTCGAGCCGTAGCTGCAGGATAACTGAAAGTAGAAACGGATAGCCCGTTCAAGCTCGGTTTTGGGCTCATGTTGGGTGAAGGTGTCAAACATCTCCCCCGAAGGGTTCGATGTAGCCCTGAATGTCCATAGAACCGTATTGCGAGATAGTTTTGCGGAGGAGGCGTTTACCTCCCATCCAACCGATCAGTGCATCCATTGGATGTCTCCAATCATACTAATCAGGCAGAGCCACAGGTATAGCTCCGGCAGAGAGAAATGTGCAAAGTCCATAAGGTAAACCAAGCTGAACTTAACAACTGCCTGTGTACCTATATAAAAGATATGCACAGAGGATAACACACTAACAGCCTGATTATTTACACTTAGATAATCGAGAAAGGTTATGAAAACAAAGCTAAATATTAGCCTGTTTGGTAACCGGGGGATGTGAGTAACCGCAAAAGAAGTCTTGACATCTGTGATGCCAGATAAAACTTCTGATTTTACATTATCCAGATAAGGAACGAATTGATGGAAGACAACAAGATTATATACACAATGAGCGGTGTGGGCAAGGTAGTGGATGGCAACCGGCAGATATTAAAGGACATCTATCTCGGTTACTATTATGGTGCCAAGATTGGCGTGGTTGGCCTGAATGGCTCTGGTAAAAGCACTTTGCTAAAGATAATGGCAGGTTTAGACAAAGATTTTTTAGGCGAAGTGGCAATGACCAAAGGCTACACAATTGGCTATCTGGAGCAAGACCCGCTGGTGAATGACGATAAAACCGTGCTGGAAGTGGTTCAGGAAGGAGTTTCGGAAGCTATAGAACTCCTTGCCAAATACGAAGAGATAAACATGAGATTTATGGAGCCTATGGATGATGATGCCATGAACAAGCTATTAGAAGAGCAGGGCAAGATTCAGGACAAGCTGGATGCCTGCAATGCCTGGGATTTGGATAGCCGTTTGGAACTGGCAATGGATGCCTTACGCTGTCCTCCCGGACATCTAAAGGTTAGCGTTATCTCCGGTGGTGAACGCCGCCGGGTGGCATTGTGCAGACTGCTGTTACAAGAGCCGGATATCTTGCTTTTGGACGAGCCGACTAACCATCTGGATGCCGAGCTAATTCTGTGGCTGGAGCATCACCTGCACCAATACAAAGGCACAGTGATAGCCGTTACACACGACAGGTATTTCCTGGATAACGTAGCAGGCTGGATTCTTGAGCTGGATAGAGGCGAAGGCATCCCCTACAAGGGGAATTATAGCTCGTGGCTGGAGCAAAAACAGAATGCACTTGCCAACGAGGCAAAAAGCGAAAGCAAACGCCAAAAGGCACTGGCAGAAGAACTGGAATGGATACGCAGCAGCCCCAAGGCACGTCAGGCAAAAAGCAAAGCCAGAATTGCCAATTATGATAAGATGGCTTCTGAAGAATATGTAAAAGATAACGCAACCGACCAGATAATTATCCCCAAAGGCCCGCGCCTGGGTAATAAAGTTATAAAAGCCATAGGCGTATCCAAAGGCTATGACGATAAGCTGCTGTACGAAAATCTGGATTTTGACCTGCCCGCCGGTGGCATAATTGGCGTGATAGGTGCCAATGGTGCAGGGAAGACCACGCTGTTTAATATGATTACCGGCAAGCTAAATCCCGATAAAGGTGAATTTCAGCTTGGCGAAACTGTTAAGCTATCTTATGTAGATCAAGCCCGTGTGATGGAGCAAAGCAAAACACTGCTTGAGCTGATTGGCGAAGGCAGAGACATCATGAAAGTGGGGGATAGGGAAATGAACGTGCGGGAGTATATCAGCAAGTTCAATTTCTCGTCTAAAGAGCACATGAAGCCTGTTAACATACTCAGCGGTGGAGAAAAGAACCGTGCCTATCTTGCCTTAACCCTTCAGGTGGGTGGCAATGTGCTGCTGCTGGACGAACCCACCAACGATCTGGACGTTTATACCATCCACGCCCTGGAAGAAGCTTTGTTAGATTTTGCCGGTTGCGCAGTGGTGATAAGCCACGACAGGTTCTTTTTAGACAGAGTATGCACCCACATTCTTGCCTTCGAGGGGGATAGCAACGCCGTTTGGTACGAAGGAAACTTCAGCGATTACGAAGAGGATAAACTAAAACGGCTGGGCATTAGTGAGCTAATCCCCAAGCGCATAACCTACAGAAAGATAAGTAGAGTATAGGTTAGGCAGGTTTTATAGCGCATACCCTTGACCACAATAGCCTTAGATACTTAATGTAAGCATGGTTAGAGCCCGAGCTTCGGGATGCATATTCCTTGAATGATTAGCAGCAATCCTGGAAGGGACTAACTTCCTGGTATTGACTACTTTCACGGATGTATTTTTTTTCTTGTTCCCTACCATAATCCTCGTATAATATGGTTATATCCAGAAAGCACGTGGAGGAGATATGAAGACAATTGCTTGGATTGTTTTGCTTTTGTTCATAGTTGGGCTTTTGAATGCCCAGACTCTATTGCACAGATACGAGTTCAATGGTGATCTTACCGATGCGCTGAATGGGCAAGACCTTATTCCCATTCACACTAATACTTCTGGTTATTCAGATGGCGCATGGAACTGGACAGCCACATCCCATCCCGGAGGTGGATTGTTGCTAAAAGCATCGCTGATTGACCCCAATGAGTATAGCCTTAGAATTGTGTTCAAGTATAGTGACTTTAACTATTCTTGGACTAAGATTCTCAGTTTTCAGGGCTACAATTCTGCCAATCATTACTTTAGCTCAGATCAGGGATTGTATTTTTATTATAACCAACTGGAATTCTATCCCTATATTACCAATCAGAGCATCATCTTTTACCCCGATGTGTGGTATGATTTGGTGTTCACCCGCAATTCAGATGGCCTGATCCGCTTCTATGTTACTCCTTTAGGCCAGCAGCAACAACTGGTTCTGGAGTTTGATGATCCAAACTACCAGGCTGTTCCAAGTTTATATGATGGCTTTGGATGCTGGGGTTTGTTTTACGATGATACTCATACCACCAGTGAATGGACTACAGGTGGCAGTGTTGCTTTGGTAGAAGTGTGGGGGCATGCCTACTCATTCGACAGGGTAGAGAACTTGATAATATCGGAGATCGATAATCAAGTACACTTAAGCTGGGATCCTTTCCCCGGGGCAGTTTCGTACAAGGTGTATGAATCGGACAGCCCTCAGGATGGGTTATGGAATCTCATAGCAAATATAGCTGGTACCGGTACATCCTTTCCTGCCACGGCGTCCAGGAAGTTTTACCGGGTAAGTGCTCAGATGGAGTAGTGATCCTTCCTGTTTCAGTAATTCATAGGCTATGGATATCTGGAGTGAGGTCAATTGGTGAATGGATGATAATTGTTTGAACTTTCTGCTTGACAGAAACCCGCCTTCGGTTTTTATGGCAAAACCATGACGCGAGGTGGAGCAGTTGGTAGCTCGTCGGGCTCAT
>CALLHY010000039.1 GCA_938009275.1 uncultured bacterium
TCTTTGCAATGGCAACATCTAAGCTCTGCAAGAGCGACAGATAATAGCCTGAGGCATAAGCCTCAGGTACAAGGCACCCACCAATGCCAAGCCCCTTGTGGGCGACAAAAATTTTATTTTACAATGAGTAAAAGAGCTAAAGAGAGATTATCTGATAAGTAAGTGATAAATAACCAGAATGGTGTAATACAGCGATGATAACAAACGAATTATGCCCATCATAGAGGAAGGATTGGACATTCCTATTATTAACCACAGAGGAATAGCAGAGCAGAGAATAGCATAGAATAGCAGAGTTGAGATGAAGAACTCAATGAAAGGCATATATTATGCGGCTAACAGAACAATATAGAATTGCGAGTTCAACACGTTGTAATCCCCTCGACCCCTCGACTTCCCATCACTGTGTCCCAACCCGTGTTTCACTCTTCCACTACTCCACGATTTCGTAGCTATGGAAAGCTACGTTACCCCTCGACCTCACGACCTCTCGACATTCCAACCCCTCTACTTCCCATCACTCAATGCTCAGTTCGTGTTTCACTCTTCCACTCTTCCACTTTTCCACGATTTCGTAGCTACAGAAAGCTACGATACACCCGCACCCCAACACCTGCACAATGATAGCAATCACCAGGCCAGACTGATATACTTTATAAGCGTAATGCAAGGCGATTAAGCGGGTTATGGATATTGCCCGGACAGGCACAAGGCAGGTGCTAAAGCAAAAAGCAATCCAGATGCAAGTATTTCTTGACAAAAAAGGCATACTGATTAGCTTAATAACTGATATGGATAAGCACAAGATTCGAGCTGAAAACCTCGTTAAGATATACGGAAAACGCACCGTGGTGAATGATCTCTCTATGGAGATGCAGCAGGGTGAAGTGGTTGGTATCCTTGGCCCTAATGGAGCCGGGAAGACCACCACGTTTTATATGATTATCGGTTTGGCAAAGCCTAATAAAGGCAAAGTGTTCCTGGACGACAAAGACATCTCGCACAAGCCGATGTATAAGCGCGCCAGGCTCGGTTTGGGATACCTTGCCCAGGCCCCTTCCATCTTTTCCAAGCTAAGCGTGGAAGATAACATCATGGCGATTTTGCAGACCGTGAATATCAACCGCAAAGAGCAGAAGTTAAGGCTGCAGGAGTCTTTGGAAGAGCTAAACCTCACTCATGTAGCAAAGCAAAAAGCCTACACCCTCTCTGGAGGAGAACGGCGCAAGCTGGAGATAACCCGCGCTTTGGTAACCAAGCCAACTTTCATCTTTATGGACGAGCCTTTTGCCGGGGTTGACCCCATCGCAGTGGCAGATATTCAAGACATAATAGGCAAGCTACGGGATAAAGACATCGGCATTATGATTACCGATCACAACGTGATTGAGACTTTGAAAATAGTGAACCGCGCTTATATTATCTACAATGGTAAGGTGATGGTTTCCGGCACTTCGAAGGAGCTGATTAACGACGAAAAAGCCAGGGAGCTGTATTTGGGTGACAGGTTTATGCAAAGTCCTTTTGAGCTGAGTATATGAGTCCAATGGATCAATATCTATCTCTGAAACAGAAACAAGAGCTGGCATTAAAGCCCAAGATGCTACAGTCTCTAAAGATGCTGGCATTGCCCATCCTGGAGCTGGAAAGCTATATAAAACAAGAGTTGGTAAATAATCCGCTGCTTGAGCTGAGAGAAGAGAAAGATGAAGATGACATAGACGAACAAAGCTTTGAGCAACCAGCCCCCGAGAGCAATACCAGCATAGAAGAAACTGAGGATACCGAGAACCACTTTGAAACGCTTTCCGAAGCCAAAGAGCTAACCGAGATACTGGATCATTGGAATGACTATCACTCTGGCTATGACGCTTGGCATGGAGATAGCGAAGCAGACCACACAGAGTCCCTTATCCGTTATGAAGAAAACGCCAAAGAGAAGTATTTGGAACAGCTTTATCCCCTTAATCTGCCTGTAAATGAGATAGACTATATTACCGACCTTATAGACTCATGCGACATTTATGGCTTTTTGCCCGAGGGTTTGGACATTATAAACCTGGCCCGGAAGTTCAGGATACACAAAGACAGGGCAGAAGAGCTGCATCAAATGGTGCTGAATCTAAGCCCCAAGGGGATATGTGCCCGCAGCCTCTGCGAATGCCTGATGGCGCAGCTAAGTGAGGATCAAAAAGAGAACAGGATAATCTGTGGGATAATAGGTGACCAGTTCGATAACCTTATTCATAGACGCTATCAGAAGATAGCTTCGTTTTATGGAGTATCTGAAGACACAGTTTTAGCAGCCAAAGAGCAAGTGTCTAAGCTGGATCCAAAGCCCGGGCTGCGAATACTAAGCTCCAGTGCTTCTTATGTTTTCCCCGATGTAACCTTGAAACTTATCGATGGTGATTATGTGGTGATAATAAACGACCAGATAACCCCAAACATAATAATCAGCCCCAGATACCGTAAGATGATAAATAGGGGCTATTTTGACAAAGAAACCATGCAGTTTGTGCGCGAGAGGATAAATTCTGCCAAGTTCCTGATAAAGTCTATCTTCATGCGCATGCGTACCCTGGAAAGAGTGTCGCTATCAATTATTAAGCATCAGTACGACTTCTTCTATTTGGGCAGCGGACAGATGCAACCATTAACCTATTCGGTAATCGCCCAGGACCTTGGAGTTAGCGAATCTACTATCAGCCGTGTGGTTAAACACAAATATGCAGAAACCCCTTATGGCATTTTTGCCTTTAAGGACTTTTTTACCTCTACGGCTGGGCTGGATGATGACTATCAAAGCATCTCCCGCCAGAGGGTGAAATCCGAAATAATTAAGATGATAGAACTGGAAAACAAGAAGAAGCCACTAAGCGACCAGGAACTTGTAAACAGGCTAAAAGCTGATGGGCTGAATATATCCAGAAGAATAGTAACAAAATACCGGGATGAACTGGGGATACTGAACAGCCATCTCAGGAGAAGGTAATGCAACATTATAAAGTGATAATAATCGGCGGTGGCCCGGGTGGCTATGAAGCCGCTATCAGGCTTGCACAATATGATATTGAGTGCCTGGTGATAGAAAAGAACAGACTTGGCGGTATCTGTCTGAACTGGGGCTGCATCCCCACTAAAGCGCTGGTAAAAAGCGCAGAACTGTTGTCTGAGATGCAAGACGCCGAAAGCTACGGGCTTAGTAAGCCGGAAGTAAAGATTGACTATCGCAAGATTTGGAACAGGAAGAACGCCGTTGTGGAGCAGCTGGTTGGCGGAATTGAATACCTGTTTCGGAAACGTAAGATAGCGGTGGTAACAGGTGTGGCTATTGCCGTTAGCAAGGCAGAAACAGGCTATCAGGTTACATGCGGGGGCGGTGAAGCATTCACCTGCGATTATTTGATAGTAGCCAGCGGAAGCGAAGCCAAAAGCTTGCCCGGAATTGCTATAGACGAGCAAGACATCATGTCCTCCACAGGAATACTGAAGCTGGACACATTGCCCAAGAGCCTGGCAGTGGTTGGCGGGGGAGTTATCGGCTGTGAATTTGCCTCCATCTTTGCCACCTTTGGGGTGCAAGTAAGCATCATTGAGTTTTTGCCCAGGCTGGTAGCCATGGAAGATGAAGAGATATCGAAGCGGCTCGCCCTTAGCTTCAAGAAAGCAGGAATAAAGGTGCTTACCGGAGTAGGCGTGCAGAGTATAGACCAAACCGATGAAGGGCTAAAGCTAAACCTGAGTAACGACAATAGTATTGTAGCCGAAAAAGTGCTGATTAGCGTTGGCAGAAACCCGGTGAATAACCTGGACTGGCAAGGTTTGAACTTAGATTCAGACAGGGCTGCGATAATAATAGACAGATATATGCGCACCAACATCGAAAACGTGTATGCCATTGGTGATGTAACGGCAAAGCTTCAGCTTGCCCACACCGCCAGCAAGCAAGGCCTTATAGCTGCGCAGCATATCGCCATGCTGGAAGCAAAGCAAGAATTTCATTATGATGAATTGAATTATACAAACATACCGCGATGCACATTCACGCATCCGGAGATCGCCTCAGTAGGCTTTACCCAGGCTGAGGCAACTGAGAAATACGGCGAAGTTAAGGTAGGCAAATTCCCCTTTGCAGCAAACGGGAAAGCCATGGCTATGAATGCAACAGACGGTTTTGTGAAAACCATTGCCCATCCTGAAACAGGAGAGCTGGTCGGTATGCATATCATGGGTCATGGAGCAGCCGAGCTTATTGCACAGGGAGCCATCCTGATAGCCGGTAAACGTACAGCAGCAGATGTCGAAGCCATAGTGTTTGCGCATCCCACGATGTCGGAAGCAATAATGGAATCGATAGAAGACCTGCAAAACCTATCAATCCACAAAATTTAAGGAGGATTCCATCATGCAGATCACAATTACTGCCCGCCACTTTGAGCTGACCAAAGCAATCAGAGATTATGTGGAGACTTCTTGCTTGAAGCTGAAGAAGTATTTTGATCACATCATCACTGTGCATGTAACGCTTGCGCTGGAGAACAGCCGCAACGTTTGTGAGCTATCGCTTCACGCAGCCAGATTCAGCTTACAAAGTGAAGCCGAAGAGATGGATATGTACCTTTCAATCGACACTGCCTTGGATAAGATGGAAGGTCAGATTAAGAAACTAAAGGATCGAATAACAGACCACCAGAAGCGTGCTCTGAAAGACCATTTCGATGATTTCTCCCGTGCTACGGACTTTCATGTGAACAGCGTTGACCGTGCGCATAAAACCGTAAAAACGAAACGGGTTGTTACAGAAACACTCTCTGTGGAAGAAGCCTTGGAGAAGATAGATGATGCCAAAGAAGACTTCATGATCTTCAAGAACTTGGAAACAGATAGAATAAACGTGTTGGTTAAGAAAGACAATGAGTTCTATAAACTGTTTGAGCCTTGATGCTTGAACAAAAGTAAGAATAATGATTGCGAGGAAGAGCAACCCGGTACCATGCTTAGCAGTTCGGTGTAAACAGCATGCTTGCAACTGGCTTGTTCTTCCTCCTTTGTTTTACCATGTGTGATTGACTTGGGATAAGATATGAAAGAGATAACCGTACGAGACTTTTTTGATGCCAAAAAGAAAGACCTGGCACTTTCCTTGATTACTGAACCGGAAACCCTGAACAAAAGGCTGGGCTCACCGCATGTGAACAGGCCTGGTTTGGCATTAGCAGGCTTTTTGGAAGTGTTTTCCTCCGACCGCATCCAAGTTTTTGGCGAGACTGAGGTTCGATACCTGCAAAGCCTGAATGAGGATGAATTAATAGCCCGCATTCGTGACGTATTCAAGACAGATATCCCATGCATTATTATCTCCAAAGGTCTTACACTACCACCAATTACAGAATATATCGCCAATGACCTCAATGTTGCACTTCTATCCAGCAGGCTTTCCACAATAAACCTAATAGAACACTTATCACGTTATCTACATGATGTTTTCGCACTTGAAAAGACCCTGCATGCCACATTAATAGACGTTTTCGGACTGGGTATTCTGCTTACCGGTAAAAGCGGAATAGGCAAGAGTGAATGTGCATTGGACTTAGTTCACAGGGGGCATAGCCTTATCGGGGATGATCTTATCACCCTACGCTATTTAGACGACCAGCTTTTTGGCAAGCCAGGGCGTGATTTTGGGCACTTCATGGAGATAAGAGGTGTGGGCTTCGTGAATGCAGAACGCATGTTCGGCATTGAGCGCACCCGTAAACAAAAGTCCATTGATCTACAAATTGAGCTGATGCCATGGCAAGAAAACATGGATTATGAGCGCATCGGCCTGGCAAATAACTACGCAGAACACCTGGGTGTGAAGATACCCATTATCTATCTTCCTGTGTCTCCAGGCAAGAATGTATCGGTGATAGTAGAAGTGGCGGCAATGAACATGATCCTGAAAGGCGTTGGTTATGATGCTGCAGAGGACTTTAACCGCAGAATAAATGACGAAATCCGCAAGAAAACCCTGGCAAAAGGGATGGATGGCAAGGTAAATGAAAAAGATAGCAGTAACGGTAACCAATAAGCTGGGATTGCACGCACGCCCATCCGCCCTGTTGGTAAGGGCAGCCACAAAGTTCAGAAGCGACTTCTTTATCGAGAAAGACGGGATGAAAGTGAATGGCAAAAGCATTATGGGCGTTATGATGCTGGCTGCCGAATGCGGTTCCAATCTTGAGCTTGTTGCCGATGGAGTTGACGAGGACTATCTCTTAACTGAGTTATCAGACCTCATCAAAAGCGGATTTGGTGAGTAAAAATGCAACGGTTATCTGGCAATAGCATAAATAACGGCCTCTTCATTGGCAGAGCGCTGCATATCAAGCCTGAAGAACACGTAATAGACAAATACAGCATTAGCGAAGAAGACGTAAACAAAGAGATTGCCAGATTTCGCGATGCAGTAGCCATAGTAGATACTGAAATTGCCCACGACATATCCAGCAGCAATCTAAACTCCCGAGACAAAGAAATCATCGCCAGTCACAGAGATATCTTACACGATCCAGAAATAGAAAACATGGTTGTAAGCGCTATAAAAGACAAGCTTCACCACACGTGCATGGCCATTCAGGACTCTTTTACCAGCATCGTTAGCCAATTTGAAGCCATGAGTGTGGAATCCTTCGCCCTTCGAGCTGCGGACTACCGTGATGTGGGAACGCGGCTATTGAATGCCTTAAACGGCATTACAGGTACCCTTCCAAAAGATATGGAGAGTGACCACATTCCTATCTTTGCCGAGATTACCCCATCCATGGTCAGCCGGCTGGCAGGTGCTGGAGTTAAAGCTTATCTCTGTGCCAAAGGCAGCTACAATTCACACGCATCCATCTTAACCAGGGCACTTAATCTTGTTGCCATTGCCAATATCCCCGTACTGATAAGCACTTTGCAGGACGATGATTTACTTATAGTGGATGGTGACGAAGGCAAGCTGGTGATAAATCCTGATGAAGAAACCCTGGACTACTATGCCCAAAAAGTTCAGGTGGAAGAGCTGCTCCGCCAAAAACTGGCAGAGCTGAAAGCCGCGGTATCCCAGACGGCAGACGGCCAACAGGTTACCCTTTATGCCAACATAGGTGTTCCCGAAGAGCTGGATGGCATAATAAATCTTGGCTGCGATGGCATTGGGCTTTTTAGAACAGAGTTTTTATACATCTCGCGCCAAAGCCTGCCTTCTGAGGACGAACAATACGAGATTTACCGCCACATGGCAGAGCAAATGGCACCAACTCCAGTAACTATCAGGACATTTGACTTAGGCGGTGACAAGCTCGCTCCCTTTGGTTTGGGAGCTGCGGAAGAAAATCCCTATCTGGGCAATCGCGGCATCCGATTCAGCCTCGCCCATCACGAAGTGTTTAGAACTCAGCTTAGGGCGATTTTGCGCGCTTCCGCCTTTGGCAAGATAAGAGTAATGTTCCCCATGATTATTGATGTGGAAGACTTCATGGAGGCAAAACACATCTTTAATCACTGCCAGGAAGAGCTGTACTCCGAAGGTGTGGCATTCGACAGCTCCATAGAGCTTGGTGCTATGATAGAAATACCTTCGGCAGCCTTGGGCGCAGACGCTTTGGCACAGGTGTGCGACTTCTTAAGCATCGGCACAAACGACCTTGTTCAATACACGCTTGCCGTTGACCGTAACAACGATAATGTTTCCCGCTATTACATTCAGCATCATCCCGCTGTTCTTAGCCTTCTAAGACAAAGCGTGTTAAGTGCTGCCAAGTATAAAGTCCCCATTTCTGTATGCGGGGAAATGGCCTCCACCCCACACTATATCCCGCTGCTGCTAGGCATGGGAGTTCAAGAATTCAGCATCAGCCCAAATAACTACTTCATGATTAAAGCCATCATCAAAAAGTGTGACAACAAGCTATTCAAGATAATATCCCGATTCGACTTCTCTTGCTCGGTTCCAGAAATTGAGAGGCTAATCTTCACAGAACTGAAACACTATTATCAGCTATAGGAGACATCATGCTGCGTTATGAATATCACAATTTACTTGCCTCCAAAAGGTTCCCCTCGGCACTCCCGACAGAAAAGCTAAATGAATCACGCCCCCTCTACGAAGCTGCCCATGCAGAAATACTATCCGACCGCCGGGCAGATATATTGGGCTTCTATAGCTTACCGGAGCAAAGCACAAAGCACATAGCTGACTTTATGGCAAAGCTCAACCCGATGTTCGACACAATGGTCGTTTTGGGTATAGGCGGCTCTGCACTGGGCAACAAAGCTTTATACACCGCTTTACGCACCGAACGTGAACTGCCCAGAAAGCTATTTGTTTACGATAATGTAGACCCCATTTTCCTGCATGAGATCCTTAGCTCCATAAACATGGACAGCACAATCTTCAACGTTATTACCAAAAGCGGCACAACTGCGGAAACCATGGCGGGATACATGATCCTGATGGACATATTAAAGCAGCGTTACCCCTCCGATTACCGTAGGCGTATGGTTATTACTACCGACCAGGAAAAGGGCTTCTTGCGCCAAGTGATTAAAACAGAAGGCTATGAATCCTTTATTGTCCCCGACAACGTTGGTGGCAGGTTCTCTATTTTAACCGATGTGGGGTTGCTGTCATCCGCTTTCACTGGCATGGATATTGACGAATTGCTTCGCGGTGCTGCGGCAATGCGAGACCGCTGCGAGACAGCCGACCCATTGTCCAATCCTGCATACTTGAATGGACTTATTCACTTCCTCTATTTCCGCCAGGGTAAGAATATCAGCGTTATGATGCCCTATTCAAATGCCCTATACGACTTCGCCGATTGGTATCGCCAGCTTTGGGCAGAAAGCCTGGGCAAACGCAAAGACATCAAAAACCGCGACATCTACGTAGGGCAAACACCCGTGAAAGCACTGGGAACCACCGATCAGCACTCCCAGGTGCAGCTTTATGCAGAGGGCCCGAACGACAAGGTGTTCACCTTCCTCACCGTGGAAAACTTCAAGCATGACTACCTGATACCAAATCTGCACCCAGACCGTGAGGAAGTAAGCTACCTGGGCGGCAGAAAGCTATCGGAGCTATTAAATGCCGAACGCTTTGCCACTGAGATAGCCCTCAGCAAAGCCATGCGCCCGAATTGCAATATCATCTTCCCGCAGATAGACGAATATCACCTCGGCGAATTCATTATGATGTATGAGATTCAAACCGTTTTCGCAGGCAAACTGCTGCATATTAATCCCCTGGATCAACCCGGCGTGGAAGCAGGCAAGATAGCCACCTATGCCCTTATGGGTAAAGCCGGATTTGACAAAGAACGTGCCGAGATAGACAGCTACAAAAAAGAACTGGGACTGCACTAAGATTTTCTAGTATCATTTATGCATCTTCCCTGCTGCTTCCTTGCTGCTATCCTGTATGAGATACAGGATAGCAGCAAGGAAGCAGCAGGGAAGCAGAATGATTGGCAGGTGTATATTCTATAGTTGGTAGCTACTTACTCGATGTCTGTGCAGGAATCCTGATAGCACAGAACCTGATTCTTGCCGTTGTGTTTACCTTTATATAGTGCCTTATCGGCTTCAGTAATCATCACTGCGCTCTCCGCATCTCCATGATGATAGCTAAGCCCAATGGTGGTGCTAACTTTTATCGGCTGTCCGTTGTATTCCAGCTTCAAGGCTTCCACTTGGCTGCGGATACGTTCTATTACTATCATTGCACCCTGGCAGGTGGTTTCTGGAAAGATGAATAAAAACTCCTCTCCACCCCATCTGCCCATAGTATCTGTGCTGCGTATGCCCTTCAGGAATACTTTTGCCAGTTCTTTCAGCACCAAGTCACCACAGTCATGCCCGTATGTGTCGTTCACATGCTTAAAATTATCAATATCTGCTATGGCAATGCCAAAGCCACGTTTAGTTCTTTGAGAGCGGTTACTTTCCTTTTCCAGCACCTCTTCCAAAACCCGGCGGTTATACAAACCGGTTAAGGTATCCTGACGCGACAGCCGTTTCAGGTCGTCATTGGCGAGGTTCAGCTTTTTGTTTACATCTTCCATGTTGCTCATCAGTTGCTTCTGAACCTGCTCGGCTTGAACTTGCTTATCGATATTTACAAACACGCCCAATAGGCCGATTACGTTGTCGGCTGTATCATACAAAGCCGAAGCATGGAGATCTGCCCAAAAGATGCTGCCGTCCTTACGTTTATAGCGTCTTTGCTTCCTGATGTGGTTACCCTTTTCAGATTTTAAAAAGGTGAAGCTAGTTATGCTATTGCCTCTGTCTTCTTCGGGAGTAACGTCGCTTATGTTCAGGTTTAATGCCTCTTCGGCAGAATAGCCCAAGAGCTCGCACCATGTGGGATTAACTATTATGTATTTACCATTCTTATCGGTTACACCGATGGCAACCACGGCATTTAAAAAAATCTGCGAATATAGGCTCTCAACATTAATAGGCAACATACATACCTCGAAACTGGACTTTGGTGAAGATTAGCTAATGATGCATAAAGTGAGGGACAGGTCTGAAGTCCCGCTCCCTCACCTTGCATATCTATTTTATTCGCCTGTAACTGGTGGTGTGAATACTCTTTGACCAAGCTCATTGTCCATCATAAAGATGGCATGGGCATTGTCCCCAATCATTTTTAAGCGGCTTACAATCTTGTCTGCCGTGGCTTCTTCTTCTACCTGCTCGTCCACAAACCACTGAAGAAGGCCTCTGCTGGCATGGTCTTTTTCCTTAATGGCAATTTCCATCAGGTCATTTATGTTCTTGGTGATGAATTGCTCGTGTTCAAGTGCCATCGTGAAGGCTTTCAGTGGTGTTTTGAAGTCAATCACGGGCTTGTCTATTGCCTTTAGCTCAACCTTCCCGCCGCGTTCAATCAGGTAATTAAAGAATTTCATGGCGTGAAAGCGTTCTTCTTTGCTCTGAGCATCCATCCAGTTGGCAAAGCCATCCAGGTTTTGGTTGGCAAACCATGCTTGCATGCTGATGTATAGATACTCGGAATATAGTTCACGGTTAATCTGTGCATTAATGGCGTCTTGTAGTTTCTTGCTGATCATTTATCCTCCAGCTTATCTTTTATTTGTTGTTCTAGCTTGGTTTTCATAGCTGCTAAGTCGGCATCGTTGGGGATGTATTGAAGCTTTAAGGGTTCCATCATATCAAATCCACATTCCTTGGGGTCACCTAAAAGCTGATGCAGAATGGGAATGCTCTGCCCACCCCAGCCATAACTGCCAAAGGCAAGGCCGAATCTATCCTTGGGAGATAAACCCTTCAGATAATACATAAAGGCAGCCACTGTAGGCAATATGGAGCTATTTAGCGTGGGTGAACCAACCGCAATGAACTTAGCACTTATTATGTCGGTCATTATGTCTGAAATATGGTTATGTTGCAAATTGAGCAGCTTGGAGCGTATTCCAAGCTTCTCGAATGTTTCATGAATGGCGTATGCCATAATCTGAGTGGATTTCCACATGGTGTCATAAATCACCAAAGCACTATGCTGATCGGATACACTATATGCCCACTTCTTATACTCTGCGAGAATAAGGGGGATGTTGTCCTCTGTCCAAACCACTCCGTGACTGGGGCAAATCATGCTTATGGCAAGCGGAGCGGCAGCTTCCAACACCTTTTGAACCTGCCTGGAGTATGGCAGCACGATATTTGCATAATACTTCTTGGCTTCTTCTAACACAATGCCGATAGGAAGCTCGTTTGCCAAACGCTCTGATGAGGCAATGTGCTGACCAAAAGCATCGTTGGAGAAAAGAATCTGCTCTTCTGGGCAATAGGTGAACTGGTTATCCGGCCAATGCACCATAGGCGTGGTTAAGAAACTTAAATTGCGTTTACCAATGTTTATGCTATCGCCGCTCTTTATTTCTACAAAGTTCCAGTCTTCTTTATAGTGCAGCTTAAGACCTTTTATGCCGGTTGCATTTGTGTATAGCTTTGTATTTGGGAGCAGCTTCATTATCTGTGGTAAGCCACCTGAGTGATCCATCTCCACGTGGTTCTGAATCAATATATCTATCTTTGATGGGTCTATTACATCGCTAATACGGGCTATCATCTCGTCGTAAAGATAGCTCTTTACATTGTCTATCAGGCTTATCTTTTCGTCGATAATCAAATAGGCATTATAGGTGCTGCCTCGTTGAGTGAGGTATCCATGAAAGTTTCTTAAATCCCAATCGATTGCGCCAACCCAGTATATGCCTTCGCGCAGCTTTATTGCCTTCATTAAACTAATTCTCCATTAAAATGTATTTTCTTATTTACATCAATCTGCCTTCCTACCATACATAATAGAGCAATTAGCATTCCCGGTCAAGGTAATTTATGTCTTTTATCACTTAACTTTGTTGATTCTGGCATACAGGACAATAGAATGTGCCCCTGCCAGCCATTTTAACCCTCTTAACTTCATGCCCCCTGGAGCATTTATCTTTTTGATAAACTGCCAGGAAGTTCTGAAACTCACCGCTCTTATCGTCTATCCTGCGAAAGTCGGACACGCTTGTTCCGCCCATCATGATTGCCTGATTTAACACGCTAATAGTGAACTTCGCTATCCGCTTTATCTCGGGTAGTTTCAGCTTACCCGCAGGCACATCCGGCATGATGCCTGCATGATACAAGATTTCGCACACATAAATGTTTCCCAGTCCGGCTACTACTCTCTGGTCTAAAAGCACCGTTTTGATGGGAGCTTTCTTATTTGCCAATGCCGACTGCAAGCTTTTGGCATTGAACTCATCCTCAAGAGGCTCAAGTCCCAGCCTGGGCATATACTTATTCAGGTTAGCTGTGCGGCACAGCACAATCTTGCCAAAGGTGCGGGGATCTATGAAGTGCACCACCTCATTCCCTGCCAGATAAAAGCGAGCACGCTCATGTAACAATGCTTCATCCGAACTTGCTGCAAACACCAGCTTGCCGGTCATCCGCAAGTGTATTATCAGGCTGTGCCCACCACTCAGGTGCACCAGCATATACTTGCCTCTGCGCTGATAACCGGTCATTTGTGCCGGCCATGCATCTGCCCCTATCTGTGGGTCAAGCACCACCGTTCCGGGATAGTAGCATTCCAGAGCATTGATGCTTTTACCCTGTATCGCCTCGGCAAATCCGTTTAGCACAGTCTGAACTTCGGGTAACTCCGGCATGCTTAACTCCTGTGCATCAGATAGCTATGAATGGCATGTGCAGCATTGGCACCATCACCAACGGCTGTGGCAACCTGGCGCAACACCTTTTCCTGAACGTCACCCGCCGCCCAAACTCCTTCCACCGAAGTTGCATGCTCCCTGTCGCTAACAATATAGCCTCCAGCCAGTTCAAGCTGTCCCTCAAACAGCCCTGTATTGGGTATTGCACCGATAAATATGAATATCCCATCCACTTCCAGGGCAGAAGTCTCACCGCTTACAGTGCTTTTCAGTATAATCTTTCTGGGACTTTCGGCAAAAGCGAGGGATTCCACCACATTATGGGGCATCAGCTCAATCTTTGGCTCTGCTTTCACCCTGTCTTGCAGTATGGGATCGGCACTATAGTTCCCGGAACGGTGAATTAGATAAAGCTTTCGTGCATACTTGGCAAGGAACAAGGATTCTTCAAAGGCAGAATTACCTCCACCTACTACCGCCACAACCTTATCGGGATAAAAGGGGCCATCGCAGGTGGCGCAATAAGACACGCCATTGCCAGCATACTCTGCTTCGCCGGGCAGCCCCAGCTTTCGCGGTGATGAACCTGTGGCAATGAGGACAGTTTTTGCCTTCCAGGTGTTATAAATAGTAGTGATCTCCTTTATCTCACCCTTTAGCTGAACAGATGTAACGTCCTCTTGCACAATCTCCAGGCCAAACAGCTTCGCCTGAGTTTCCATGTCCTTAGCCAGTTTCTGACCCAAAACAGGCTCCGGGAAGCCGGGATAGTTCTCCACCCATTGAGTGGAAATAAGCTGACCTCCCGGCACCACGGCTTTCTCTATCATCAGGGTCTTCAGCTTGTATCTGGCAGCATAAAGGCCGGCACTCAGCCCTGCGGGACCTCCGCCGATGATGATAAGGTCATACAATGCCCCGGCATCGGCATTTGAGCCAAGATTAAGCTTAAAATCCAGCATCTTACAGGCTTTCCTTTATCCTGGCAATCAGCATGGCTTCAGGGGCTGCACCTTCCACAAACCACTTCTCGTTAATGGTGGTACGGGGTACACCCTGCACCGAATACTTCTGTGCAAGATGCGGAAATTCGCTAATCTCCACCATGTCTGCCTTCACCTTGTCGCTATAAAACGCCATTTGATGCGCAAGCATTACAGCAGGCGGACAATAGGGGCACGTGGGGGTTACAAATATCTGCAAATGTACTGGCTTGGCAAGATTGTCCAAAAAGCTCTTTGCCTCTGCACTTAGCTTGGTTATTCCGGTTGATACCATCAAGATTGCCGATAGCAAAGAAGAGAATTCATAGCCGGCGGGAATGCCGTAGAACCTTATTCCATAATCCTTTTCGCCTGTTACGGCAATGGCGGGAATCTTGTCTATGCCAAATTGCTTCACTGCCTCTGCATCACTTTCGAACTGATGTAGCTTTAGCTGTAACAATGGATTGGCAGCACTAAGCTCCTCTAATAACTGGTGAGTCTCTTTGCAATATCCGCATTCAAATGCCTGACTGAATAGCTCTAAAGTAACGGGTTTGTCCATATTGGCAAGTGCTTTCTTAACCTCTTGCAACACATTATCATCTAACATCGGCATGGTAGCCTCCATAAACGTTTTCTATACATGATAAGCATAAATTAGCAATTGGCAAGGGTAGAGTGCTAATTTTCTGCCTAATGCCTGATATATCACCTTGTCCTCTCTATTGCATCACTCATAATACTCTTATTAACTAAGCAGTTAGCCCCCATATCCCGTTTCTTCCATGAGCGAATTGCTTATGAATTACGCATGAAATACGGATGGGATGCGTAATTCATCCGTAATGATACAGCATTTCGAAGAAGCAATTTCCAAGGGTTCAAACACCATGATAAAAGGAAATGGCTTGACCAAAACACCATAGCTAAAAAGCTCGTCAACACTTCTGAAAACAAGAACTTGGAGTAATAATGCTAAAACTGGAACTTAATCAGGATTTGGTGAAACGCTCTCGCATTGCAGCCCAAAAGATAACCGGCGACTTTAGCTGGTTATTCGATGGTTACAGCTCTGTTGCCATAGAGCGCACAGTATTGCGATTGATGGGCATCGACGGTGCCGATGAAGGCGGAAAGCCCTTGCCCAACATCGTTATCGACCAGCTAACCGAGCATTCTGCCATCAGCAAAGGCGCAGCCGTGTGGGTGGCAAATGCCATGCACATAAAGGGTCTTAGTGCCCAGCAAGTTGCCCAGCAGGTAGCATCGGGTCAGTTGGTGCTAAGTGAACTGCCACTGGCAGATAATGCCGATATCTTGGCAGTTCTTAGCCCACTTACAGACAAAATGCTTTCTCATATAAAAAGCCAGAAACAAAAGCGGGAAGAGCTGTTTGCCACCTACGGTGAACGCCGTAAGCCCGCCATATACGTTATCGTCGCTACGGGCAACATCTATGAAGATGTAACCCAGGCACGTGCCGCTGCCCGTGAAGGTGCCGACATCATTGCCGTTATCCGCAGCACTGCTCAATCCCTTTTGGACTACGTTCCCTACGGTGCCACAACTGTTGGCTTTGGCGGAACTTATGCCACTCAGGAAAACTTCCGCATTATGCGTGCCGCTCTGGATGAAGTATCCGCCGAAGAAAAGCGTTACATTAGCCTTACCAACTATGCCAGCGGGCTTTGCATGCCGGAAATAGCCGTAATGGGAGCCATTGAACGCCTGGATTTGATGCTAAATGACGCCATGTATGGCATACTTTTCCGCGACATTAATCCCAAGCGTACCTTGTTGGATCAATACTTTGCCCGCATGATTAATGCCTATGCTGGCATAGAGATTCAGACCGGTGAGGATAACTATTTAACCACCTCCGACGCAATAGATAAGGCATATACTGTAACTGCCAGCCAGTTGATAAATGAAAGCTTTGCCCTGTTAAGCGGGATTAAGCCAGAAAAAATGGGCTTGGGGCATGCTTACGAAATAGATCCCGAGATTGAGAACAGCTTTGTTTACGAGCTATCTCATGCCCTGCTTACCAAAGAGCTTTTCCCCGATGCACCGGTTAAGTATATGCCGCCCACTAAGTTTGCCAGCGGGAATATATTTAAAACCCATTTGATGGATGCTATGTTTAATTTCCTTGGCCAGTTAACGGGACAGGGCGTTCAGCTTTTAGGCATGATGACTGAGGCTATTCACACCCCTCATCTTGCCGACCGCTCGCTGGCTATCGAGAATGCTCAATACCTGTTTAAAGCGGTTAAAGACCTTAATGCCAGTCTCTGCCTGGCACCGGATAGTTTTGTAAACCGCAGAGCAAATGAAGTGTTGCAGCAGGCAGTAGACTTTCTGGAAAAGGTGGCAGAAGAAGGTCTGTTTGCATCTATGGCGAAGGGAGAATTTGCCGAGATTAAGCGTCCCGAAAATGGCGGAAAAGGCCTGGATGGGGTGTTTATGTGCGACAAGGACTATTACAATCCCTTCATGCAGCAAATGAAACAGGAGCTTGGTTTATGAACAACAATATCATTCGACCCTATGGCGATACTCTGAACGATGGCAAGATGCAGCTATCCTTTTCACTGCCGGTAAGTGCCGATGCCTTTGGTAAAGAAGCCGCAAGAATGCTGCTGCTACAAATGGGCTTTGATGATGCTGAGATAACAGGTATGCGCGATTTACGTGAGGGCTTTACTCATTTTATAGCCTACGCTGTTACTTCCACCGGAGTGGATACCAGCCAGATAAAGGTGAAGGTAGTGGATACTCCCGTAATGGACATGGAAGCTACCGACGCCTATATATCCGAGCATCTTGGCCGTAGCATAACAGTGGTTGGCGCATGCATAGAAAGCGATGCGCATACTGTAGGAATTGATGCTATTATGAACATGAAGGGCTATAATCACCGTTATGGTTTGGAGCGTTATCATGGGTTCAACGCCATAAATATGGGCGCACAGGTTCCCAGTGAAGAGCTGCTTGCCCGCGCTCGAGCCGAGAAAGCGGACGTGATACTCGTTTCGCAGGTGGTAACCCAGAAGAATATACATATCAAGAATCTTACCCGTTTGATAGAGCTTGCCGAAGCGGAGGGACTGAGAGACAAGATGCTGTTTGTTTGCGGTGGTCCACGCATCTCGCATGAACTCGCCATCGAGCTTGGTTATGATGCGGGCTTTGGCACTGGCTCTTACGCTACCGATGTGGCAAGTTTTATTGCCATTACCATGTCCAAGAAGGCAAATTAGCAAAAGGTGGAAAGCGTAGTTTTGTCACCACCTGGAGGGTGCAATGTTTAATACCCTCCTGATGCTTGTTGCCCTGGGACTGATGATAAGCATTCATGAGCTTGGTCATTTTCTGGTGGCCAAAGCTTGCGGAGTGGGTATCGAGAAGTTTTCCATCGGGTTTGGCAAGCCAATTATTAGCTTTACTCGCGGAGATACAGAATACAGGATTGCCTGGATTCCTTTGGGTGGTTATGTGAAGATGGTGGGCGAGAACCCGGATGATGAGGACGATGGCCTTGCCAAAAGGCTGTCCTTCCGGCAGAAAGCCTGGTGGAAAAAGGCACTTATCGCCTTCAGCGGCCCCTTTGCCAATCTGCTGTTTGCCGCATTACTGTTCATCGCTGCTTTCATGGTCCCGCAAATTCAGGAAGACTTTACCCCCGTTATCCAAAAAGCAGAGGGGATTTGGTCAGAAGTGTTCATGCCTGCGGATAGCATTGCCGTGGTAAACGGCACACAGGTTAAGGGCTACTATCAGTTTTTAAGTGAGCTTAGCCCCACCAAAAGCAATAATATCATCCTGTATCGCAATGGCGAGCAGCAGAGATTAAGCATTCAGGCAGCAGAGGTGGATAGCCTTATTAAGTCCCTAACTCCACGGGTTAGTGCAGAAATTGGTGAGGTATTCTCAGGATTACCTGCCTGGCGCGGCGGCTTGAAAGCAGGAGACATTGTGTTGGCAGTAGACAGCGTGCAGGTTTCCGACTGGTATGATATGCGCAACCGCATTATAAACTCCAACAATGAAAGTGTAAATCTGCTGCTAAAGCGCGGTGAGCAAGTGCTAAGCCGCAGCATTGCCTTGGAAATGAACATTGCTATGGGCAAGCAACGTATGATCGGGATTGGACAGGCCATGCCGGTTAAAAGCCGGATTCAACATCCGCCATTAAAGGCAGTAGAATATGGGGCTAAAAGTACGGTAGGCTTTGTGGTTGCCAATTATGTGGGTCTATTCAAGCTGATAAAAGAGCCCAAGCAACTACAGAACAACCTTGGTGGGCCGGTAATGATGGCCAGCATCAGTCAACAAGCCGGAAAAAAGGGAATTAGCTACTTGCTGGTGGTGTTTGCCAGCATTAGTCTCGCGCTGATGATCATGAATCTGCTACCCATCCCCGTGCTGGACGGCGGGCACATCCTTTTTGCCTTCCTGGAGGGTATATTCAAGAAGCCGGTACCCATGCACATTCAAGCAATGTTGCAGCGCATTGGTTTTGCCATGCTGCTATTGTTAATGCTGTTTGCATTCTACTCCGACATAAGTAAGCTGATGCTTCGAATCTTTGCCCTGCGGCACTAATAAAGGAGAGCACTTGTTCAGTTTCACCCTTCAACACACCAGTGGCAAGGCAAGAGCCGGCCATATTACTACCGATCACGGCGATATCCTAACTCCGGTATTCATGCCCGTTGGCACTTTGGGCACTGTTAAAGCCATGAGTCCTCATGAACTGGAAGAGGTAGGCGCACAGATTATCCTTGGCAACACCTACCATCTTTACATGCGTCCGGGACATGAGCTTATCCGGGATGCAGGCGGACTGCATAAGTTTATAAACTGGAATCGCCCCATGCTAACCGATAGTGGTGGCTTTCAGGTAATGAGCCTTGCTGCGCTCCGCAAGATTGGTAAAGACGGCGTTAAGTTTCGCTCCCACATCGATGGCTCTTTGCATCATTTTACTCCCGAATACGTAATGGAGATACAGCAAGCTTTGGGCGCAGACATTATTATGAGCTTTGACGAATGTCCGCCCTACCCTGCTACCAAGCAGTATGTGGCAAAGTCTTTGGTTACCACATTGGACTGGGCAGAGCGCGGACTGAAAGCATTTAACAATCATGCACATCAGGCTCTATTTGGCATTGTGCAGGGTGGCATATACGAAGACCTGCGTGAGAAGTCCGCTCTGGCATTAATGGAACTGGACTTCCCCGGCTACTCAATTGGCGGCCTGGCTGTGGGCGAAGAGAAGGAAGACATGATACGCGTTACCGCCTTCTTGAATGATATCTTGCCCAGGCATAAACCACGCTACTTAATGGGAGTAGGCACCCCCAGTGATTTACTGCGCAATATTGCCAATGGCGTGGATATGTTCGACTGCGTTATGCCCACCCGCAATGCGCGAAAAGGCAGCATATTTACCCGCTATGGCAAGATGATAATAAAGGCAGCACGTTACAAAGAGGATTTTAAGCCCATCGATCCTCAATGCGGCTGCTATACTTGCACCCACTTCAGCCGCGCATACATCCGCCATCTGATTACCATGAATGAAATACTCGGTATGCGACTAACCACCATCCACAGCCTGTGGTTTTACCAGGAACTGATGCAGATGGCTCGCAAAGCAATAATTGATAACCGCTATGACGACTTCCTGGCGGAAATGCTACCCGTATTGGACACCATAATGGAGTAAGTATGAAGCATTGGCTTTGCCTGATTCTGTTTATATGTTTTAGCCTGAATATCTTTGCCCGTAATCCTTTGGAGCCAAGCTATTACGCTGCTCCTCCCAGACTACCGAACGTGCTGCCCGAGATGAACACTCCCGGCTTCTGGATATCTCGCCACCCCCATCCCGACAAGCTGATAATGACCTCCGGGATGATTGACAAATACAACCAGCGGGTAAACAAGTTAGGCACCTACACCAAGATTCATCTGCATTCCTCGGTTATTTCGGGTATAACAATAAGAAACCAGATAAAATCGCTGCTAAGCACCATAGCATCTATCGGCAAGTACAATTCCGCGGGCGAACGAACTCAAAAGGCTGTGCTGGATTCGCTACGCAGAAATGCCAATCTCGAAAAGGTTCCGCTATCTATAAAAGTGCGCTTTGGCTTCCCGGTGAAGCATGCCAGACAACGCTTTGCCCCGGGGCTCAATAACCTGAATAAAGAGGTGTTCGACATAGAATTTGACGAGATGCAAAACAGCGGTTATGATATTGGCACTCCCACCGTGTTCTATCACGATTCCGCCGATGGCAAGTGGGTATTTGGCGCGTGTGCAACCTCCACCGGATGGTATCTGAAAAGTGAAGTTTGCTTCTTACCCCAAAAGCAGTGGCTGGCATATCAACAAGCAGAATCATTCGTGGTAAGCACTGCAGCCCGTGCCGACTTGTGGAAGGATGCCCAGGCAAGCCAGTATCATGGATTTTGCCGCATGGGTACCAAACTGCCGCTAATCGGTGAAACCGATGCCTACTTCCAGGTTCAAATCCCCGTGAAAGACAGCCTGATGCCTGGCTACATTGCCAAAGAAGATGCCAGTCAGGGCTATCTGCCCTACACCGCGCGTAACGTTTACAAACAGGCTTTTCGCCTACTTAATATGCCCTATGGCTGGGGTGACACAGATGCCGATTTTGATTGCTCCAGTTTGCTAAAACACATCTTTGCCTGCTTCGGCTTTAAGCTTCCTCGAAACGGCCTTCAACAGGCAAAAGCGGCTAAACTGATATACGACTTTGGCCCTGTTGGTAACGAAGCAAGCAGGGAAAAGACTATAATAAACGAGGGCTTGCCGGGCATTAGTTTTCTGCGCCTTAATGGACATATTATGCTATACATAGGGCATTACAATGGCAGAGCTTATGTCCTGCACGACACCTGGGGCTATCGCGCTCCCGCTGAAGATAGCAAAGACGATGTGTATGTAATTAATAAAGTAGTGGTTAGTGACCTATACTTAAGCAAGGGCAGCCAACGGGGCTCGCTACTAAATCGCCTAACACACCTAAGTGCCATGCATTAGCCAGCAAACCTCTCCTCAATAGCTTGTTCCGAACTTATCATCCAGGCACAAAAAAAGCCTCCGGATATTCCGAAGGCAAATAGACTGGCAGGGATGAGAGGACTCGAACCCCTACGTACGGAACCAGAATCCGCTGTCCTACCATTAGACGACATCCCTGTATCATTCTGGTAAAAGTGTGCTGGCTGGGCAGGGAGGATTTGAACCCCCGGATGGCAGGACCAAAACCTGCTGCCTTACCGCTTGGCGACTGCCCAGCACACTATATAACTGGCGGAGAGGCAGGGATTCGAACCCTGGGTGGGCTTTTGACCCACACACGCTTAGCAGGCGTGCACCTTCAGCCAACTCGGTCACCTCTCCGGCTGAAATCATTTTTTATCTGGCGGAGGATGAGGGATTCGAACCCCCATGGGCATAACCCGGCGGTTTTCAAGACCGCTGCCTTACCAATTAGGACTAATCCTCCAGTTAGGTTTGATCCTTCAAACCTGAAGCCCGATATTTGTCAAGTGCTTTCTTGATTTCTGTCATCACTCCGGTGTTTTAGCCCTGTCCAGCGACGTGAAAAGGTGGAAGAGTGCTGGTGTGCTGGTGTGCTGGAGTGCTGGTGTGCTGGAGTCGAAGTCGCCCTGGTCATATCATTCATTCTGCATATTTTTAGGGAGATATGAACACCAGACCCGATCATAGACGCATACATTAATCTCAGCTCCCTCTGTGCCACTGTGGTTAATAGTAATCGTAAAGTGTTGAGGTGATGTAACTAAATCCAACATAGCTGTGACGAATAACCCGCTAACCTGTTAACCTGATAACCTGTTAACCCGCTAACCCGCTAACCTGTTAACCTGTTAACACCTTTTTCCCTCCTTCTTCCCTGCTGCTTCCCTGCTGCTATCCTGTATTCGACACAGGATAGCTTCAAGGAAGCAGCAGGGAAAAAGAGCGTGGCAAACACCACAGATGAAGTCCACAATATGTTCGTAAGCTCACAGGTCATAAGTGCAACTTGCTCCTCGCCTTATTTTGGGCTAATCTATCTGTATGCACAAGCCAGATAATAAGGAGTTCACCATGATGCACGGTATTGTTTTTTTTAAGACGGGTGACTTGGGAATTATTAGAGAGTTTTACAGCAAGGTGTTAGAGCTGCCAATATGGCTCGAGCAGGGAGCTTGCGTTATCTTTAGGAATGGTAATCAATTATTGGGGTTTTGCCAGTCGGATAACGCTGACATAGAGGGAACGATAACATTTTTCTTTGAGAGTCGCAGCAAGGTGCAAGAAGCCTTTAAGAAGTTTCGCAGCATTGCTTTGGATCCGCCCCGGGAAAATCCTAAATTCTCCATCTTTCATTTTTGGGCTAAAGACCCCGAAGGACGCAATCTGGAGTTTCAGAGCTTCGACCACACCCTGGAGCCATTTATAAGCTTGGAAGATGGCTTGATGCAGAGGCGCAGCATAAGACATTACCATCCCAGTCCCGTTCCAGACGAGCTTATGAATAAGGTATTTGAGCTTTGCCGCTATTCACCCACGGCACGTAACTTGCAGAGTTACTATTACATAGTAGTAAAGCAGCGTGAGGCTTTGGAGCAGATAGTGAACTTACGTGGCCCGGCAGGTGATCCTATCTTGGCGTCGCCCTATGCTGTCGCGGTTGTTGCCCGGGGAGATCTGGCACGCAGAAAGGTTCAGGATGCTTGCATTGCGGCTTATCATCTGCTTTTGGCAGCCAAGGCTTTCGGATTGGGCACCTGTTGGGTTACCGACATGGATAGAGACGAAGTGAAAGACATATTAAAGATTCCGCATGACGATTACATTGCCTGCCTGACGCCCATCGGCTTTCCTGCAGAAGAATTTGCCCTGCCAAAGAGACATGAAGTTAGCAGCTTTGTGAGGTATTTATGAAGCCTAAGCTGGTGCTTACCCGCGCTATCCCCGAAGCAGCTATAGCTAAGTTGCGTGAGTATTTTGAGCTTTGGGTAAACCCCTTTGACAGACCTATTACTCACGCTGAATTGAGAGCAGAACTGCATAACGCGGAAGCTTTAATCTGCCTGTTAACCGATGACATCAACAAGGACATTATCGATTCCGCGCCAGAGCTGAAGGTGATCTCTGCGTATGCAGTGGGCTATAATAACATTGATGTGGACTATGCAACTACGAAGCATATTGCCGTGTGTAATACAGCAGGCGCACTAACAGAATCGACAGCCGATCTAACCTGGGCTCTAATAATGGCTACCTGCCGCAGAATAACAGAAAGCGAAGCATTCTTGCGCTCTGGTAAGTTTAGAGCTTGGGAGCCAATGCTGATGCTGGGGCAGGATGTTTATGGCAAAACACTTGGCATAATTGGGATGGGTAGAATTGGTGAGGCTGTTGCAAGGCGGGCAAGCGGCTTTAACATGAAGATATTGTATAGTGGAAACAGAGCTAAGGAACTGCCCTTTGAAGCCCAGTTGGTTAGCCTGGAACACCTGATGAGGAACTCGGACATCATCTCCCTGCACGCGCCACTTACCAAAGAGACAAAGCACATGATAAACAAAGCCGCCATAAAAATGATGAAGCCCTCCGCAGTGCTGATAAACACCGCCCGTGGCGCTATTGTTGATGAGACCGAGCTGATATTAGCATTGTCGGAGAAGCGTATCTTTGCAGCCGGATTTGATGTATATGAGCATGAACCCAGGATTCCAGAAGAGCTACTAAAACTTGATAATGTAGTTCTCTTGCCGCACATCGGCTCTGCCAGCATCGAAACCCGTACCGCAATGGGTATAATGGCAGCAGAAAACGCCATTGCTATTATGGAGGGGAAAAGGGCTTTGTCTCAGGTAAATGTTTGGTGATTGCACCCTATCGCCCATATTGGCATGCCCGTCTCACTTGGACAAATAGGGAAGAAGTTATCACAGCTTAATGCTTATCGTGCATTGTAGCAGATTGCCAAGTATCCATGAAAGACGTGATCGCTGGCAGACTAAAATCAGGAAGGCCTAACAATGTGTGAATACAAGCAATTTTGAGCTTGACATGATGCCGGATATTTGATGAGTGGCAATGTATTCTAAATCACAGGTCGTGTGGCACCATTTTGATGCTCGCAAATCCATACCTGGTAAGAGGAGTATATATGAAAAACTATATACTGATGCTAGTGATGTTTCTAATATTTATTTCATCTTATGCCGTAAGCATTAGCGAAGTGGAGGCTAAGAGGGTAGCTCTTGGTTTGTTTGTGCACAAGGGAGGTTCTCCCGATTCTGAGCTTGCGATAGACAAACTATCGGCGCGCGGACAACAAGCGGACATTTACGTAATTAACTTTAAACCTACTGGTTTTGTTATATTGTCCGGAGACGACAGAGCCTATCCGATACTTGCGTATTCCCTTACAGACATCTTCCCGATGAATGATCTACCAGATCATGTTGCGTGGTTTATTGGCGAATACCAAAGGACAATCAATGAGATTAGGGAGAATCACACGCTTAGTGTAGATTCGACCTGGCAGAAATTGCGCAACGCAGATTATAGTAGTTTTACCATTTCCAGGGATGTTGCGGCCTTGCTTAGCACAACCTGGGACCAGGGGTGGCCATATAACAGCATGTGTCCGGCCGATGGCTCAGGACCCGGGGGACACGTTTGGGCCGGTTGCACTGCCACAGCAATGGCCCAAATAATGAAACGCTGGAATCATCCTGTCACAGGTAATAGTTCTCACTCATACACAGCAGGCAGTTATGGTACTCTGAGTGCGAATTTTGGGGCAAGCACCTATAACTGGGCTGCTATGCCCAATAGCACTTCCAGCGTTAATAGCAGTATCTCTACCCTGCTGTATCATTGTGGAGTTGCGACAAATATGGACTATTCTCCTACTGGTAGTGGTGCTTATCTTACAGATGCCAGGACAGCTTTAGTAACCTATTTCCGCTATAATAGCGGAGCCGCGTACTATGAAGCTTCGAATTACAGTACTTCAACGTGGGCATCGATGTTAACGTCGGATTTGGATCTAGGACGTCCGATTCTGTATCAGGGCTATAGCCCTAGTAGTGGCCATGCCTGGGTACTTGATGGATATCAAGCTACCAATTATTTCCATTTTAACTGGGGTTGGAGCGGAAGTTACAATGGCTATTTCTATTTGAACAACTTGAATCCCGGATCATACACATTCAATCAGAATCAAGGCGCGGTAATGCATATATATCCCCAACAGCAGGGGGCATTGCAAGGAACGGTTACTAGCGATGGTATCGCCATACCCGGGGCAACCGTATCCCTGGGCAGCAATAGCACTATTACCAACACCAACGGACAGTATTCATTTCCCAGTATAAATAGCGGCAATTATCTTGTTTCTGCCACCAAATCGAACTATAACTACGTTGCAGAATACGTAAACATCTACGCCGGGCAAACAACCACATTGAATTTTACTCTTGTGGAGTCGGTCTATCCGCCCTCACAACTGAGTGCTGTTGTTGCCGGTTCAAACGTCAATTTGAATTGGCAAGCACCCTCAGTGCCAACGGTTTCTGAGTGGATATGTTGGGGGGATGGTAGCCCCCACACCAGTTTGGGATGGAATGTGCCATATGAATTCACTGTTGCCCAACGCTGGAGCCCAGCTGACCTCAGCCAGTATTTTGGAGGATTTCTTAGTCAGATCAAGTTTTATCCATGCTATAGCAATGCTACTTACACTCTAAAAGTGTGGACTGGCGGGACTTCAAACAATCCTGGTACCCAAGTCTATTCTCAAGTGATATCAAATCCTTCCATCAACGCCTGGAACACGGTACAATTGCCTTCTACGATCAATATCCCCAGTAGTGGTGATCTTTGGGTTGGCTATCATATCAATACCCAAGGAGGCTATCCCGCTGGCTGCGATGTCGGCCCCGCTATAAATGGGAAAGGCAATATGATTTGGATTGGTGGCTCGTGGTACACTCTCTATGGTTTAAGTGCCTCTTTGAACTATAACTGGCTTATTCAAGCCTATGTAACTTACTCAGAGCGATCGGATAGAAACATGGAAGCACTAAGTTTTACCAGTAACGCTCCTGAATTCCGAGACCTTAATGGTTATAATGTTTGGCGCCTCAGATCCGGGCAAGAAAACAATCCCTCTGGGTGGTCATTGCTAAATCCCCATCCCATTAGCTCCACCAGTTACTCTGACACGGATTTTTCTTCCCAGATGGCTGGCACATACAAATGGGCTGTCAGGGCAGTGTACACTGGCGGAACCCTCTCTGATGCAGCATTCTCAAATGCTGTGGTTAAATCTATTTCCGCCCCAAACACCCCGAAAGTATCTATCACACAAACCGGGGCCAACATGTTGCTAACCTGGCCTGCTGTTACTACAGATATCAATGGCTCGCCGCTCACCGGAGTTCAATACAAGATATATAGGCATACTTCCCCTGTTTTTACTCCAAGTAGTAGCTATCTGATAGCTACAATCTCAGTTCCGCAATACACGGACATTAACGCAGCAAGCTCAGTTATGTATTTTTATACAGTGATAGCTGTTGTCAATTCCAGGGATGATTAACAGGTAGCAACGGATCACCACACAATGCCAGGCAGTATTGCAAGTAATGTCTCCACTGATCTATTTGATGTTTTGGGCGAGACATGTAATGATAATTAGTGTTTTGGTTTTCTTTCTTGACAGAATTTGGTATATCACATTACCTTCGCTTACGGTTAATTATGAGATTTACGGGTAGAGGTGAAGATGCAAAATGATGGCAAATGCGTGAACATCGGGATATTTAATGGACTTAGTGAAGATGTGGTTCAAAGCTTCGCTAAAGACTTGGAACGTATTCATTTCTCGCGCGGGGATGCGATTATTACCGAGCATTCCTGGGGGGATAACCTGTTTTTTATCTGCCGGGGAAAGGTTGAGATTAGCAAAGGCTTGAATAATCCTGAAACTCCCTTTGCTCAACTATCTGTACTTCAACCCGGTGAGTTCTTTGGCGAAATGGGCATAATAAATGACGAGCCGCGCTCTGCCAGCGTGATAGCCATTGATGATGTGGAACTCCTCGTAATTCCCCGCGAAGTGTTCACCAATATCACCTTCAACCATCCCGTGGTGATGTTCAATCTTATGCGTACCTTGTCCGGTCGCTTGCGGGAAACTAACGAGCGTTTTGTGGACGTGATGAACCAAATGCTAAGTAAAAACAGGCTGATGGCTATCGGACTTGCCGCCAGCAAGATCATTCACGACATCAAGACGCCTTTAACCGTAATAGTATTAACCGCTCAGTTAATAGAAAACATCTTCCCCGGTAGTAACGAATTTACCGATAGCATAGTGAAACAAACCAAGCTGGTAGATCAATTAGTACGCGAGGTTTTGGACTTTGCCAAAGGCAACGAAACTCCGCCCCTTATTCAAATGATAGATATGGACGTGTTCCTGAAGGATATTCAAAACGTGTATGTGTCTGCCTTGAAAGGGAGGAATATAAACTTTGTGGTTGATAACCGCATCCGTGATTTTGTTTATTTCGATGAAAGCAAGATTCGCAGAGTACTGATCAACCTTATTAAAAATGCCTCAGAAGCCATCCCTGCGGATGGAGAAGTGAAGATCAGTGCCGGGATGTCTTCAGGTTGGTTACAAATATCGGTTATCGACGATGGCCCGGGAATTTCGCCCCATATCCGCGAAGACTTGTTCCAACCCTTTGTAACAGAAGGCAAGCAACATGGAACAGGCTTGGGCCTGGCAATATGTAAGAAATTGGTTCAGGAACATCGAGGCCGATTGGAATACATACCAATAGAGCCTCATGGCAGTAGGTTTGACATACGTATTCCGCAGAACATGAAATAAATGCTTGTCAAAATAAGGGCTTCGATTTCTTTGGTTCAACCAAATGAAAATTAGGGAAGTGAACCATGTCAAGAATATGCGATATCTGTGGAAAAAGTGCTCAGGTCGGCAACAGTCGCAGTCATGCACTGAATGCCACCAAGCGTCGTTTCTATCCCAATTTACACGAGATTCGTGCCATCTTTGAAACCGGCATCAAGCGTGTAAAGGTATGCAGCTCCTGTTTGAAAGCTAATAAAGTTCGCAAAGCCGTAACAAAATAAACCTGTTAACCAGGCGTCATTGTGAGAAGACGCACGGCATTAAGCTGATCTTATATAACAGCCGCTTTTCGGGAATTACGGTTTTGCCGGATTCCCGATTTCTTTGTTTTTAGAAATCATAAGTAAACTTGCAGCAATACAACCTGAAACGGGGGTTATATGTTGATAGAAGAAATTCAAAGCAAAGTTGTGCAAAGCTCTGCCATCCTTGCTGATGTTAGAAGCGAAATAGGCAAAGTAGTAGTAGGACAAAACGAGATAATGGACAGATTGCTAATCGGCATTCTGGCCAATGGTCACGTGCTGATAGAGGGAGTTCCCGGTTTAGCCAAAACGCTTATTATCTCCTCATTAGCGGCTGTGTTTGACGCGCAGTTTGCCCGCATTCAATTTACTCCCGATCTGCTACCTGCAGACATTACGGGAACACTTATCTACAATCCCAAAAGCGGTGAGTTCTCTGCCAAGCGTGGCCCAATCTTTGCCAATTTCATCCTTGCCGACGAGGTAAATCGTGCTCCATCCAAGGTGCAGTCTGCCCTGCTGGAAGCTATGCAGGAGCGTCAGGTTACCTTGGGTGACAGAACCGAAGCCCTGCCCAACCCCTTCTTTGTAATGGCAACCCAGAATCCCATTGAGCAAGAAGGCACCTATCCCCTGCCTGAAGCGCAGGTAGACCGCTTTATGATGAAGCTGAAGATTAAGTATCCCGCTTTTGATGATGAGCGCGTGATAATGAATAGAATGGTGGAAGATAAACCGGTTACGCTAAATAAAGTGCTTAGCCCCACCGACATATCTGCCATGCGCGAGGTTATAAACCTCATTCACATGGAAGAAAAGCTTGGGGACTATATCTTGCATCTAATTCAGGCAACCAGGCATCCTGAGCGCTATCCCAGAATTAGCAACCTGAAAGGCTTGATAGAGTTTGGCGCATCACCTCGTGCCACCATCTACCTTGCCCGGGCAGCGAAGGCGCATGCCTACATAAGCGGTAGAGGATACGTTATTCCCGACGATATAAAAGCTATTGCCCGTGACGTGCTGCGTCATAGAATTATCTTATCTTACGAAGCTGAAGCCGAAGAACTGAACAGCGAAGAAATAGTAAACCGCATCCTGAATGAGATAGAAGTCCCATAAAGAGGACTGATGTTTACACAAAGTGCTTCGGATATCCTAAAGAAGATACGCCGGATTGAGATACGCACCCGAAATACCGTGTCTGAGATGTTCAGCGGTGTGTACCACAGTCGTTTCCGCGGTCAGGGCCTGGAGTTTTCAGAAGTGCGGGAGTACCAGCCCGGAGACAACCACCGTGATATAGACTGGAATGTATCTGCCCGAATGGGACAGATATATATTAAGAAGTTCATCGAAACACGTGAATTGCGGGTAGTTTTCCTGGTCGATGTAAGCGCATCGCAGAACCTTGGCACGGTCTCAATGTTCAAACGCGAGCGGATTGCCGAATTGGTAGCTGGACTATCCTTTTCGGCTGTGGCAAATCATGATCTTGCAGGCTTGATTCTCTTTTCCGACCAAATGGAGAAATATCTACCTCCCCGCAAAGGGCGCAACAATGCCCTCTCCATCCTACGGGAAGTGTTGTATCTGCAACCCAAGAGCAAAGCCACTTCATTAAAAGCAGCCTGCGAATATGCACAGCGCATCCTTAAGAAACGCTGCATCCTGTTTATAATCTCCGACTGGCTTGACAGCGGTTACGAAAAGGCACTGAAGATACTGGCGCATAAACACGATGTAATTGCCCTGCAGATATTAGACAATAGCGAGCTGGAATTGCCCGATGCAGGTTTGTTAAAGCTTCAGGATCCCGAAACAGGTGCCACTGCCTGGCTTAATAGCTCCGATCCCAAACTAAGAAAAGCTTATAAAGATATCACCAATAAGCAACAAATCGAGCTGCAGGCATTCTTTAAGAAATGTAAATGCGACTATCTGCTAATAAAGACAAATGACTCCTACGTGCAAGCTCTGCGCAAGTTCTTTGCCCTAAGAATTAAACGGAGAAACTCCCGATGAACACCAGGCAAGCCAGCATGTTCCTTATTACTGCATTACTGATCTTCCCCGTGTGGCTTGCGGCATCATTTAACCAAGAGCTTATCGGTGCAGACAGCCTAAACGTGGGAAGTCCTTTCTCCATGCTTATCACTAGCGACCAGCCCATAAGTAGCGTAACTATTCCAGACACACTGGAAAGCTTTGCCGTTATAGCCAATGCCCCGAAGGCAGATGGCAAGAACTGGGAGATTAAATTAGCCCCGCTTAGAACTGGCCGCCTAAGCATTCCCCGCCTTCCTATTACATACAAAGATAACAGCATAGCACCCGATTCAACCGATGCATTTCGAGTGTTTGTGCTTTCTGTATTAGCAGAGGGCGACACTTTGCTGCGCGACATTAAGCCTCTGGAACGATACCGCTTCCAAGCTCCCTTCTGGCTATATATCTTCCTGCTGCTTACTGCCATGGTAATAACAATTTACCTCCTGACAAAGAGACCAAAAAAAACTGCTCCAGCTAAAGCAAAGCAACCCTTTGTATCACCAAAAGTAATCCCAGCCTGGGAAAAAGCCCTGTCACAGCTAAACGCTTTATTGAAACAAGAACTATTAGAAAAAGGTGATGTATTGGGCTTCCACTTTGCTCTCTCAGAGATTCTGCGCGGCTTTTTGGAAGACATGTACAACTTTGCTGCATTGGAGATGACCGCACCCGAGATTGTTGCGCATATCTCGAAGCATCGCATAGCTTACAACACAGAGATAAAGGACTTCTTAAACTATTGTGATTTAGTAAAATTCGCTAAGGCTTTGCCCGAACCGGATGAGATAAGCCGGCACACCATGTGGTTTACAGAATACTTACAAAGCTTTCGAGCCCCAGCAGCGGGAGGCCAATAGTGCTGAGGTTTGAACATCCCTGGCTCTTGCTGCTATTAGTTCTTATTCCCCTTTATTGGCTATGGACTATGCATATCGAGCGCAAGCGCAGCCTGTTCATCCCTCATTCCCGCATAAACCTGCTTAGCCAATTGGCAGCAAAACAATTACCTTACCGTTATCTATTTCCTATTATTCGAAGCCTTTGCATCCTGTTCATTATAGTTGCCATTGCTGAGCCCAGATGGGGCGTGCAAACACGCAACATTAGCAACCGCGGAGTGGATATTGTGCTTGCCATAGATATAAGTGGCTCAATGCTGGCAATGGACTTCGCCCCCGATAACCGGCTGGTTGCAGCAGCAAAGGTTGCTTCAGATTTTGTTAGTAAACGCCCCAACGACCGTTTTGCCTTGGTTTCTTTTTCTGAATACGCGCTTACCCAAACCCCCCTTACTTTTGACCAAAATGCCATTATTACCAGCCTGAATAAACTCCAGGTGAATGAACAAGCCTCGGGTACAGCCATCGGCATGGGGCTTGCAAAGGCGGTAGCCCGGCTAAAAGATAGCAAAGCCAAGTCTCGCATAATTATACTGATTACCGATGGCGTAAATAACACCGGCGAGATAGACCCCATTAGCGCTGCCAATATGGCAAAACAGCTTGGAATAAAGGTGTATCCCATTGGTGTGGGACGGGATGGCATGGTGCCTTTTCCTTACACAGACCCACTTTTCGGCACCCGTTATGTGAACACATATATCGAACTGGACATGGCTACACTAAACAAAATTGCTACTATAACAGGCACCGATAAAGCCTGGCTGGCATCGGATTCATCCAGCCTCTCCGAAATTATGCTGCTAATTGACAAGCTGGAGAAAACTACTTTTACAGCTCAATTCAGCTACAGGTATAGCGAGAGATTCATGCCCTTCTTATGGCTCGCTTTCATTATGCTGTTCCTTGAGATCGGGCTAAAAACCGCATTCGTCCTTGTGTTACCGGAGTAGCCATGAATCTGGTAAACCCACATTTGCTAGCCTTATTAATTATCTCACTGCTGCTGTTCGTGCTGGTGATAAAGCGTAGATCGCGGGTTAGCAAACGTTTTGTCAGCTACGCTCAGCCACATCTAATGCGCTATATTTATCGCACCCACTCACCCTTCTGGTCTGGCTTCAAGCTATTCATCCTGATCCTCGCCTTGTCTGCGATTATCTTTGCCCTCGTGCGCCCTCAGTGGGACTTTCAAGATAAGGATACCGAAAGCAGCGGTATGGACATAATCTTCGCCATTGATGTGTCTAAGAGCATGGATGCGAAAGATATGGTGCCCAGCAGGCTGATGCGTGCCATCATCCAAATCTCAGCATTCTTAGACCAGGTTAAGACAGACCGCATTGGCATAATAGCTTTTGCCGGCAATGCCACATTGGAGTGCCCATTAACCGACGACTATGAAGCCATTAGAATTGTGCTTGGCAGCCTTAGTACTGATGCTGTTACCAAGCCAGGAACCAATGTCGGCGATGCCCTGCGGCTTGCTGCAGACGCTTTCGACGCCTCTTCACCTGCAAATACTTTAATCCTGATATCTGATGGTGAAGACCTTGCCGGAGAGGCAATCAAGCAAGCCAAGCAGCTTGCAGCAAAGAACGTGCGTATTCACTCTATGGGAGTTGGAAGCCCTGATGGATATATTATCACCCACCCCAAAACCGGACAGGAAGTTCTAAGCAAGCTGGATGAAAGCTCACTAACTGAAATCTCCAAGGTATCCGGCGGTGACTATTACCGTGTAACCCCTGGAGGAGACGAGATTCAGCTAATCCTGAAGCGCATCTACGAAACCGAAGAACGCCGCATAAGCCGCAAACGTCTAAACATCCTGAAAGATCAATATCACCTCTTTGCCGCTTTAGCCCTTATCCTGTTGTTCACCGAAAGCATAATTGACCCTCGTAGCAAAAAAGGTATCCTTAGCCCGGAGAACTACCATGAAGATTAAACGGAGAAGATTACTTGCCATAGCCCTGATAGCAATCTCGCTATTCCTTCTATTTGAGCTACTGCTGCGCCCCAAGGTTATCTCTCAAAGCCTGGCAAGTATGCTATACAAAACCAGGAACTATGCTCAGGCAGAAAAGATTTTTAACAAAAACGCCGGGAAAGGAGATGCCAAGGCGTCTGCAAATCTGGCAAAAAGCCTGTATAAACAAGAGAAGTATCAGCAAGCAGAAGAGCCCGCAAACAATGCCAGAAACCTAAAAAATAAATACTACGATTTAGGTAATATCTCCTACCGCCAGGGTGATTTCGAAAAAGCAGCAGAAAACTTTAAACGTGCCATGCTGGATAATCCCAACGACACAGACGCTAAGGCAAACTATGAGCTAAGCCTGAAACAAAAAGATAAGCAAGCTCCCAAACCTGAACCCAAAGAAGACCCCAACAAAGAGAAACAAGAAGAAATTCGCAACATATTGGGAGGCTTGGACAACAAAGAGAGTAACGACCGCAAACAACAACAAGAACAGGGTGATATCCCTCCCGATAAATGGTGGTAATAATGAAAAGACTCCTGCTTCTGTTATTGCTCCTGCCCGTCTGTATCTTTGGCGTAAAGGTTCAGGTATCGGTTAACAAATACACCATCAGCACCAACGACCGATTAACCATTAGCCTGAAGATTAGCGATTCCAGCCCCATCAGCGTTTCCGAGCCCGCACCACCTGTTATCAAGCTATTTAGCTTCAGGAATATGACAAATTCCTCATCCAGTTCGATTAACCTGATTGGAATGAAGAAGATAGCGGAATACTCAAGCACATATAACTACATATTCATCCCCACACAAGTGGGTTCAACCTCTATCCCCAGCATTTCTGTAAGGGTAAACAACCGCGAGTATCAAACCAAGCCCATAGCCATATCTGTGGTTAAAGGAAGCTCGTCAGGCAATAGTCAAAGCCAGTCCTCTCCTGCCTTCCCAACACCAGACCCCTTTGGCTTTAATGATTTCGACTCCTGGGATAGAACCAGAGTAATGGATGGCAACACCATGCTGGTTGCCCTGCCCGACCGTCAGTTTGTGTACCGTGGATTCCCCGCCATAGTATCCTATTACCTCTATACCGATGAAATGGTGCGCAGCTTCAATCTGGATGATGAAAAAGACTTCGAGGGATACGGCAAGAGCACTTATGAACAGCCTACCATGCTTAACTACGAGGATGTGAGACACAATGGCAAAAACTATAAGCGCGCATTAATTAAGCGCCTTGCCATAATGCCAAATATGGAGGGAACCCTGCAAGCCCCTCAAATGCAGGGCGTTGCCCGTTTATATAACTTCGGTTATCTGAATAAAAGCCTGGCCAGCACAGGAGGCAGCATCGTGGTGCGCCCCCTCCCTAAGTCCGGTGTTCCGGCTGGATTTAGCGGCGCAGTTGGAAACTTTAAGATTAGCCACAGCCTGTCTAAAACAGAAGTAGCACTGGGCGAGGCAATAAGCTTTAGCTTAAAGATTCAGGGACGAGGAAATTTTAACCAGTTCTCTTCACCCATGTTTACCTCAGGAAGCGGATTTCAGGTATCCAGCCCTGTAGTTATGGACAATCTTAATGCCGGCATAGAAGGCACACGCACCTATTACTACACCCTCATCCCCCAAAGTCGTGGCCAGCTTAAACTGCCGGAACTGCCTTTTGCCTGGTTTGATAACGATGCAGGCGAATACCGGCAATACACCATACCCTTGCAGCAGATAGACGTTAAAGCCGCAAATGTGCTAAGCTACCTGAACAGAATGTGGGAGCCGCAAGCTCCCAGATCGATGCATCCAAAGATTTCCCTTAAGCATTATCCAAACTATGTAGCATACGCCTCGCGGGTCTGGTATTGGATTCTTGTAGCATTTGTGCTTGCCTGTTGCATTGGGATATCGGTAATGGCATACAATGCCAGGCTGCAAAGAAAGTCACCTCAGCTTTATGCAAGAAAACAAGCTCGAAAAGTAATGCAGAAATACATGAAGCAAGCTACAGTCGCTGCTCAATCCCTATCACCAGAGTTTTACCCCATCGCCGAAAAAGCACTGTTTAACTACCTCAGCACCCGCTATGCCATTGCGGGGCATCTATCAACCACAGAAAAGCTTGATGCTCTTGCCATGCGCAATTTACCTCTTGAGCTGCTCAAAGACTTAAATAGCTTTGTAACCCATTGCCAGGAAGCCCGCTACATGCCCGAAGCCGATAGAGCCATAAACCTTCAGCAAGACCTGCAAATGCTACAAGGTATTGTTGCCAGCTTCAGCCGCCTGCACTATAAAAACGGCAGCACGGGAGAATAAACATGAAACTTTTATTGCTTATTACCGCCATAATGCTCTGCTGTTCTTTACCCCTTGTTGGCATAGCGGATTCCACCTCTACCCATGCTGCAAAAGAGAAACAAGAACCACATAATGCAGATTATTATTACAATCAAGCGGTTCGCTACTTCGATTCCGGAAATCAAGCTTATGCAAACCTGTACTATTTGAAGGCGTTGAACCTGAATTCCGCACACAAGCAAGCCCGGGCAAATCTTGAGCTCTCAATCCGCCTAAGCGCAGATAGTAAACTTTATCCACAGCATAAGTTCCTGGTGAATGCCACTTACAGAATGCTGTGGTTCTTCAGCGTTAACCGCCTGGCGATTATTAGCCTTATCTTGTTGTTATTAGCCTCTTTGTGTTTAGCGTGGTTGCTATTCTACGATCCCGATAAAGAGCGTGCCTTGCCGCTTCTAAGCTTCATCGCGCTGTGTCTTATGTGCCTTGGCTCTTTCACGTTACTGGGCTTCAAAAGCTATCAGCAGCGAAACAACAAACTCGGGGTGCTAATCAGCCCCACAGAGCAGTTGCTTTCTGGCTCCAGTACTGCTGCCATCAGCGAGGTTCATGCGGGATTAATTGTTACGATACTGGACATAAAGGATGATTATTACCTGCTGCGTTTGCCCGACGGACAAAGCGGCAGACTGCCCAGGCACGCTGTAGCGCGGGTGTTACAGCAGTAGTTTTTCCCCTTCTTCCCTGCTGCTCCTTGAACGAATTACTAATGCATTACGCATGAAATACGGATGGGATGCGTATTTCATGCGTAATTCTACCGCAATAGCAGCAAGATAGAATAAACACAAGCACAGAGAACACAAAGCGTAAGGGCAAACCTTAGTGCATGCCAGTTTTGATTTTGTAGAGAGTGGACAACATAGACAAGATGTACCTGATGGACTCCAGACTCAGCTTTACCACATTGGCATAGCTCGACAGCCCCCCCCCACCAACACTCAATGTCCAATCAATGATCCACTTTTCCACCTCTCGACCTCTCGACCTCTCGACCTCACCCGCACACCAGCACTTACAAAATATCGCTTGCCAAAATAGGCAGGACAAAAATTATGGCTCACTTAGACTAAATACAAGGAACGTAATAATAATGGCTTCAATGTCTGATGTACGCAACGGAATGATAATCGAGTTCAAAGATGGACTCTATGAAATAGTGGAATTTTTACATGTAAAACCCGGCAAAGGTCCGGCTTTCATGCGCACCAAAATGAAGAATGTGCAGACCGGACGTGTGTTGGAAAACACCTTCCGTGAAAGCGACAGCTTTAATGAAGTTCGCATCGAACGCACCAAGAAAGAATACCTTTATCGTGAAGGTGATTTTTTGGTATTGATGGATAGTGAAAACTACGAACAGATGCACGTTGATGCCTCCATTCTGGGCGATAAAGCCAAAATGATAATGGACAATATGGAAGTTATCGTAATGATCTCCCCCAGCGGAGAGGTGCTTGGCATCGACTTGCCAACCACAATTATTCAAACTATAGCCGAATGCGAACCTAACGTGAAAGGCAATACAGCCTCAGGCAGCGGTAAAGTAGCATTCACCGAGACAGGACTGCGCCTGATGGTACCGTTTTTCGTGGAAGCCGGCGAGAAGATCAAGATTGATACCCGCAACGGCGAATACATCGAAAGAGCATAAGAAAACAAGAGGATAAAATGGGAAAAGTAAAGAGCTTTACAGCAAAACTCGCGCACGAAACCTCCAATGAAGGTAAAGTAATGTGCCCCGTATGCAATACGGAAATTAAGAGAGTGAAACTTATCACAAACCAAAAGAAGACCGGCGGTTGGAGACCTCAGAACGAATACGCCAAGATCTGCAAATGCACAGAAGCAGACATTATGGCCGGTAAAAACCTATAATCACACCCGGTATTGGGGATCAGATTACACACATTGAACTCGCTTGAGCTATGCACAGTTGTGACTCAAGCGGGTTTTTTATTGACGGCTGATGCCGTGCCTGTATTGTTGGCTCCACTATATATCTGGCGGATTCAGTTGGGAAGTTAGTTTTTTGGTCTTTGCAATACTCATTCTGGTTAAGGCGGTATTATGCCCTTCATTAGTAAGATTATAAAGCCCATATTCCTGTTGGTGACACTTGTTTTCACCACTTGGGGATATGCGTTGGTTCCCCCTGTTCCTGCCTACAAAAACCCTCCTGATACTTGGCAGGCAACCAAAATTGATGGCTTGCCCCAAGCTTCGCATAAGAATGGTGATGCTAAGGTAGAAATACCTAATAACATACTAGTGTTAAGAATCCAGTTCGCCGATCAAACTTTCCGCTCTGCACCCGCGCATCCGGACTTTTTGGCTCATGACGAAGCATTCTTTAACAGGTGGATGCTTCATTTATCGGATTTCTTTGCCGAGGCCAGCCACGGTGCATATACTCTGGACTATACTATTTACCCGCAAGTTATATCTCTGCCTAATACAATGGCATATTATGGTGAAGACAGTTCGGATAGGATAGACTGGCGTTTAGCACAGATTATTCCTGATTTTCTGGAGCAGATTGATGCAGAGATAGACTTTAATAACTTTGGTGGCATCATCATTTTCCATGCAGGTCAAGGGCAGGAATCGGACATCGACAAGCTACGCACCAATCAGATATGGAGCACCTTTTTAACCCGAAGAAACCTTCAGGCATATTTCGAGCCGAATAATAATAACTACCCCGGAGTGCTAACCAACGACGGTGCTGTTCTTACCAATGTGGTTATCGTACCCGAAGATGAGTTTCAAGACTATTTTCCGGTACCGCCAGCAGACAATGCCGATATGTATCTATTTAGTATATATGGCGTTCTGGCACATCAGTTTGGACACCTGATCGGTTTGCCAACCCTGTTTGATAACGACAGTAGCAACGGCTATAGTCAGGGCATCGGGAATTGGGGTTTAATGGGAACTGGTGTGTGGAATGGGAATGGCTATGTTCCCGCGCAGTTATCGGCTTATTCACGCTATATGTTGGGCTGGGAAACGCCTGTTTTGCTTACTCAATCCAGCCTGAATAACCCTGTTGATCACTTCTTGAATCACTCTCCTGATGCTATCCGCATGTACAAGATACCTATTACCGAGACGGAATATTTCCTCGTGGAAAACCGTCAACAAAACCCAGATGGCAGCTTAGACCCATATAGCAGCCAGCCAAGCTACAGCTTCAAGCTGCTCCCTGAAGGTGAACAGCAGTACTATGAGAACTATCCGCTGTTGCCATATTTTGACTTTATGACCAATAGATATTCTGGTTGCGAATGGGATTTCTTTCTCCCCGGTTTGGGCGGCCCATTTCCTCCCGGTGCCGCGGTACTGCAGGATGGATCGGGAATCCTTATCTGGCATATAGACGAGAATGTGATTGCCGAAAACTTCACTGCGAACTTCGATTACAATCGCATAAACGCCAATTCCAGTCTGAAGGGCGTTGATCTCGAAGAAGCTGATGGCATTCAACACCTGGACACATCCGCCCCAGATACATACAAGTATGGCAGCCCTTTCGACAGCTTTCGTGCCAGCAATAATGACTATTTCGGCAATCAATATCACAATGACCTGCTTTCACTGCCCACTTCGGCAAGTAACTACGGTGGTATTCCCTTCGAGATTTATGATATCTCTGCCAGTGGCAATCGCATGCACTTCTCACTTCATACACGCTGGAGCTTAGATGCTTCGTACCAGGGTGATAATGCTGTAAGCGCCTGCGCTGTAGACTTCAATGGAGATGGAGAGACAGAGCTGTTTTACCCCATGCCCAATGGCCAGCTTTTTTTGTGGGAAAATGACGTGTTAGCCAGTGAGTTTCCGCTTACCAGAATGGATGTGGCAAAAAACTATGTATGGGATGGCAATTCGCTTTACATCCCTATGCAGCAAAGCACGCTATCTCGTCTTTACCAATTGAATACGTATGCCCCAGGCTACGTGTATACTCAAAACCAAGCCCACTGGGCAAGTCATCCGGTGGACTTGGGAACGAAGCTTGCCTTGCCATTGAACAGGATTAGCTCCTCAAACCCCGATAGCTATTCTTCTTCTTCGGTAGTTATATTAGACAAAGACGATAATAGCATTGTTACCTCAGTGAACTTTAGCGGAGTAATCTGTAGCAATATAGTGAACTTTCGCGATGGGCTATCGCTTGTATACAAAGACATCTCTGGTGCCCATTGGCTGGGAAGCATCGAAAAAGATGAATGGGAGATAACTGCTACTTCGCTTAGTGTTCCTGCCGACAGCATTATTGTAGGCATCTTTAGAGCACCAATTGTGCCTGGTAGTGTCAATGGAGAGCTAATTGTGCAATGCCGCAATAGTGTTTATGTGTTCAACGACGATTTGCAAGTATTAAGCGGCTTCCCCTATAGCCACAACTTGGTGTTAGCTACCGATAACAGCCACTATTCACCCCTTAGTATTGCCGATGTAGATGGTAATGGCTCACTCGATATCCTGATTGGCGGTGATAATGACTATCTGGTCTTGGACTATCAAGGTGGACGAATGAATCCTACCACAACGGCGTTATCCGGCAATCGCGACGGCATTGGTTCTGGCTTGTATGCTACCGACATTGATGCAGACGGCAAGGCTGAGTTGGTTGGTAATTTCTCCATGAACCGGCTTTGTGTATGGGATAATGATTACCGCATGAAGGGAGCTTATCCCGTGGCCTTTTCTGAAAGAAGCAGAGCCTTGCCCTTCACAGCCAAAGGCAACGATGATAACTGGTATTTGTTCAGTGCTACCGATAATGGGAGATTGTTCAGATCTCCCATAGGCAATGCCCCATTGGCAAATCCGGGCTTGATATGGACTTCCGAGTATGCAAATCTATCCCGCAGCGCTTCCATAGACCCATCTGCATTGCCAAATCAGTATCTTAATGCCGAACTATTCGTTCCTGGGCAGTTATACCTCTATCCAAATCCATTAAAGTCCATATATAATCAAAAGTTAATCTTGAACGTTATGCCAACCCGCGATGTAAGCCTTGAACTTAGCATCTACGACATCAGCGGTAGCTTAATCTATAGGCAGGAGGCAATAGCCCGGGCCTATTTACGAAATCTGGACATATTCAACATCCCTGCTCACAAGCTGAGTAGCGGAGTGTACATCGCAGTAGTTAAGTCCGATAGCGAAAGCAAGCGGATTAAGTTCGGCGTGGAAAAATAACAGGAGCAATAATGAAACATACAACGTTGATACTCTTCCTGTTGCTTGTAATTGGCAGCGTGTTTGCCGGTGCAAGCGAAGATACCGCTTTATACGGTTATAAGTTCCTGAACGTGCCAAGCGGGCCAATTAGTTTAGCACTGGCCAATCGCGGCGTTCACAGCTCTGGCAATGCTTCTGCCTTCATCCTTCAGCCTGCTGCCGCCTGTGAAGCAGACCAGCGTATTCTAACCCTTAGCAGCACCCCCTGGTTGGTGGATACTCAGGCAAACACGCTGGCTTATTCATACGCAAAAAAGCTTAGCCACTTCGGCATAGCTTTGCGCAATCTGGATTATGGTGAGATTGAGAACCGTGACGACACCGGCTTTTTGATTGGGCATTACAACCCCATTGACATTGATATAATTGCCAATTACTCTTACAGAATGAGCCCCAGCCTGTACTTTGGGTTCAACCTGGGTGCTCTGTACCAAAAGCTGAATACTGCCACCAGTATGGGTGTGCATGGAGATTTTGGCTTTAGCATGCTACCTCCAATAAAGGGTACAAAGCTCTCCGCGGTATTCCGTAACATAGGGCAATCCACCAAAACAAATGAGATTAAGGTTCGCTTCCCCACCTCCTTTGAGGCAGACTTAACCAAAGAACTTCCCATTGGTGAGCAAGAGCTTATGCTTGGATTTGGTATAATCGATGTAGCAGGAGAAAAATTGAAGAGCAGCATCAATACTGAGCTAAAGCTTTTTGATATCCTAACCCTTAGAGGTGGATACAAGATAAATCAGGATGCCCAGAACCTTAGTGCTGGCCTTGGCCTTGCTTATCGCAGGTTTGGAGTGGACTATGGCTTTGCCGCCTTCTCCGATGGACTGAACGACGTGCACAGCTTTGGCCTTACATATCATTTCTGATAGGTTTATATGCAATACTTCAAAACTGGCATAGTTATAGCAGCTTTTCTCATACTAACATGCATCTCGTGGGCACTAGTTAGCCCGGGGCAGTTAATCTTCAAATCCTCAGCACCTATCCAGGTTCGGAACGGGAAAACAGGATTAACCTCTTTTGACAGCTATTTAACTCAGCAGGGAGTTCAGGACATTCGCCCGATAAAAGGCATGCCCAATGCGCAATACTACATTGCCAATGTTAATGCTACGCCGGATAAATCAACCCTGAATGCACTAAGCTTTGCCGGAATTGAGTACGTTCAGCCGAACTTCTTAAGAAAGCTGCACAACACACCTAATGATCTATATTACGGCCTTCAAGCCATACCGGTTAGCCGCATCGATCAAGCTTGGAACTACACTACTGGCAGTCATCTTATAAAAGTTGGGGTTGTAGATTCCGGTGTGCTGGTTAACCATCCTGATCTACGATCAAATATCTACCTAAACCCCAATGAGATACCCGGTAACGGCATAGATGACGATAACAACGGCTATATAGATGACTGGTGTGGTTGGGACTTTGTTGATGCTCCCGAGATGTCTGATACTGCCTTGGGTGACTATACTGGCCAGGATAACGATGTGGAAGACGAGAACTTTCACGGCACTCACGTAGCAGGTATTATTGGTGCTGCTGGAAACAACGGCATAGGCATAGCCGGAACTTGTTGGAACGTATCCATAGTCCCCCTCCGAGCTGGCTTCAGAACCACATCCGGGCAAGGTTTCCTTCAGGACGATGATGCTGCTGCTGCGATTATTTATGCCGCCGACAATGGCTGCAACGTGATAAACATGAGCTGGGGAGACCCGAACTACTCTCCTATTATTTCAGATGCCTGTGAATATGCCTACGCCAAAGGCGTGACCCTGATAGCTTCTGCGGGAAATGATTCCGGAGACATCCTCAGCTATCCCGCCAAACTTTCCTGCGTGATATCGGTAGGCTCGGTTAATTCTGCCAAACAGCTTTCAGGGTTTTCCAGTTATGGAGTAGATTTAGACTTAGTGGCTGTTGGCGAACGGGTTTTATCCACCTATAAGCTGGAAGGTGGCGAGCAATACTTTTACCAGGATGGAACTTCAATGAGCGCTCCTTTCGTAACTGGAAGTGTAGCCCTGCTATTGTCTTTGCAGCCAGGCTTATCTCCGCAGGAAGTGCGTGCTGCCCTTTTAACCTCAACAGAAGACATTGGCACACTGGGATTTGATATCCAAACCGGGCATGGCCTGTTAGACACCAAAAAGTTACTGGACAACACCCATCCTCCTTATGTGGATATTACCAATCCTCCTGATCAATTAGGTGTAACTGAAACCACCCAAATTATAGGCTCGGTATATGGCGACGACTTTATGCGCTATTCTATTACCTACAGCAGCTTAACCGACCCAACCATGGTAGGCTGGTACGATATTCAAACTCATCACCCAACCCCCACTTTCCATTACAATCAAGTGACTAACGGTGTATTAGGCGAGTTTAAAATACCCCCCTACTTCGCTGAAGGTAAGTACCTGCTCCGCTTGCAGTATGAGAAAACCCAGAATAGCCAGATGAAGTATAATTACTACCGGACAATTGTAGTGGACAGAACCCCTCCTGAACTGAATATAAACAGTCTGGGCGGATTTAAGCGGTATGAAAAGCAAAACCTTCGTTACTATGCCTCCGCCACCTATAATGAGCCAGTACGCACCGAATTTGTGATAACCGCATCTGATGGCAACATATACAAGGCTTACTCGGCTACCATAGACACCCTTCAGATTTGGGCAATTCCATCCAACGTTCCTCAAGGCCCCATAAACGTTCAAATCTCTGCCTTCAACATCGCCAACGTAGAATACCAATCCCCTGTATTTGTGAACTTTATGAATATTACCTATGAACTTGTCCCCTCATACGGTTATACCAAAGAAGCCATTGGCAATGCTAAACGCCCAATTACCAGGATGAAAGACATCAACGGCAATGGCAGCATGGAGTATATTGCCATGGACATGCCAGAAAGCGGATATGGCACTGTGCGTGCCTATGAGCCTCAGCCTGGTGGTCATGCCCAAACACACAGTTTCAACGATGCATTTTGGCCATTGGACCTCGGAACCACCATCAGCGGGGGAACAGAGCTACTGCTGCTGAAAGGCGATACTGGCCTGCTCTGGGGCAAAGATGAAGGTGACAATTATCCTTCTGCGGATTCATTGATATGGACAAGCGGCGGCATTTCGGGCGGCATTATCGCCAATTATGATTTGGACAGCCGAAACGAACTTCTGGTAGTAAAAAACCTGCCCAACGAAAGGATTATTCAGGCTTACAAATCCAGTAGTAATGGCAGGGCATTAATAGAACAAAACAGGCTCCAAAACATTCCTGCAGCGCAACAGGGCTTCAGGAAAACCTTTGTGCCTACCGTGCTGGTAGACAACTTAGATGGTGACAGCACCCCCGACATTCTTTGCGCCGATACTTATGGTAATGTAATGGTGTTTGAGATTGTAAATGCCAATGTTCACGAAATGCGCTGGACAAAGAAATTACCTGTCGCCAATACCTATTCCCTGGCAATTGGTGATTTTGACGGAGATGGGCAAAAGGACTTCTTTGTTGGCGGGTATAACACCAGCGTAGTAAATCCAGACATGAATTTCTGGTATTTTGAAGGCTTTTGCCGGGCAGCAAATAATAGCTTTACCAGTATGGGCAGCATTTTGTTCAATGAAGTTCAGTCTCAAAATTCAATCCATGCGGATGATCTGGATAGTGATGGCAAATCTGAGCTAATCCTCGCTATCGCCCCAAATCTCTATATTGTAAGCTATGAGAACGGCAAGTTTGTACCAAAGTTTCATGGTGACAGCTTCCGCAATTATCAGGTTAGCACCTGGATGGATAACGATGGCATTGTGCGCATATTGGCAAATTCCAAAGTATCTGCCGATAGCACTATCGCCGTGCAATGGACGCCTTCCCTGCCTTTCACTGGCCCCCCCACTCCGGCAAATCTATTGGTTAAGCCCATCGATTCCACATCCATCTACATAAGCTGGATTCAAACTGGCGCACCAGCATACCGGCTATATCGCATGGACGCCAATGACGTAATTACTTATTGGGATTTAGCAGATGTGTCGAGCTACACAGATAGCGACTTAATAACCGGCAGCGCTTATAAGTATGCCATCTCAGCTATAGACTTCACCTACTCTCCTAGCGAAAGCGTTAGAAGCCTGTGGTCAACCGGAATAGCAAACGAAGCCCCACAGATAACGGAGATTAGCTTTGTGGGCAAAAATGAATTGCGCCTGCTGTTTAACCAGCAATTGCCGCCAAGCGTACTAAACCCTAGCTTTTATGCTTTGAATCATGGCATGGGTAGGCCAAACTCGGTTAATTCTATCTATGGTCATTACGGAGTTCAGCTAAAATTCCGCGATAGTTTTGCCGCAGTTAGCAGCCCCTATGTGCTCGAACTGCAGAACATTGTCGGCTCCACCGGCGTGGCATCGGTGCAAAACAGCTATAGCTTCCCCTATGTGCCAGACACAGAAGCTCCCCGTCTGGAAAGTGCTACCCTGCTGTCTTCTAAGAAAACATTGGTGCTGAAGTATAGCGAATCCATCCATCCTACTGGGGCAGATTATCTGCCAAACTATGTATTAACTCTTCCGGCTACAGACTCTAATAACAGAGTAGTTGCCGCGTCTCTGGAAGACGACACAATTACTATTAGCTTTGCCATTGAGGTTAAGCCATCCAACCAGACATATTTTATCGAGACCAACAATCTCACCGATTTGGCTGGAAACATCATCTCTCCCCAATATAAACTGGCAAGGTTTGGTCTGAACGACATAACCAACCTGGATAAGCTTACCGTATATCCCAATCCCATTACACGAAAGCATTCACCTCTGGCAATCTTTGTAAATTTCCCCACCGGTAAACAGGGAAAAATATCCATTTACAACAACGCAGGTGATCTGGTTTACAGAAGTGATATCGGCCCCTTTACCTCAATAAACAACAACACTACCTGGAGATGGAACCTTAAAAACAACGATGGCAGAGACGTGGCATCGGGGATTTATTATTACGTTGTGGAAATGGATAAAGAGTTTAAACGCGGCAAACTGGCAATAATAAGATAGTATCCAGCTTATGATGCATAGCTTTATTGATAGTATTGTGCCTATCCTCAGCACACCTTTACTTACGCTGGGAATCACCATCGTTTTTTTGTTGCTGAATATCCTGGATGCACATTCCACCTATCTCGTATTGAAGCCCCACCACTTTGAACGAGAAAAGAATCCAATAGCCCGTTGGGTTTTTAAAAAGCTGAAGATACCGCGGGGCATTGTAATCTTTAAAGTGCTGCTAATGTCTGTCCTGATAGTAGCAATTTCCTATTATGCCGCATGGGATCCCCTTACCATAAACATCGCTATGCTGATAGCCGATATACTATTCTTAGTGGTGGTACTACATAACTACCGCATAGCGCGGAGGATAAAACGCAGCAGACCTGAGCCGCTATCTTAAGCATTTCATGTGAAGCTCCGTTCATCTACCCCTTCTTCCCTGCTGCTTATCCAATCATTGTTTCACTCTTCCACTCTTCCACTCTTCCACTTTACGACTTCTCGACCACTCGACCACTCATAACTATTTATTAGCCTTTGGCACAAGATTAGCATATACTATAGCTAACACCATGAACCATAAGAGGATTTACATGAGACATAGAATACTGTTATCCATCATTCTGCTTGGGCTGTTGATGCCGGCTTTTGCCCAAGTGAATGGTGACCTTACCCAATTTGCCGAAAAGAAAATATTACGGGTATGGGGGACTCATTACCAACGTGGATACGCTCAGGGCTTTTATCTTGCTCCGCAGATTAAGGATGTATTCCAGGATTTCTTTTGGACTATGTTCTGCTTTTCGAACTTGCCATACTACGAAATGCTGCATGGATACTACAGTCAAAACTTTGTTGCCGACACTCGCATGAATAGCGAAGCGCAGGGTATCATAGACGGTATTCTTGCCTCAGGAACCACGCTGTATCACGCCGGATTGGGCAGAGACATCGGCTATGAAGACCTGTTGATGCTAAACGCTGTGTATGACCTGGTGGATGTTCTGGATAAATCGGGCATGGCTCCACAAGTGGAGCTCGGTTGTGCTTCCTTGTCAAGCTGGGGAAATGCCACAAGCTCAGACCCCATATTGTCCGGCAGCTCGGTAATAACACGTTTTTTGGATGTTAGCCCTAACAGTGCTTTTATAAACAACCCGCTTATCGTGGTGCATTATCCGGCAGAAGCAGATGAGCAGAAGTGGATCAACTTTACAATGCCCGGCTTTTTTGGTGCTATTACTGCCATATCCGAGTCTAAGGTTTTTGCTTCCATAAATACGGGAGCGGAGCATGCTGCCAGCTCTATAAATAACCTCAGCCCCATCCTGTTTGATCTTAGACACGGCATAGAGCGGATTGATTTGGATAATAACGGAATATCTCATCCGCTGGATATATTTACCTCAATTGGCATGTATAATAACCACTCTGCCAATATGATTCACACCCTTTGGGAAAGCGAAGGAAACGTTTATACCTCAGTGATTGAGCGAAAGAACAACGTAATTGCCAATAGATTAGCGTCTCAAAACGGCTCTCTGCCGAGTCATCATCTGGCTGTTACTAACCATTTTCGCCTTATTTCGAACAATACCTGCTGCTCCCGCTATGCAAACATTCAAGATTCGCTATGGACAAATGCTATGCTAGATGCCAAACGTCAGTGGAAAGTTCTTGCCGGTGCGGCAGGACTGGAAAGTAATCTTCTGGCAGTTCAGTTTACTCCATCCACCGGAGCAATAATCTGGGCAACGGCAACGTTAACCGAACCTGCCCACAGCCGTCCGGGATTTAATCTTAGCACGGAGTATCTGTTTACAAATACCGTAAGTAATAGTGATGTGGTAGCTGTAGTGCCAGAAGCCAGAATTAGTCTTTATCCAAACCCGATATCGCATGGGATGAAGCTATCTGTGAAGAGCAACGAAGCCTTGAAGCAGATCGAGATATTCAATATCAAAGGTCAGAAGATTGGCAGCTATACCGCCGATGCCAAGGCCAGTGAGCATCATCTACCCGCCTTTAATACCGGTAGCCCCAAGGGGATTTATCTGCTGAAAGCCACCACACAAAAGGCTAACATTTCCACGCATAAGATAGTGCTGAAGTAATCAGTCGGACAGTATCTGGCTATAGCAGTCCATCACTGCTTCGTAGAACAACAAGCGCAGTTCGTTGTAAGCCTGCAGGTCGAATTCGTCTGTCCATTCGTTCATAAATAGCTTCTTGAATTCTATTGCCAGACATATACAGCGACCGGGAAAACTGCTATTTACCCAGCGGGAGAAATACCCGCCACTGAACTTTACGTCGCATCGGCAGTCTATGCCAGTATCCATAAATGGAATACCATCTATGCGGTTGCGTATTAGCTCAACCCGTGGATATAGCTCTTCACCAAGGTTATTTCTACCGATAATGATGTCTGGATTATCTATCTGGGGCGCGGGAGGGGCGTCAATACCTGCCCGGCGATGGTTGTAGCTATGAATGTCTAATACCAGTAGCTTGCTGTTATGCTTAAGCATGTTTTCTATCTGATGCTTGGCGATTCCATACCACTTGTCATAAGAAACATAAAGCTTATCCAGCAGTTCGGGCGGAATATCGGTATTGCGAACCGGCAAGCCCCAGGCATCATCAGGAGTGATGTATACGCATTTGTCGCGACTGCGGTTCAAATCTACTGCAAAACGGCTACTTAGAACAATGCCGTAATTGGGGAACATCCCGGCAAAGCCACAAGTATATGGGTCTTCCTCCATGAAGCGTTGACGGTCAGATATCCCGCAGCTTGGCATCAGTTCCTCAGGAAAGCGATGACCATTGTGGATAGCTGTGGCAAAGATCGGTATCTTTGTGTCTTTTAGTGCATAGGAACTTTTAATCATTGTCTATTCTATCTAAGGCGCGGATGAGTCCTTGAAGTATCTCCAGATAGTTTTTGATGATGTAAATGTCCGCTTTCTCTGCTGTTATCCAGCTATTTAGCAGGTTCATGTCTATCCCAGCCACCGAGCCTGCCTGGGCTATGATCTCGGCTGGATTTTTTGGAATGGGACGGTTTGCCAGGTAGCAGAAACCTTTTAGCGCAGGCATAATAGAGCGGATGGACATCTGTAGTGTTTCTGCTAATAGCTTGGGCTTCTTCTTCTGCTCCAAAACCGCCAGGCGGGTAATAAGCCACTTTCCTTTTAGTTCCCGTTCAATCTGTAGCCGTAAATCTGAGGCTTCAAACCTAAGGTCTTTTAAGAGGTCTTCCTTGGCAAGCAGGTTACTGTAGTCGGCAGTTACGATGTCTAAAAATTCCAGCGGATAGCTGTCTAATGAGGTGTTCACAAATTCCCGGTTTACCAAAAGAGGAAACTGGAGCTTATGCTTGGCGCAATACTCGCGTAGGGGCTCCAAGCTTTCCAGCAGAAAGGTTGGATCGCTGTTTAAAATAACGATGCAGCGAGGAGCTGGGTTGTTATATACTGCAACCTGCAACAAGTGCTCATTCAGTGTGTTTAATGGCTTTAATACACCTTGGTAATCATGCTTCATTTATCCTCCGGTGATGAGCAATACTTCTGCATATAGGCATTGGCACAAGCCCTTGCCAGATTGCGAATACGGCCAATATAAGCAGCTCTTTCAGTTACGCTAATCACGCCCCTGGCATCCAAAAGGTTAAAGCTGTGCGAACAGCGAAGCAGCATGTCATAGGCTGGATACACCAGCTTTTGATTTAGCAACGAACTGCCCTCAGCCTCATAGTCTTGGAAAAGCTTAAATAGAAGTGCGGTATCTGCATGTTCAAAGTTATATGCGCTGAACTCCTGCTCTCGATGAAAGAATAGCTCGCTGTAGTATGTTTTGTCGTTCCACTTTAGCTGGCGGTAGTCGTCCACATTCTGGATGTACATAGCCAAACGCTCCAGTCCATAAGTCAGCTCTACACTAATGGGGAAAACGTCAACGCTGCCAACTTGTTGGAAATAGGTAAACTGGCTAATCTCCATGCCATCCAGCCACACTTCCCAGCCCAGACCCCAGGCACCCAGAGTGGGGCTTTCCCAGTCGTCTTCCACAAAGCGGATATCATGCTTTTCTATCTCTACTCCAATGGCTATCAAGCTTTTTAAGTATAGGTTTTGAATATCCTCAGGACAAGGTTTCATTATTACCTGAAACTGGTAGTAATGCTGAAAGCGATTTGGGTTTTCACCATAACGGCCATCCTTGGGACGACGGCAAGGTTGGGGGTAGGCAATTGCGCATGGAGCAGAACCTAATGCGCCAAAAAAGGTGGCAGGATGAAATGTTCCGGCTCCCATCTCGATGTCGTAAGGCTGAATAAGGTTACAACCCTGCTCAGCCCAGTAGTTCTGAAGAGTTACGATAATGTTTTGAAAGTTCATTTATGTTTCCTAAGATATTGTTTGCATAGTGTTTTCATCTTGTCCAGTTCGTTGCGCACTTCACTAAGCACGAAGTATAGATCATCTGAGTTGCTGGATTCATCCAGTTTCAAAGAAAGCTGATCGGGCTTGGCATCTTCGGCAATAGCACGAATGGCGTTTCGTTCCTGCTTCAGCTTCTGCCGCGCTCCCTCGATAGTAAAGCGTTGATTATACAGCATGTCGTGAATTTTACGCAACAGATGAATGTGATCCTCGCTATACTTACGGATGCGACCCTCAGACTTTTTCGGCTTCAATACCGGGAATTCACCTTCCCAATAGCGGATAACATGCGGTTTCACACCCAAGAGGTTACTTACTTCGCCAATTGTGTAATAATACTTCTTCATTGCTTCCAGCGCCTTTTTCTTATTAATAAGCTAACTACAGAAAGCCCAATTGCCAACACAACAATAGCCACAGGGTACCAGGCAATCCTGCGATACAAGGGGATTTTAGCTGAGACACTCAATGGCGCACTAATAATGCCCTGCTTCATTAGCCCGGCTTTACTGATAACCCTGCCCATGGGATCCACGATCATTGAAATACCGGTGTTGGCGCTGCGGTAGATTTGAATGCGGTTCTCTATGGCGCGAAACTTGGTCATCACCGCATGCAGCCAAGGGCCATACGAAGTGCCAAACCAAGCATCATTGGTAATGTTTACCAGATAGTCTGTTTTCTTGTAGCGTCCAGACTGGGGATCTTTCGGTATTGCCATATCTCTGTGAATGTCAGCAAAGGCAATTTCATAACAAATGGAGGGGGAGAAACTATAGTCCCCGCTTTTCATCCAACAAAGCTCGGTGCCAAATTCCCAATTAGCCTGTCCAAACTGCAGCTTCCATAGAAAGGGTAACTTATCCAGCCACAGCATCCGTTCTCCCACCGGAACTAAGATATTCTTGTAGTATAAGGGGGCGATACTGCCATCTGGCTTGAACAATGACGCGGCGTTATAGTAATAAACCGGATTTACATGCTCTGGCGGTGCGGCGGTATAATGGGGAAAGCCCGTGAAGATATCCATGCTATACTTGCTTGCAAAGCTCTGAACCGCCTGCATTGAGCCAGGTTCATACATCAAATAGTCTGGTATGGCAGCTTCTGGGAAGATGAATAAATGCGTGGAATCCTTCGCTGCCTGCATGCACATTTCGTCATAACGTTTCATTATGAAATTATAGAATTCCTGATCCCACTTCACATCCTGCGGGATGGCAGGTTGCATTACGCTTATGCCGGCATCGTACCTGGTAAGCTCGATGCTTTTATAGCAGAACAAACCATATCCCAGCCAGACCACAGCCACAATAGCGATACCGATTAGTGACCTTAGCTTACCTTTTATGCTGCGATAAACCAGCACATTAATCACCATTATCAGGAAGGATAGCAGGATTACCCCACCGATGTCCGCTGCCTGAATCAGGATGCTATAATCCGCCAGTGAATATGCCTGGTTAAACCAGGGAAAGCGCATCTCACCATAGTTCTGCAGGTATTCAAAGCTAAGTAGTATTGCCACAAAACCAAGGTATCTATACTTGGGCAAAGCATCCCAGATGCGCTTAACAAAGTAAAAAGATAACAGATAATACAAGAAATACAGGATAACTATGCCCACCAAGCCGCCGGGCGTAACCTCCGCAATCCAATAGAACACAATGCCTATTTGAATAATGCTGAATGACAGTGCTGCTTTTACTGGCTTGAAGTCCTTACGCTCCAGGCTTACAAGCAGGGGAATCCATGCCACAAATACCAGCCACCCCAGATGCAGAGGTAGGCGCGATAGGCTTAGTAGCAGAGCGCTAAAAACGGCGAGCAATAATGATGGCACTATCTTACCTGTTGGTATCCCATGCGCAGAAGGCGTATCTCTTCGCCAAATACCAGGATAAGGGTATCCTTACAAATGTTCATAAGTCCCGCACCCGTTCCAATGTTTAGCGAGGCTGGGCTCATTTGGCTTATCAACAGGTCATCATTCAGGTTTAGTCCGTTGTTGTAGTCGTCATAGAGGCTTTGACCATCGTCAGTTTTTATGTATTGACCAAGCGTAGAAAACACATTACTCTTGCCTTCCGTAGCGTCATAGGCAACCACATAATCTCTATTGCAGGCAAGCTGCTGAACCTGAACCAACTGAAATTTGCCAAATCTGAATTGCTCCACACCGTCCAATGCCGAGTATAGGATAATCTCCGCACTTGCAGCATCGAACACAAAGAAGCTCTGATCGGTATTAACCGCCAACATTGTTGGCTGAACACTGCCTTTCAGCTCCAACACACCCATTGGTTTCCCGCTGTCACTGAACTTCTTGATGCTTTTAGACACGCTGTCCAATGCCAACAGGCTACCATCGGAAGCAATGGCGATATCGCTTAGATTCTGGAAGTTACCGCTTCCAGTACCCAGTCCGCCAATAACGTTCACCCGTTGAGTATCCTTGAAAATCCCAATCTGCTGGGTGGTGGAACTCATAGCGTAGATAATGCCACTTTGCGGGTAATACAAAGCTTTTTGCAAGGGCATTCCCGCCGATATTGAAGAATACAAGCTGAAGGAATCGATGTCCATGGGAGCTACCCGGTTGTTACTGCTACAGCCCATTACAGCCACCATGATCAACACTGATAGCGTTAGCAAACGCCAAAACTTGAATGCTTGTTTCATATTACACTCCTGTTAGTTGCAAGTCGCGTAGCTTACCCTGAATGGAGGTTTTGTTGCCGAAGCGATTATACTCCAACGTGTAGGCAATGTCCAACACGGTATTTTTCTTCAGCAGAGGCAGGTAATCTCCAAGGTTATAGCCAATTAAATCCAGATAGATACCATCTTTTACTACCTTTAGCTTCAGATGGTTGCGACCAACGTTATACGGATAATTTGCCACAGATACCCCACGCGAGATAAATACAGGTCTGTTATTTCCAGGCCCAAAAGGTGCGAAGCGTTCCATGGCATCCAGAAGATTGTTATTTATATCATAAAGCTCTATCTCGTAGTCTATCTGCAAGGGCGGCTGAATCTGTTCCAGACGCAAATGCTCCGATACATAGCGGGTGAGATCATTCTCAAACCTGTCTATATACTCCTGATAGATAGTAAGCCCCACTGCATACTTGTGCCCGCCAAAACTGTGCAGGTGATGCTCGGTATTCTTTAGTGCTTCAAAGAGGTCAAAATCTGCTACGCTGCGCCCCGACCCGCTACCAAAGCCGTCTTTGAAGGAGATCATAATTACTGGACGGTAATATTTCTCTACCAGCTTTGAAGCTACAATCCCGATAACCCCCTGGTGCCAATCGTCTGAAGAAATAATCATGCAGGAGGTGTGCGCCATGTCCTTATATTTCTTGTCTATGATCTCACAAGCCTCGTGGAAGGTTTTCTGGTCTTCCTGTTGGCGTAGAGAGTTTTGCCGCTCGATGATTTCGGCATATTCCACACTTCGTTCTTCATCGGTAGAGATTAGCAGTTCTACCGAAAGCGCGGCACTGCCCATCCTGCCCGCAGCATTAATGCGCGGGGCAATACCAAACACTATGTCTGTGGTATCCAGATTCTTTTGGTTCATGCCCGATATTTGAATAAGGGCATTTAGTCCAAGATTCTTTTTTTCTATCAGGTGCTGAAGCCCGATGGAGGCAAATATGCGGTTCTCTGAGGTGAGCGGAACGATATCGGCAATAGTGCCAACCGCAACTAAGTCCATATACTTCAGGGTATTCTCTGGTGTGTCGATGCCCATCTTCTTGTATATGGCTATCAGCAGCTTGTAGGCAACCCCCACTCCTGCAAGGTGTTCGTAAGGATATGGGCAGCCCGGCAGCTTGGGATTTATAATGGCATATGCTGGGGGCAGCTCATCTTTGGGATTGTGATGGTCGGTGATTATTATCTCCATGCTCATAGAGCGCAGGGCGTTAATCTCCTCCAAAGCGTTAACACCGCAATCCACGCTGATAATAAGCGAAGAACCAGTTTCCCGAAGGGCATCCAGGCTCCCCAATGAAAGCCCATAGCCGTCTATCATTCTGTGGGGAATGTAAAAATCTATCATTGCGCCGATACGTTTTAGCCCCAGATACAAGAGTGCTGTGGCGGTAGTGCCGTCCACATCATAATCGCCATATATGGTAATTCGTTCTCCCTTATCAATCGCCGTCAAAATGCGCAGAACCGCTTTCTCCATGTCTGGGAACAGGAAGGGATCGAACAAGCCTTCCAAAACAGGGTGAAAGAAATCCTGAACAGCCTCCGGACTGTGCAAACCCTTGCGAAAGAGCAAGTCTGTAACTAAATGCGGCAGCTTAAAACTGGCACTCAGTTCATCAGATATTTTCCGAGCTGCTTCATCCAACGGGGCTGGGATTAGCCACCTTTTGTCCATGCTGTAATACCTTTATATATCATATTTAATAACCTGTTACAGAAGCAAACATGGGTTTTGTATCCACACTGATGATGCGGCCAACACTGAAATGCTATCCCATTTCACCTCAAGAATCCTAATCTTATTAGAGCTCAAAAGGTGTAAAGAACTTTTTTGCCAAGGGCTAAATAATTACTACCTTTATGTGGCAAACTATCAAATACCGCGCATCTGGCATCAGTTTTTCCTCCGAATAAGCAGCTTTCGGCAGCCCATATCCATGTAATCTGGCATTGTTTGGCAACACTATGTTATATGTACGTCACGTTGTGGCGAGATATCCACAGGTATCACATCCTCGGCTGTAGAATGCCCTTGACACATAGAGCCTTATCCTGGCCGTTTATCAAAAAAAGTTATAGCTGATTAGTTGTCGGGCGTAGCCATCAAGGTTTAATCATTAGGTTACCCTGACCGTATCTAGCTTGTTAGGGGACAAGCATGAAAATAATCGCTGGAGTTTGGTTTTTATCAATTTGTGTATTTGCCTTATCGGCAGTAAATGTATCTATCGGGGGTAGCGGACAGTACAATGGACTAAATGACTCTCCCTGTCCTTATGCCAACACCTATCGTAATGAGCGCGTGCAATACATTATTGGCGCAAGTGAACTGCATGCTGCGGGTGGTGGGGCAGGCCCCATCAATGCAATTAGTTTGAATGTTGCTGCTTTAAACGGTATAGTACCCTTATCAAATTATCGGATAAAGATTGGAACAACAAGCCGTGAAGCCTGGAGCTACAGCGACAAGGCTTTTGTGCAGGGATTAACCGAGGTCTGGAGAGCATCGGCGTATCAGCCTTCATTGGGGGTAAATAGCCACTATTTTACTCAGCCTTTTGTTTGGGATGGAGTATCGAACATAGTATTGGACATGGGCTATTCTTTAACCTCATATGCTGCCCCCAAATCCGCCAATGCGGGCACAAACTGGACATGGTGCGGTGCCGTACGGGCTGCCTACATGCTATCGGACGCCATGAATGCCTGTGAAGAGCCTGTGGCTTATAATGTAAGCAACTACCGCGCAAACATAACTTTCAGCATGGGAGCTTTAACCCCAAGCATTCCCAATACCGCAGTACCCATATTGCCTGGAAGCGGAACAGAAAACGTGCCTGTTACCACTACTTTAAGCTGGATTTCCGGCGGGGGTTCACCTGAAGGTTACAAGCTTTGCCTGGGAACGGTTAATCCTCCTCCCCTGCTGGCTGATATGCAGCAAGATTCTACTTATACCGGCACTTTTGATTATAGCACAACCTACTTCTGGAAGGTGGTGCCCTACAATTCATATGGCGATGCGGTGGATTGTCCCGTCTGGTCTTTCACCACCCGAACCGATCCGGTAATACACAGTTTCCCCTGGCAGACAGATTTTGGCAGCGGTTATGGAATAGCATTCCCTCCCCAAGATTGGACGAAGCATAGTGGTGTGTTATCGGACAGCACCAGTTTGGGTAGTCCTGGAACAGGGCTTTGGAGCTTGGGGAACTGGTTGAACCAATCTGTTACCAATCGCGCAGCACTTGTTCCATTACAAGCAAGCGGCAATGGGTGGTTTATTAGCCCGGTGCTTGATCTCCCCACTGCAAATTATGAGCTGAACTTTGATCTTGCTATGGTTTTAAGATACACTTCCCAAGCCCCGGATATGTCGGGATGGGATGACGTATTTGCAGTTCTGGCAAGCGATGATGGCACATGGAACAGCTCTAAAATTCTGCGCAAATGGGATAACGCAGGTTCGCAGTATGTGCTGAACAGCCTGGGCAATACTACCACAAGGATTACCATTCCTCTGGGCAGTGCAGGACAAAAGCGAATCGCCTTTTTTGCGGGTTCAACATTCTCCAATGCTACAAATCAAGTCTTTGTAGATAATGTGCAGGTGCGTCTTAATCCGGGTTTACCAGTACTTAGCTATAACCCTCCTATGCTGGATTTTGGACTGGGTATTCAGTTTGACTCAAGTAATGTGTTAAGCCTGAATATCAGCAATGGCGGCTTGGATACCCTGCGTGTTGCTACCGACGATATCTCGATAACAGGCGAGGCAGCGGAATGTTTTAGCTTCGACTCTTCTAATCTGCCCCTTGCTCTTTCGGCAGGGCAAACAGCCGTTTTACCCGTGCACTTCAATCCCAATTCCGAAGGTTTGAAAGTGGCAACTCTTCGCATTGTTAATAATCAATGCCGTCAAAACTTTGATCTCCCCCTCAGAGGTGAAGCCTTGCCACATCCCACTGTTGTAATTGGAAGCAACGAAGAGACTTTAAGCACTCTGCCAATTGACGCAAGCACAGGCTTTTCTTACAGTCAGAGTATTATTCTGCAAAGCGAGATAAATCTGCCAAACAAACAGATAAGCAAGCTGTGGCTGTATTGGGACAGCTACCACGAAGGTTCACGCTCTCACGAATGGAGCATATATATGGGGCACACTACAAAAACAGCCTTTAACAATGGTGATGATTGGGTTCCCGCCTCCAGCCTCAGCAAAGTATTCGAAGGGTGGGTAGATTTACCTGCTGTTCCTGGCTGGATAAGCATAGAGCTCCAAACTCCATTCCTCTATAACAACAGCTCCAATCTGCTTATTGCCACTGAAGAAAACGAATCATTGTATCTGGGATACACCGCAGGTTTCCGGGGTTGCACCATAAGCACTCCCCGCAGTCTTGCCTATAGCTCCAGCGCAAACAATGCCGGGCCAGATAACCCATACACAGGCACATTGTATAACCAAATACCCAATTTTATGCTGGTTCTGGGCAACGCCACCACTGAGCCCAAGATGCAAGTTTCGCATAAAGAAATAGACTTTTATGCCCAGGATAGCGGAGATGCCTTTGGTCCTTTGAAGATGGTGTACGTACGCAATGTCGGTGGAGGCACCCTGTTTTTCAATAGCAACTCAATGAGCCTTCAAGGTGACCATGCAAGCGATTTCACTGTCTATGGCGATGGGATGAGCATGTTGCAAAATGACCAGTACGCCACCTTTCTACTGCGCTTCACCCCTCAAAGCGCTGGAGTAAAGACCGCCAGCCTGTTAATCCCCGGCAATGCCACTCCAGATACTTTGCACCTGAAAGGGATCAGCTACCTCCCCGGAAGCTTTGTGGAAAACTTTGAAACTATCCTGTTCCCTCCGGAAGGTTGGGAGAGAAGTGATCAGCAATGGGTGCAGAGTGCATATTGCGACTATATACCGGAACTGATACTGCACGAAGACCATAGCGCAGTATCTCTGCTAAACAACACCTACCCCATTTCTCACCTTACCACACCGAACATACGGCTAAGCCAGGGGACTAAGTATCTAAGCTACATCGTTAAAGGATATAACAATAACTACTGGTATGGAGCCTCAACTCTAAAGCTGTCTTACAAGGCTGTCGACAGTGCAAACTGGGTGTCTTTGGCAGACTCGTTATGGTTCTATTATAACGAAAGCCAAAGGTATATAGTCCATGATATCAGTTCATTACCCGCCAATGTATATCAGTTCAGGTTCTCGGTGCTCAGCAGCTTTTGGTATGGCAATGGCGATTATTACTCTGTGGTAGCACTGGACGATGTTCGCTGCACCGGCAGTTTGGCAACACCCTATCTGGAAATTGACCGCACTGAAGCATTATTGGGCAACGGGCAAGGGGCAAGTGTTCTGGTTGAATTAACAGCCTGGGGTGCATGGACAGCCACAAGCTCTGCTTCCTGGCTGCATGTATCGGAAACCTCGGGCACAAGCAACACCAGTCTTAGCATTTATGCAGATGCCAATCCGGGTTTATCTGCCCGCACAGCAACGGTAACCTTTAGTAATGGGCAAAGCCCCGACCGGGTGTGCACTATTCGACAGCACGGACTGCGAGGTAATGCCCTGGACTTTGATGGGCTTGATGACTATGTGGTGATGCAGCATCCATCCGGTGCATTAAGCAACGCCTTTAGCATTAGCACATGGGTGAAATGGCAGCCCTCCTCCCCAAGTGATATCGATTTTATCTGCGCCAATAGCTATGAGCAATTAGAAATACATACCGGTAGCTTAAACAATAATCTGCGCTTTATTCCAGCAAGCGGAGTGTTTCTGGATGCTGGTCCGGTATTGCCAATGAACACCTGGGTACATATAGTTTGTGCTTATAGCGCATCCCCGCCAGAAGCGCATATCTGGGTGAATGGAGTGGAGCAGAGCTGGACAAATAACGGCTATAACCCGGTAGGGACAAATATTAGCGGAAGTCTTGGCTCATTCTATCTTGGCCGGCGTGCAGATGGCTCATACTATTACCAGGGTAGAATGGATGAGTTTTCCCTGTGGAACATCGTTCTAGGCCCTGCTCAGGTATCTTCACTCATGACAGCACCTCCAGACTTGAGCTCCTATGGCCTGCAGCAATACTATAGCTTTAATAGCGGAATCCCGGAAGGAGAAAACTTTGCAGTAAACAGCCTGCCCGACCATAAAAGCAATATGAATGGCACACTGCATGGCTTTGCATTAAACGGCAGCAGCTCAAACTGGGTAAGTAGCGAAGCTATGCTACCAGTGTTTTTAAGCTCCCCCAGCCTTAGAATATCTACCGACGCTGTGCTTAGTTGGGATACTGTGCCCGGAGCAGACTCATACAGAATATATCGTGCTAACAGCCCGAACGGCACTTTCGAGCTGATAGCCCAGACTTATAATACTTCCTGGCAGGCAGATAGCTCTTCGCATTGTGCCGCGTTTTTCAAAGTGATAGCAGTGTCGGACAACAGCCAGAGCCGCTATAAATAGTAAGAACCTGGGTGAGGTAAGCCAGGCTTTTTAGCCCTTCTTCCCTGCTGCTTCCTTGCTGCTATCCTGTATGCGATACAGGATAGCAGCAAGGAAGCAGCAGGGAAGAAAGCGGTAAACAACAGAAAGATAAGATTATTGAATAGTGTGGAACGCCGAATTTATCCTGCTGGAATAGCCAGATTTATCTAGCTGGCAGGTGATAATAATATCCCCAATAACAGATTCGTATTGCCTTAATGCTGGATCAATCCGGTGTTCAAACTGGCTGAAGAAAGTGCTCCATTTATGTGCAAAAGTCTTAAGATGCGCAAGCGCCACACTGTTTTAGCTCTTCGTTTAGAATGCTGGAGCACGGTTTATATCAGAAATTTCTAAGCTGCTTAAGTTCTATAAATCAGTCATCTAATCCTTGCAGGATTGCTTGTTAGAAAGCTATTATCTCGATTTATCCCTTTGAAAACTGGTGGGGAGGCGAATAAGTCCCTTTTTTCTTGACATCATAAGAGATATAAAAAAGCATGTGCTATACTGGAATTATTGTTTTACGAATAGATGTAATCTGCATTGACAGAGGATAAAGAGGTTTTGATGTCCATATTTGATTTCTTTGGAATGATGGCAAACGATATCGCCATTGATCTTGGCACGGCAAACACGCTGGTGTACAAAAAGAATGGCGGCATAGTAATAGATGAGCCTTCGGTGGTGGCTGTTTCCACTGATAGCAAAAAGATTATCGCCATAGGCATGCAGGCCAAGGTGATGCTGGGAAAAAACCCGGATGAAGTACGAGTAATTAAGCCGCTAAAAGATGGCGTGATTGCGGATTTTCAGGTTACTGAGCTTATGCTGCGCAATCTTATTCTGCGGGCGCAAAAGAAGCGTTTATTGGTACGCCCAAGGGTTATCGTGTGCGTGCCTTCGGGCATTACAGAGGTCGAAAAGCGGGCTGTGCGCGATAGTGCCTTGCACGCAGGCTCGCGGGAAGTTTATCTAATATCCGAGCCGGTTGCTGCGGCCATTGGTGCTGACCTGCCTATTGATGAAGCTTGCGGTAACATGGTGATGGACATCGGTGGTGGCACAAGTGAGATAGCCGTTATATCCCTATCACACATTGTGGTGCACAATTCCATCCGCGTTGGTGGCGACAAGATTGACACCGACATTATTAGCTATCTGAGAAAAAAGAACAACCTGCACGTTGGTTTGCAGACTGCGGAAAAGATAAAGATGGCCATTGGCAGTGCTTATCCGCTTAAGCAAGAGCTTACTATGGATGTACGTGGTAGAGACATTGTTTCCGGCTATCCGGTAACTATAAAGATTTCATCGGAAGAGATTCGGGAAGCCATCTCAGAAACCGTTACCGCCATGATAGATGCCATCAAGCGTCTATTCGAAAGAACCGCACCAGAGCTATCCGCCGATATAGCAGAGCGTGGGATATTCTTAACCGGTGGCGGAGCATTATTAAAGGGCTTGGACGAGAAGATCCGCAAAACTGTTGATCTGCCTGTGCATGTGGTTCCCGACCCCTTGGAATGTGTGGTTAAGGGTGCCGGCAAGGTTTTGGACGACTTGGATAGATACCGTCAGGTGCTGATCAAACGGATAGAAGACTAGTTTACTTAGAAACGGAAGACTGCATTGCCATAATGCAGTTATGATTAGTAAGGGGAGTTTTGCTTAAGAAGCACTTGGTCCCGGCTGTTTTGATACTTATATCGTTGCTGATGCTTATTGGCACCAAGGAAGCGCGCGCCACAAAAGCCGGTTGGCTGGGCAATACGCTGTTTTTCCCCATGCTACGCTCGCTAAAGGCCATCGAGACCACTGCCAGTTTAAAGCAAGAGGTGTTTTCGCTGCGTAAGAAGCTAACCGAAGAAACTCTAACCAAGCTGGCACTGCAAAATGAGCTGAAGCAATACTCGCAAGCACTATCCATAAGCTTTGACACTGGGCAAACCGAATTTGAACTGGCTGAAGTGATAGGCTTTTCCGGGCAGTATTCGGAGCGCAATCTGATTGTGGACAAAGGAAAACGTCACGGCATTCAGCTTGGTTCGGCGGTTATCTCGGCAAATGGGATTGTGGGTAAGATAATAAATGTTCATCCCAATCACTCCATTATATTGCCGTTTTCCAATCCCAAGTTCCAAATCCCCGTGATGGATTCTCGAACCAGCGTTCAGGGTATATTGGAAGCCGATATTTCGGGCACAATATCGATGAATATGGTTAAGCTGGGTTCTGAGATTGTGGTTGGCGACACAGTGGTAACCTCAAATCTTTCGCGCATATACCCGAAGTCATATCCCGTAGGCGTAATAAAGCGTATTCGTGAATCGCAGGATAATCTTTTTATTAGCGCCGACATAAGCCCCTTTACGCTTGTAGAGAATCTGGAGCATGTTTTTGTATTGAAAAAGGAAGGTGTACGTTGAGTAACACAAAAGTCTTTGAGCCGGTTATAAGCCTGTATGGCCAGCGTTTCGAGCGCATTCCGGTAAGAACCAGGATACTAAGCCCCGAAGATGATATTGCCGATATAGTGCGTAGCTATGCGCTACCATTGATGCAGGAAGGCGATATTTTAACCATTAGCGAAAGCCCTTTGGCCATCACCCAGGGCAGAGCCATACCTGTTTCTGATATTAACGTTAGCTACACAGCACGCTTGCTTAGCCGTTATGTGGCCAAAGTTCCCTATGGCATAGGCCTGGGAGCACCCACCAGTATGCAATGCGCCATCGAAGAAACAGGTAAGTGCAGAATTCTTTTTGCGGCAATGGTGGGAGCCTTGGGGAAGTTGATTGGGCGTAAAGGTGACTTCTACCGGGTGGCGGGAATGCAAGCGGCGTTGGTTGATGCTGCCACAACCTCCCCTGTTCCTCCATACAATGAAACCGTTATCAAAGGGCCATTAAACCCCAAACAAGTGTGTGAGGATTTGCAAGCGGAATTTGGCTTTGGCTTTGCTGTGATGGACATAAATGACATCGGCGGGAGCTGGATGATTGGCGGAAGCAAGAATGTTAGCAAGCACTTTATTGAGCGCGCCATGAAAGATAATCCTCAGGGACAGGGTGATGAGCTAACCCCCTTGTGCATTGTGAGAAGGCTGGCGTAGCATGATATTTAGCATCATCTGGACTTTAATACTGGCTTTGTGCTTCTTTTATGCCCAAGTCCTGGTGATGCCCGCCTTATCCATAGCAAGCGTTATACCCAATGTGTTAATCCCGTGGCTGATTTATACTGTTTGGACCCGCCCCCGTAACCATGCCCTTATACTGTTGTTCCTCATTGGGGCTATGTATGACACACTTAATCCCATAACCTTTGGGATGCACGCGTTTACCTTTGTTCTGTTGGGAATATGCGTTGATCAGTTTCGCAAGCCATTCGAGGTGGACAGCATTGTGGCAAAGCTTTTAACTATTGGCGTGGCAAATCTGATATTCAGCCTTATCCAGCTACTGGTGTTCGGGCTTGCCTATGGTTTTGGAGGAAATCTGCTTAGCCTGAGCCTTGGAGCTTTTTTCTACAATCTGATAATTAGCTTCGTAGTATTTTGGAGCATGCAACTCATTAGCAAACTACGTTTAAGCATTGCCCATGACTAAGTCTCATGCAATTTTTGTGTACCGGATAAGCCTGGCAGTATTATTCAGCTTGCTGGTGATGTCGCTATTCCGGCTGCAAGTGGTAAAAGGCAAAACCTACCAGAGAATAGCGGAGAGTAACTTTGTGCGGATCAGACGTGTGGTGGCTACCCGGGGAGAGATATACGACCACAAGTTCCGCCCCATTGTTAGTAACGTTCCTTCACATAATCTATTTTTAACCAGTGGCAAAATACATAATTTCCCGGCTCTTTCGAGGTTTTTAGCGCGTAACTTTGGCATTAGTGAAGCCGAATTGCACGAATTGGTGCTGAAGCAACGTTTTAAAACTTACGAAGAGATACTACTCGCGGATAACATACCCTACGAGACCATGCTGATTCTATCAGAACAGATGAATTACTATCCCGAGCTGTCTTTCAGAATTGGTTCTACCCGCAACTACCTTTATCCAAACCTCTTTACCGGATATGTAGGACGAATTAACGAAAAGGAATACGAGCAGTATAAAAGAGAAGACTACTCCATAAACAGCTATATTGGCAAGACCGGTTTGGAGCGATATTATGAAGTGCTGCTTCGCGGTAGGGATGGCAGAGAGATAGTTCAGGTAGATGCTCAAGGCCGTAGCCTGGACTTGCTGAACGAAAGCGGAAACATTAAGCCACTGAATGGCCTGTCGGTAGTGTTAACCATCGATAACGACTTGCAGGAGTTCGTTTCTAACACATTTCCAGCAGGTATGCGGGGAGCAGTGGTTGTTACTGACATACGCAGCGGAGGCATACTTGCTTACGTTAGCAAACCGGACTACGATCCTAATCTTTTTATGCAGAAGATAAGCCCAGAAACGTGGGCTAACCTGAACCGCAGTGAAAAGCCGATGCTGGACAGGATAATCCATGCTTCGTACCCTCCTGGCTCTGTGTTCAAACCCCTTACTGCCGGATTGGGACTGGAAAGCGGGATAGTTACGCCATACACCAGACTGGCATCCTGCGTTGGAGGCATGAAGATTGGGAACAGATTCTTCAAATGCTGGCATGCTGGCGGACATGGAAGCACTAACGTGGTGGAGGCTCTAAAGGTATCCTGCGACGTTTACTTCTATGATCTATCTTTGAAGCTAAATCTGGACAAGATGAAAGACTATGCCCGCAACTCACACTTTTACAGCAAGACAGGCATTGATTTACCAAATGAGCGGACAGGCTTCTTCCCAAGCACAGAATGGTATCGAAAAACCTTTGGCAAAAACGTGGGTATCATTGGGCATAAAGTAAACCTGTCTATTGGGCAGGGCGAAGTGTTAACCACACCCATTCAGATGAATGCCTTCTATGCTGCTATAGCCAACGATGGGCTTTGGATTCAGCCTCACCTGTTAAAGCAAACTGTCGGCAGGGGAAAACTAACCCGTGAGCAGCTTATACCATTAGCAAAGAAAAGATTACCCATGTCTGCATCCACCATCAAAAGCATTCAGGAAGGATTGTGGTCGGTTGTAAACGCTCCTGGTGGCACTGGGGCTAATGCCAGGGTAAACGGAGGAACCGTTTATGGGAAAACAGGCTCTGCAGAAAACTCGATGGGAAAAACGACTCACGCTTGGTTCTGCGGTTATCTGGTAACCACAAAACCTGAGATAGTGGTAACCGTTTTCCTGGAGAATGCAGGAGGCGGAGGAGCATTAGCGGCTCCCATAACGGCACGGATATTGAACTACTATGTTGGTAATCTGGATGAGATAAAGAAGATAGCCCCCATTCCTCCCCAGTTCAGGAGCATAGAACAGCCAGAAGCAGAGCCAGAAGATGCCAGCGAAGTACCCGAATCTCTCCCCGTCCAGCCCGAGGAGCAAGGCCAATGATAAATAGAAAGAAGTTCGACTTTGTGTTGCTGGCTCTATTGGTTTGCCTTATTACCATGGGCTGCATTGCTATTTTTAGTGCGTCAACCACAGTTATCGGCCAGCATATACGCATAGAAAATAACTGGTGGAAGCAGATTATCTTTGCTTTTGTCTCCCTGATGGCAATAGCCCTGTTGATCAGAATTCCCATGCCCATTTTCGATATAGTGGTATTACCGTTATTCATTATGAATCTGTTGGCATTGGTAGTGGTGCTGTTTACACCTGCTGTAAACGGCTCACACAGGTGGTTTAGCCTGGGAGGAATAAATCTTCAACCCTCGGAGAGCGCAAAGCTCTTAACCATTCTGATGGTGGCAAGAATAATATCACGTGAGCATTTAACCGAGTATCGCCAAATACTGTACGGTTTTTTACTGGTGTTGCTTCCGGTTGCGCTCATTATCATTGAGCCGGATTTTGGAACAACGCTGGTGTTTTGGACAAGCCTGATGGCAATGCTGATAGCGGCTGATGTTCCCATCTTCTATGTTTTGCTGATAGTAAGCCCTATTGTTAGCATTGTATGTTCTATCTGGTTACCCATCATCCCCGTATGGTTAATAATTCTAATCCTGCTACTCATACGAGCAAGGCTCTCTTGGGTAGCGATAACGGTTGCCAGCATAATAAACGTATTTATCTCATTAATCACCCCCGTATTATGGATGGGGCTAAAGGACTATCAACAGAACCGGATACTAACCTTCATCGATCCCACTCGAGACCCCTTGGGGGCAGGATATCAGATAATTCAAGCCAAGATTGCCATAGGTAGCGGCAGTGTTTGGGGTAAGGGCTGGCTACTGGGAACTCAGAAGAACATGAACTTTTTACCGGAGCATCACACCGATTTTATATTTTCCGTTATTGGCGAAGAATTCGGGTTTGTAGGCAGTGTGATACTGCTTTGTGTATTTGCTATCTTCTTTGGGCGCATAATAAAAAACATAGGCGAGCTTAAGGTAAAGGAACGAAAAGTGGCTACTGCCGGCATAATGGCATACCTGATGTTTCAGATGTTTATAAATATTGGTATGAATATTGGCTTAGTTCCTGCAACAGGTATTCCTTTACCCTTCATCAGTTATGGCGGTTCTAATCTGTTAATAAACGCCATCTCGGTAGGGGTTATCCTTAAGTACCTGAATGAACGAGGATTTATAAAATGAAGAAAAGCTATCTTTTCGTGCTGGCAATCGCGCTTTTGCTGCTACTGAGTTCTTGCACGGGTGTTTCTACCCTGAATTTTTCAGACAAAGACCTCAGTAATACTCCCAACTTGCTACTAAATCCCGATTTTAATCCATATTCGGTGGTTCCCTCAGAATCGCTAAAAGGGTGGGTGGTACACCTTGATCCCCCCGGTGGAAGCGATAGTCCAGTAATAATTGATCCTGAGGTTCATTTGGAAGGTGGTACCTGCCTGAGGATTGATGCATCGGACAGGTCGGTAATGATTCTCAGCGATCCCTTTGAAGTCCGCAGGTATGGCGGTTATTATGTCCATACAAATTTCAAAACCAATTCGCCTGCTCCCCCGATTATCCAGATGCGCATGATTGTGTTTATGGAAAACGGCAAGATATTGAATCGTTTTAAGAATCGGTTTCATCTAGGTTCTGACTGGGAAAATCAAACCATTAGCGCAGGATTTATAAAGCCTGGAGCTAAGTTCGGCCGTTTAGCATATATGATACCGCCTTTCAAAGAAGGCTCTATCTATATAGACAAAGCCGGAGTATACGAAGCTCACGGATTTAAGATAGACTAAAGCCATGCGCATAACTTTACAGCGCGTAAAACACGCAACCTGTATGGTTGATGGCAACATCACCGGTGCTATAGACAGCGGATTGCTGCTGTTTGTAGGCTTTACCTCTTCTGATACCCCCACACTATTACCCATTGCTGCCAAGAAATGTGTGGAACTGCGTGTTTTTGCCGACGAACAGGGAAAGCTAAACCGCAGCTTAACAGACATTGGCGGCAGCATCCTGCTGATTTCCCAATTCACCCTTTATGCAAACTGCTCCAGAGGCAGACGGCCAGACTTCACTTCTGCTGCTGAGCCTAAACAAGCAGAAGCGCTTTACAAACAGCTCATTTCTCTTTTAGCTGAGTATGGCATAGAGGTTCAATGCGGGATATTTGGAGCAGATATGCAGATTAGCCTGGTAAATGACGGGCCAATAACCATTAATCTCGAATGGTAACCCGTCTCATCCACACATGGATAATAGACTAAAAGAAATATATACATAGGCACACTGCTATCCCAAAAGGCATGGCTGGTGTGTATGCCAAGGAGTATTAATGTATTGTTCCAGATTCCGCCATCTCCTGTTGATTGTTATCTTATGCTTAGGCTCATTTGCCTACGCCGCTTACTTAAGTAATATGCCAGTTACTGTCACTCAACCCGATGGCAGCACGCTTGATTGCCTTGCCAGCGGTGATGAATACCACAATTGGCTGCATGACAAAGATAATTTCACCATTATCCGTGATCCCAAAACAGGTTTCTATTGCTATGCAGAGTTTATGGGCGATGAGGTGGTTGCCGGCAGTGCCATAGCAGGCAAAGATTCACCTCAGAGCCGCGGCATTCCCACGGGAGTGAACATCAGCGAAAGAGCATACAAACAGATGCGCAAAAACAAATTCCCGATGCCGGATGAAACCCGTGACGCGCCAACTACTGGTACTATAAATAACATAGTAATATACATCCGCTTCTCCGATGAAACAGAATTCGGTGAAAATATCAGCACCTACGATGGTTGGTTCAATTCTAACACCAGCTCTCAAAAGAACTACTTTCTGGAAGCAAGCTATAACCAACTAACTGTAAACACTCATTTCTACCCCAGCCCCTCAAACAACCTGGTGGTATCCTGGCAAGCCAGCCAACCTCGATCCTATTATCAGCCCTACGACGCCACTTCAAATCCCAATGGTTATACCAGCGATGATCAGCGACGCACCCGGGAGTTTAGCCTATTACAAAGTGCAACCAATGGTGTTTCCGCTCAGATTCCCACAAACCTCACTATAGACTCCGATAATGATGGCAATGTAGATAACGTGGTGTTCATTGTGCGTGGCAGCGCGGGAGCATGGAGCAGCTTATTATGGCCCCATCGCTGGGTCTTGTGGGATCGCAATGTTTATATAAACGGGAAAAGAGTTTATGACTTTAACCTTCAGCTTCAAACCTTCCTCGCCGGAAGCAATGTTGGCGTTATCTGCCACGAGTTTTTTCACACTTTGGGTGCACCAGACTTGTATCACTACACCTCAGACGGAATTGCCCCCGCCGGTTCATGGGACTTGATGGAATCTAACCAAAACCCACCTCAACACATGACAGCATATATGAAATGGAAATATGGCGGCTGGATAACCTCTATTCCCACCATATCCGCCGATCAGCAATATACCCTGAACCCCCTTTCCTCACCTACAGGTAATGCGTATCGCATAAACTCCAACAATGGTAATCAATACTATGTGGTGGAATATCGCAAAAAAACCGGAACTTTTGAAAGCAGCATTCCCGGCTCTGGCATGCTGGTATATAGAATAGACACCAGCGTTGGAGACGGCAATGCCGATGGACCACCGGATGAACTGTATATCTATCGTCCGGGGGGAACAAGCACCGCCAACGGCTCCATCAGCACTGCCCATTTCAGTGCCGAAGTTGGCCGGAACAAGATTAATAATACCACCAATCCTGCTCCCTTCCTGCAGGACGGAGGTGCTGGTAACCTCAGTTTGTACAATATCGGCTCTTCCGCTGGTTCAACAATAACCTTTAACAAAGGCACAGCTCCCATAGTAACCATAGACTTCAGTACCAATCCCTATTCAGAAGGATTCGACACATTCAGTTACATCCCCGATGGCTGGGAAAACCAGATTTCATCTGGATCATACAGCTTCGAGCGGGTTACTTCCGGCTCCAGCCCCACTTGCTCACCCCAAGCTGGTGCTGGAATGCTTCGATTTAACAGCTATTCTGCCTCCAATGGCAGTTCCGCAATGCTTGCCACCCCGCGACTTAGCTGCGGTAGTGCCTCGGAGTACTCTTATGATTTTAGCTTCTGGATGTATCGTGACACAGGCTATTCAACTTGCGCCGAAAAGGTAGAGGTTTACCTCAGCAGCACCGTTAATCTTAGCGGTTCTCCCACTCTTTTGGGCACAGTGCACCGATACACAGAAATGGCTCCTGCTGTCGGCTCAGCCGGATGGTACCAGTATACTTACAGCCTGCCCATTTCCGTTGCTGGCTACTACTATGTTGTGCTAAAAGCCACCAGTGCCTATGGCAACAATATGTTTATGGATAGCCTGGTGCTAACCCGCACCTTGATGCTCCCCTCTCCCGCATCAAACCCCAGCCCCGCCGATGCAGCTACCGAAATAGGCTTTAGTCAGCAGCTTTCCTGGAGTGCGGCTAGCGGAAATCCCAGCAGTTATAAGCTATACCTGGGTACTAACAACCCGCCCAGCAATCTGCTAAATGGCACCAACATTGGTAATGTGCTAAGCTATACCCATAACGCAGGTTTGCCTCTAGGCAGAACCATTTATTGGAAGGTGGTTCCCACAAACTCCGGCGGTGATGCCAGTGGTTGTCCCATCTGGAGCTTCACCACCGTAGCCGATTATTCCAGCTTCCCAGTATCCGAAAACTTCGGCTCTACCGGCGCAGCCTTCCCGCCAACAAACTGGACCCGCTATAGCGGAGTGTTGGCAAATCCCAGCACACTTACATCCAGTAGCCTCTGGGGTTCGGATGATTGGGCTAATGTGCTTACAAGTCCGCCAAACTACAGCGCGCGCATAAACATCTATGGATCCAGCCGCTACGGCTGGTTAGTAACTCCTCTGCTTCACCTGCCCGTTAATTCTATGCTTCAGTTTGACCTTGCCCTCACTGATTATGCCAATAGCAATCCTATAAGCTCTGATCCTTCCGGTTTAACCGGAACGGACGACCAGTTTATGGTGCTGATTGGAAACGGCACAAGCTGGTCACCTGCAAACATTATACGCCAGTGGGACAACGCAGGCTCTGCCTATGTTTATAATGAAATAACCACATCCGGCCAAAAGGTGCTAATTGATCTCTCAGCTCACGCTGGTTATAAGTACATTGCTTTCTACGGTGCTTCTTCGGTGTCCAATGCCGATAACGACCTGTTTATTGATAACATCGCTATCAGCACCCGTCCCAGCGCTGCCACCCTGATTGCCAGCCCAAATGAATGGCATAGCGGAAATGTGGAACTTGGCAGCAATAATGCCAGAGAATTCACTTTCTATAACTCCGGCTCAGGCACTATGATTATCACCTCCATTTCGCTTTCTGGCAGCAGTGCTTACACTCTGGGCAATCTCCCTGCCTTCCCCAAGATGGTCAGCTTTGGCCAGTCTTTTAGCTTTACAGCATACTTCAACCCCCTTGCTACGGGCAGTAATGATGCATACATAAACGTTACTGGAAACACTCCTGCTTACATAGCCCTTAGTGGTACATCAATAGACCCGCGCATTGCCGCTCTGCCCTATTTGGAAAGCTTTGATGCGTTCAATCCCCCTGCCTTGCCCCTGGGCTGGAGAGCATACTTAAGCTCTTCATCCACCTCCGCACAAGCCTCTGGATCGGCATCTTACTACTACAGTGCACCCAACTCGGCTTACATGTACAACAGCAGTGATGCTTCTGCAGACATCCGGCTTATCTCTCCGCAGGTGTTATTGCCGCTAAATACCTTGAAACTGAAGTTCTTTGCCCGGGGCGGCAGCACTGGCATGCCCTTATTGATAGGCACAGTCCCCAACGCGGATGGAAGTGGACAATTTGATTCCATTACAACCATTAACCTGAGCGACAGCTTTAGCGAGTATTCTGTGCTTTTAGACACATATTATGGCAGCAACACCTATCTTGCTTTCAAGCATGGCTTGGGTGGAACCACACGCTCTATCTACATCGACAATGTCTGCCTCGAACAGATACTAACCAGTGATTTGGCCATCAGTAGCTTTAGCGGACTGGGCATTGGCGCGGTAGGCAGCAGCGTTCCCTACCTGGTTTCCGTTACCAACAATGGCACCCAGATTCAATCTTCTTACACCATAAGGTTGCTTTCGGCAGATAGACGCCTCGAACTTGCCAGCATGTATGTAAACACTCCTTTAGCCCCCAATGAAATCGCACAGCACACATTGAACTGGACTCCAAATTACTCAGACACCTATAGTGTATATGCGGCAATTGAACTTATGGGAGATGGGAATCCGGCAAATGACGTGTCTGCAACCGCCTCCGCCAACATCTATCCAGCAGACAACGTTCTACCTGTTAGTGGCGATCCCTTTACCACCACAAAAGCAAATTCCCTCCCGCTAAACTTCTACTGGAAAAACAGCCTTAGCGAGTGCCTCTATACCGCTCAGGATATGCAGCTTGACAGTGGGAACATTAGCGCGATAGTGTATAAGAGCAATTTTGTACAGGAACTGCTAAATAAACCCGTGAAAGTGTGGATCAAAAATACCGACGCCACCGATCTCAACAGCGGCTGGAGTTCGTTTGCAGATTATAGTCTGGTGTTCGATGGCACATTAAATTTCCCCTTGGGCGTTAATCTCATCACTATTCCCTTTAATGCTCCCTTTGCCTATACCGGCGGGAACATCGCACTTCTGGTAAACCGCACTATGGATATGGAATACTTTAATTCCAACAACCATTTCTACTACAGCGACACACCCGAGTATCCAGCACGCAGCAGATATATTCAAAGCGATTCGGAAAGCTTCAATCCGGCTGCCCCCTCGCAAAGCGGAACCCTTGGCAGCATGATTCCCCTAACCGTGTTCATAATGCAGAGAACCTATCTGGACACTCCACAACTAAGCATTAGCCAGGAGGGAAACAATCTACGCTTAAGCTGGAATGCCGTTGCCGGCGCGGCAAACTATCGCATATACGCTTCGCCTACTCCGGATTTTGGCAGAAGCACGCCAATAGCCACTACGCCAAATCTATACTATCAGATTCCCGCAGGCAGCAAGATGTTTTACAGGATTGTTGCCACCAGTAACGCAGACAGAAGATAAACTAATACAATATAGCAATATAAAGGCTGCATGTGTATTCACGCAGCCTTTTTTGTTCCTTGAAGCTTCCTTGAACGAATTACTGATGAGATGCAGTTCATTCGAAATAGTACCGCAAAAGTAGCAGGTTCATTAATGCACAGAAGGAACAGAGACGCGTCTATGACCAAGTCTGGAGTTCACATCCAGAATAACCCTCAGAATGAACAAGGCTACCTTAACCCCAGCACCCCAGCACACCAGCACACCAGCTCGCCCGCTTTCCCGCTAATGGGCATCATCCCAAATTGCATTCTTGTTTTCATTCTTTTCTCCTTATAGCTTTGTATATATTGCTCTTAGCAACAACATTGTGCCAGTTTATCTCCAGTTATTTATCCGTTATTCATCCCGTATTTTATCCGAAACACTCCTTACTCTCCAAGTGACTCCAAGAGACTCCAACAGATATTTCCTAGATATTTCCTTGATATTTCCTTGATATTTCCTACTCAATCCCTACTCAATCCCTACTCAATCACTACTCAATCCCCAAAGCTCTAATAGACATAGATCGGCGTAAATATGGGTGCAGCATGGGAACAACTGCCGAGCAACCGCCGTGGCACGGCAGTTGCTCGGCAGTTGCTCGGTAGTAACACCTGATAATTCTTGCATCTAACTTTGGGTTAGCTTAAGGATATGTTCAGGATATGTTCAGGATGGAATGAGATGGAATGAGTATGGAATAAGTAGGAGATACGAGAGATGCGGCAGATTGTGTGGGTAATGTAAACTGGAAAGCCTTGTGTTTGGCACAGAGTCCGGCTTACTGTGGTGTTGTAAATAGGATTTGGCAGCATTAAAAAGATTTTGCTTGACTGCTATATGGCAGATTCTTATTATTGAAATACTATAAATATTCCATAACTGGAGGTTCAAGATGTTTTTAACCGGTGAGCAACTGAAAAAGGTGTTCCTGAAAGCCAAGCATGAACGCTTTGGCATCATTGCTTCAAATGTTGTATTCGATACCCAGATAAGGGCAATCGTGCAAGGCTATGCTGCTGTTAGCTCCGATGGGCTGATGCAGATGAGTGCCGGTGCCTGCAAATATGCCGCAGGCGCTTCGCAAGATATGTATGCCGGAGCCAGACTGATATCCACTATGATAAAAACCTTCGCAGCCCAGTTCCCTAATAGCGGTGTGGGCTTGCATATAGACCATGCCACGCCAAACTATTTCGATTTTATAAAGTTCTGCGTGGAAAACCAGCTTGTTACTTCGGTGATGATAGATGCTTCCAAAGAAGACCTGGAAGAAAACATCCGCATTACCAAAGAAGTGGTGGATTTGGCGCATAAACACGGCATAATAGTAGAAGGCGAAATTGGGCACATAAAAGGCACCGAGGACGAGATTGTGTCCGATACCGAACTTTACACCAAGCCCGAAGAAGCCCTGGAATTTGTAAAACGCACCAATGTAGATTTGTTTGCCGCATCGGTAGGCACCAATCATGGCGTTTCCAAAGGCGAGAACATAGTGCTGCGTTTAGACCTGATAAAAGAGATTGATAGTCTCTTGATAAAGAACGGGGTAGAGCGCGGTTTGGTGCTGCATGGAGCTTCTGGCTTAACCGATGAGCAGCAGATTACCGCCATTGCCAATGGCGTGGTAAAGATTAACAAAGACACGCACTATCAAATGGATATGGCAGTAGCCACCCAGGCATTTTGGGAAAAAGAAAAGTATGCCATCGTCTGCCCACCGGACATAAACCCCACTGCCTATATCCCCAATAAAAGCAAGTTCGACCCGCGCAAGTGGCTGGTTAAAGGCGAAGAAGCAATGCAAAATACCGTGATGGGCTTTTGTAAGGTAACCGGTAGCGCAAATAACAGTATTCTGATCTGATAACATGTTAAAAACCACTTACAATTGGGACCCTGAAGCTGACCTTTGCTTATACCAAGGGGATTGTTTGGACTTGCTTAATTCCATTCCTGATTCAACAATTCAGTTGGTAGCAACTTCTCCTCCCTATAATATTGGGAAAGAGTACGAGAAGAAACAACCAATTGAGGATTATATTAAGTGGCAAGAGAAGATCATACGTGAATGCCATAGAGTGCTAAAACCAAGTGGAAGTATATGTTGGCAAGTGGGAAATTATGTAAATAATGGAGAGATTATCCCCCTTGACATGATTTTATACCCAGTCTTTACTAAGCTGGGCATGAAACTAAGAAACAGAATTGTTTGGCACTTTGGTCATGGTCTCCACGCTTCGAAACGATTCTCCGGCCGATATGAGGTCGTATTATGGTTCACTAAATCGGATGACTATGTGTTCAATCTTGATCCGATACGTATTCCACAGAAGTACCCTAACAAGAAGCACTTTAAGGGAACTAAAAAGGGCGAACTATCCTGCAATCCATTGGGAAAAAATCCATCTGACGTTTGGGATATTCCCAATGTAAAATCTAATCACATAGAGAAAACTGAGCATCCGGCTCAATACCCGGTTGAGCTTATTGAGCGATTAGTCTTAGCATTAAGCAATGAAGGAGATTGGGTCTTTGACCCGTTTATGGGGTCAGGTAGCACTCAAGTAGCTTCAATTATTCATAATCGCAAGGCTAGTGGAGCGGAGATTTACTCCCCATATTTTAACATTGCCAGTGCCCGTCTACATCAAGCAGAATTAGGGACTCTTAAGGTAAGGCCATTTGACAGGCCAGTTTATGATCCTGATAATCCGTGTCCTGTTCACCCCAAGGTGATTGATATAAATGGCGCTACAGAGCATCAAGCTGTTTTAGAACTATGACTTAGGAATGCTATGAATATCATTTATGAATACTCACATCTTGGCGGGATTGAAATCATGAAGGTTAGATATCCTGATCTTTGGGAAGAAGTCCGAACTGCAATCCAACGAGTGGAACCTGGAAAGCCTAAAGTCAGCAAAGAAAAGACCATGAAGGGTAGACTACTGGTCTCCCCAACAGACATGAATAGCCAATTTAAAGCAATTTTTACCGATCTTGGTTATGCAGAACTCAGAGATACTTTCTCAATCAAGTTAAACAACTCTGATTATCAGATTGATGGGTGTTATAAACAGGTTGACTTCACAAAAGACAAAGTACTTATTGAAGTTCAGTTTGGCAAGTATCCATTTATGTTTTATGACTTGGCCAAGTTTCAATACTTCTTTAATGAAAACAAAGCAGATGTTGGAGTTGAGATTGTCCCTTGCCATCTACTACACAAAATGATGTCAACAGGAGTGTCATACGGTGAACAGCTTATCAATGATATTGAAAGGTTAAAGAGGCATTTTCCTGCTGTTCCTGTAGCTGTGTTACTAATTAATCAATGAATAAATAGTAAGGAGAACGAAATGACAAACATCGCAATTAATGGATTTGGACGCATTGGACGCCTTGTAATGCGTGTGATAGCCAGCAAGCATCCTGAATTGAATGTGGTGGCAATAAACGATTTAACCGACCCCAAAACCTTGGCATACCTGTTCAAATACGACAGTGTGCACAAGATATTCCCGGGTGAGATTAGCCATACTGAGGATTCGATAGTAATAAATGGCAAAAAGATTCGCATCTTTGCCGAACGAGACCCCGAAAATCTGCCCTGGAAAGACTTGGGTGTGGAACTGGTGGTGGAAGCTACAGGCCTCTTTACCTCCAGGGAAAAAGCATCCAAACACCTTAAAGCCGGCGCAAAGAAGGTGGTATTAACCGCCCCTGCTAAAGATGAGATTGATGCTACTATCGTGATGGGCGTAAACCACAGCAGTCTGAAAGCAACAGACCTGATAGTGTCCAACGCTTCCTGCACCACCAACTGTCTTGCCCCCGTAGCCAAAGTATTGCAGGATAAGTTTGGCATTGTAAATGGACTTATGACCACCATTCACAGTTACACCAACGATCAGAAGATATTAGACCTGCCGCATAGCGACTTGCGCCGAGCAAGAGCTGCGGCAATGAGCATGATTCCTACGTCCACCGGTGCAGCTAAAGCCATAGGATTGGTAATCCCGGAGCTAAAAGGAAAGCTGGATGGCGTGGCAATCCGCGTTCCCACCCCAGATGGCTCATTGGTTGACCTGTGTGTAAACCTGGAAAAAGAAGCCAGCAAAGAAGAGATAAATGCAGCCATGAAAGAAGCTTCTGAAACCTACTTAAAGGGTTATCTGATGTATTCGGACGATCCTATTGTGTCTATAGATATTGTGGGTAATGCCTATTCGTCTATCTTCGATGCCCCCACCACCTATGCCAAAGGCAAGCTGGTGAAGATATTTAGCTGGTATGATAACGAATATGGCTACTCAAACCGGGTGGTAGATTTGCTTATCTATATGGGCAAGCTGTAGAAACTATAGTTTGCGTAGATAATAAAAAGGCGGAAATCACTTTCCGCCTTTTCTATTGTGCTTGGTTAATTCACTTACTTCATCAGCATTATCTTGCGGACATAGTCCTGATTACCACCGGTCATTCTAAGGGTGTAGATACCGCTGCTGACGCTTTTTCCGCTATTATCTTTACCATTCCAGGTATGTTTGTAATTGCCTTTGGCATAACCGCCGTTTATCAGCTCACGAACAAGCTGCCCACGGGAGTTATATATTACTATTTTTACGTTAGAATCCTTGGCAACGCCAAAGCTGATGGTGGTGCTGGGATTGAAGGGATTGGGATATACGCTGTTTATACCTTGTACCACAGGAATGTCGGGGCTGGAGGTTCCCGGCTGGCTATAGCTAATCATTACGGGACCATGGTAGTTGTTATTACCTGTTAATTCCTGGCTTTCCAGCCAATAGTAATAGACGCCGGTTTCCAATACACTTGGGTCGGTGAATACATATTGCTGGGTTTGTGAGGTGTTTGTAGCCGAAATCAGCGCGCTTACAACCGTTGCATGCTGCAGATCGTTGGCTTCGCTTCGATAGATACGATAACCGCTCAGATTACTTTCGGTTTGAGTAACCCATCTGAGCTGTACGTAGTTATAGGCGTTTATAGCAGCGCTGAAAGAGCTAAGCTGAACCGGCAGGGTGATATCATCCTTGCCTATTTTGAATTCAGCCTTGCTTGGTTCAAAGGCATACGCAACGGTTATTGAGCGTGGGTTGCCGGTTGTATATGATATTGTGCTTAGCTTGGTGGAGCCATAGAACACAGCAGGAGGAACCAATGACCAATCATAATTGTCATCATCAGCACTTAACCAATAGAAGGTGATGGTTTTGGTTCTATTTGCTTCGCTGGCATCGTTAATCGACCCATTTAAGCTCCATTGTCTGTTCACATAATCGGGCATGTTTACTGGAGTACTTAGGCTTAAGGAGTAATTATCGATGTTATAACCAGTTGGAGGAAATTCAATATACTTGATATTGGGTGAATATACGCCATCGGTAACTACTGTGCTGCCAACCCCACCGCTATATGTACCGCTTAACACGCTTAGCACATTGTTCACCACAATGTTGTTGCTTAGAGTAACATTCGTGGGGTTGTCTATGGTCAGGTTAGCAACTTCGGATGTGAAGTATTCGCCGGTTTCTTGAGCCGATGTGCCATTGTAGATTAGCTCGGAATAATCTCCAAATACTACGGTGGCGTTCTGCTCCACATAGAAGGTACCTGTTACCATCAGTGTGCCATTAACGGTTAAATCGGTGCCAATGCCGTTGCTAACGTCCATTGATGTTCCCAAGGCTATGGTTACTTGTCCGCCTTCGTTAATGGTTGTTGCGTCTATAATCACGTGTTGGTTTACAGTAATGGTGTGGGTGTCTAATACAGATATTGTTATGGAATTGGCGCGGTCGGGGGTTACTACAGCGTTACTCCAGTCCACGTTGTTGGAAGAGTATTCCCAGGAGCTGGTTTGATTCCAGTTGCCTGTTTGCTTGCTGCGGTAATAAAACTCGAATGTAGGGCTGGCAATGAAGAAGGGATAGCCGTCGTTAATAAGGGCATTAATGTTCCAGATATTGGTGAAGTCCCAGTTGGTGAAGGTGCTTTGGGTCTTCATCTGAGTAGTGGTTTTGCCTGTTCCACCGGGAGAGGTGCTGAAGTTACTGGTTTGGGTATCCCAGAAGCAATCTTCGCAAGAGCCTGTGGAGTTGGTTCCACCTAAGCCGGGAGGAAGGGATCCCGATGTTCTGCCAACCAGACCGCCAATGCCGCCTTCATAGTTTGGCAATGGTGTTCCGGGGGCTATGTTGCGAACTACTGTGCCGGTGGAATAGCTTCTGAATATAGCACCACCAATGGTACAACCTGCCACGCCGCCTACACGGTCGCCGCCTGATACTGCGCCGCGGGCAAAGCTGTCCTGTGTCACGCCGTTTTCGTTACAGCCAACCAGGCCGCCATACTTTATGTTAAAGGGGTTATATATTCCCGATGAGCCTACCGGGTCATTGGGATTGGGGGTGTAGTTTGTAGGATGGGTGGAGCTTACATCCACTTTTGCCCAGCTTAAGCGGATAACTGGAACACGCTGCTTGGCATTGCTGTTGTTAGCTCCAACCAAGCCGCCGGTAGCACCAAGGCCCTTAACTGTGGCAGTACCGCCTCCACTTGTGGTGGCATAACACTGCTCTATATAAACAGTGTAAGAACGTGCTGGAGTGGTATTGGGAAGAAGCACCCTACCCACCAGTGAGCCTGTTCCTCTGCGACCGGTTACATTGGGATTCAGCAGACCAAGCTTTTTTATGTAAACATGAAAGTTATTGGCTGTTGTGCTGCTTCCGTTGGCAAGGTAGCCAAATAGTCCCACAGCGTCTTCTCCGTCTGAGGGGTAAACGTTATCGGCTGTAGGCGAAGCACCGCGATTTATAAATAGATTACTAATAGTTTTATCGTTGCCGTCATAAACCCCATGGAAAGGAGTAGAGGCACTACCAATGGGTTGCCAGCCTTTTGCCGATTCCCACATTTGCAGCCAGTATGCTCCATTGCTGGGGTTTTCTGAGCTTGTTCCCTGAATGCAGATATAAGTATATTGCACCGAGCCGGGAGTGTATTTAACGTAATCTCCCACAGCATAAGATGTGCCAGATGCCCATACACTCACTTTTGCAGGGTCTGTGGCTTCCAGATTCAGGTCTGCCGTTTGACGGTAGTGGCTGCCCAAATAGCTGGTTCCTCTTATGCTATTCAGGTGGATAACCGAGGAAATGAGATAAGGGCTGGCGGATGTTCCCGCGCCACCACCAAACTGGGCATAGGCATTGCCGGCAGAGATGGCCATTATCAGTAGTAGTATTACAATATGTAAGAATCTGATTCTTTCCATAATTAAGCTCCTTGTGTTAGTTATTTATCTATAACTGTGTTAATTACACCCTTAAGCTGAGTGCTTTTCACCATATGGGTCTCAGACGATATGATAAGCAGTTAAGTATGCATGGCAAGCTTTTTTTGCCGATGTCCTAACGAGCAGCACAAAAAAAAGCCACTCACGTATGAGTGGCTTTAACAGACTGTGCTATCTATAGTTTAGTAGCGACGTTGAAATCTGTTGCGATTGAACTCGGCTTTTTTGGCTTTGCGGCAGTCCGGGCAGCGTTGCGGCTCGTTCTGAAGACCTTTTTCTTTGTAGAATTCTTGTTCGCCTTCGGTGAATACGAATTCTTTTGAGCAGTCCTTGCAAACTAAAGTTTTGTCGGCCATGGGTATCTCCTTATTTTTCGGGATCGAACATTCTGGTGTGAGGCTCTCCCGAAACATAAGGAATAGGCTCAAGGGAATGTCTAATCGCATATGGGATCATTTAACTGCGTATCTCATTTTCTGTCAATACATATTTTTAGAAACTTGTCTTATCCACGAAATTAAAGCCATCAATAAGCATGGTTGGCACACATACACTGGATGAAGCAAGTTCTGTGGCACCAAGAGCTAAGATGCGTCGCGTGGCATCGTGAGGTATCTCGTTGAAACGCAGATTATTTATTGCATGCTTCACCTTTCCATCCTCAAAATACAATACTCCATCGCGGGTCATTCCGGTAAGTTCACCAGACTTGGCATCCACGGTTCGGATATACCAGAAGCGGTTTATTATCAGGCCTCGTGGAACCAGCTTCATCATATCCTCCTCGCTGGCATTGCCTCCGGGGATATACACATTGAATACACTGGCAGGCTTTGCTCCCACCTTTTTTGCCCAATAGCGATTGGTTGGCATATTCTTCAGTACGCCATTTTCCACCCAGGCAATCTCCTCTGAGGGAATCCCTTCGCCATTATAAGGCGAGGCGGCAAGCTCGGGGCGATTAAGTGTGGAATACCAGCTAAATTTTTCACCAAAGAACTCTTTGCCAAGCTGATCTGTAAAGGGAGTAAAGCCTTCATCGCTCTGGCGGCGGTTCATCATCCAGCCCATAAACCACATCAGTTCCTGCAAAGCTCCGGGACGCAAGATTACGGCAATCTTCTGTGGCTCAAAGCTCTGCATGCCTTCCAGTGACCTTGCCTGTGCCGCCAATCTGCTAAAATCCCGTTCCAGGCTAAAAGGCGCAAAGCGTTTGGCATCATAATCCACCTTGGTTTCTACGCTGCCTTTCTTCAGTGTCATAGAGTGACCGAAATTGGTAGATTCATTGCTGCCGACAAAGCCGTTTTTGGTGAACATAAAGCTCTGCCCATAGTGTTTCTCGGTCATACCGGATACCGTGGCATCAATCGCGTTTGCCTTGTCTATTGCTTGTTGAACAATTTCCACCATTTGTGCAGGTTGCAGGTTTTTGGTTTCCTCATCGCAGTTATCCACTTTGGGCACGCTTGCCTGCCCGGCAGAAGGCATAAACTCCGGGTCTTCGGGAGCCAGACGGGCAATATCCTCTGCGGTTTTTAAAAGGTATGCCAGACTTTGCTCATCGTTCTGGTTAATAGTGCAGCTACCAGACCTGGTGCCAAAGGACACATTAAGGCTGATATCCAGTTTTTCTCCTGCCATGTGCTGAGTTATGCCATTTTGGGCAAAGCGGGTTTGATGGCTATCCCAGTTGCTGATGTGCAGAGAATAATCATCCGTACTGCAATGCTTCTTTATGTATTCTGCTATTCTTTCGATGTTCATTGGGAACCTCCTACACGGATATTGCGGAATCTTGCAGGCGCAGAGCCGTGGGTCATGCGCGCGCTTTGGCTGGGCTGTCCCTTTCCGCAGTTCACTACGCCAAAGGGTTGCCAGAAACGCTGATCACAAATGGCATCGCAGCTATTCCAGAATTCCGGATTGCAAGATTTGTAGATAACTTTCTTTAGCGGGCGGAACAGCTTACCGTTCTTTATTTCCCAAAAGAAATCGCCGCCAAACTGGAAGTTTACGCGGTGCTGGTCTATAGAGAAGCTGCCTCTGCCCTGAATATACACGCCATCCTCTGTATCGGCAATCAGCTCACCGGGAGTTAAGGGCTTTGTGCCCGGCAGCAGATACAGATTGGGGATGCGGTTAATTGGCTGATCGTAGTAATAAGTTGCCCGGTTACATCCGCGGGAGTAGTTCAAGCCTATCTCCATGGCGGTGTCACGCGTGCTGCCATATTCGTTCAGGATACCGTCTTTTATTATGTGCCACTTCTGTCCCGGAACACCATCATCGTCAAAACCGTGCGTAGCCAATCCTTCTGACAGGGTGTTATCCCCTACGAAGTTAACTATCTCACTGCCATAGCGGTAGTTCTTCAGCTTTTCGGGTGTGGCAAATGATATGCCGGCGTAATCAGCTTCCCAGCCCAGCACACGGTCGAGTTCGGTGGGGTGTCCAACGCTTTCGTGCATGGTAAGCCCCAGATGATTGGGGTCAAGAATCAGGCTGCGGCGTTCTTCGGGGCCCAGCACATCGGCTTTTACTTTTATAAGGGCTTCCTCGGCAATCTGTTTGGCTTTGTCTATCAGGTTCAGGCTTTCTATCCATTCCCAGCCCACAGCCCTACCTCCTTCATCAAAGGTGCGGCTTTGGCTGTCGCTACCCAAGACTGCCGTCGCGATAATCATGGGGTCTATAAACTGGGTAGTGATGTCCAATCGGGTTCCCAAAGTGCTGGCAAACAGCTTTTCATCTTTGTGGATCACCAGATAGAACACCGCCTGTTTTATGCCCTCATACGCCATCATGGTGCGGTTAACTTCCATCATCAGTTCCACCTTTTCGTGCAGGGGAACGTCTAATGATTCTATCTTCACCGGAGTTTTGTAGCTGGCAATGTAGCTACGTTCCGGTGCCAAACGTAGTTTTTTGTTCTTGTTTACCGAAGCCGAAAGCGCGGCAATCTCCACAGCTTTCTGCACGGTGGCAAGCACAGCTTCGTCGCTGAATACATTGGAATGGGCAAAGCCCCAGGCTCCATCTTTGAACACACGTATGCCATAGCCATATAAAACTTCGGTATTGGTGTGTTTAAGCGATAGGTTTTGCAGGTATATAACCTGGTCGGTGGTTTTTTGAATGCGGATATCGGCATATTCTGCCCCAAGGCTTGCCGCTGCATTCATTGCGAGATCGAGGTATTTCATATCGTCTCCTTTTGGTATTATCTTCAAAGCATATTAAGGGCACTAACTATCATACCGGTGAATTGTCCGATCAGGATGGCGGTTATCACACTCCATGATGCGGCAATGATTAGAAAAGCACGGGCAAAATTGCGCCGGTTGGGATTGTCGGTATTGCCAAATGCCCAGATTAGCATCACGATTATGTTGGCAAGCGGGAGTATGCAGATAACCATCACTATTACCCAATCCATCAGGCTCATCACCGGGGCAATGTCACTATCCGGGATTATGTGCGTGCTGTTGCTGCTTTCTGAAAACCTGTAATTGTCATCCATTACGGCTCCTTGTTCACAAATGTCCCTCACTAAACATCCTGAACACTGGATAATGCATGCCGTTTTTTAGTCAAGCTTTTATGTTGGAGTGCAGACGTGCTGGGGTGCTGGTGTGCTGGTGAGCTGGGGTACTGGGGTGCTGGTGTGCTGGTGTGCTGGGGTACTGGGGTAACGCAGCTTTCTATAGCTACGAGAACGTGGAAGAGTGGAAAAGTGGAAAAGTGAAACATGAGTGATATTCTTGTTTGACCCCTAAACGACACATCGTAAATGCAACTCTATCTAGAATCAATACTACTTTCTCTACACAAGCCAGACCACTAGAGTCTTACTATTGTCGTTTCGGGGTCAAAACAAAGAAAGCAGGTAGCACGACGAGTTCTGATTTACTACATCAATTGGTTAACACACTGAGTAGGCAACTCATGCTTTTGTTCGTCCATGTTTTAACTCACAATTTGCTAATAGGATATTGGTTTGTAGCCCGGTGGCATAGCTTGTAATGCATTGTAACTCTAAAGTGCGAAAGCAGGAGCAAATTGAAAGTCAAAACGCCGCATAGTTTTGACCCCAAAACGACACATCGAATATGCAACTCACTTTCCTATCAGATGTTTTGACCCCAAAACGACACAGTGTAAATGCAACTATTTCTGAAACAATGCTGCGTTCTCTACGCAAGCCAGACCACTATGAAGCTTACTAATGTCGTTTCGGGGTTAAAACAAAGAAAGCAGGATACTAACGAGTTTAGTTTTACTACTTCATTTGCTTAACGCACTGAGTAGGCAACTCATGCTTTTGTTCGTCCATGTTTTAACTCACAATTTGCTAATAGGATATTGGTTTGTAGCCCGTTGCATCACTTGTAATGCGTGGAAGCTCCACAGTACGATGGCAAGTGCAAATTGAAAGTCAAAACGCACCAAGGTTTTGACCCCTAAACGGCACCTATAAAATGCAACTCAATCTGCAATCAATACTGCTATCTCTACGCAAGCCAGACCACTATGAATCTTACTATTGTCGTTTCAGGGTTAAAACGAAGATAGCAGGTAACACAACGAGCTCAGTTTTACTACTTCATTTGGTTAACACACAGCACAGCAACTCTTGCTATTGTTTGTTCATGTTTTAACTCACAATTTGCTAATGGGATAATGCTTTGTTGCTCAGTTGCATGTCTTGTAGTGCGTTGTAGCTCTGGAGGATGTCGGCAGGGGCAAATTGAAAGACAAAACGAAGAGAGTATAACATCTCTTAATTAATGCAGGTATAAGAGTTTTTTTTCTCATTGACAAATATCCGCATCTTCCTTTTACTTGAACCCCCTATATGAAACGATAAGGAGTAAATAATGAATAGATACATACTTCACGGTGGACTAATCTTAAGCTTTGATGCCGCAAATCCGGTGTTAACCGATGTGGCAATTCTGTTGGAAGATGGAAAAGTAAAGCAAATAGCTCCGCTGGATGCCTTTAGCAGCATGGAGTGCGAACGCATAGACGTAGATGGCAAAATAATAATGCCAGGGCTGATAAATGCCCATCACCACTTTTATTCCACATTGGTTACCGGTCTTGGCAAGGCTGCGCCTTCCAAGGACTTCAATGAAGTACTGAACAATTTGTGGTGGCGTTTGGACAAAAAGCTGCTTGCCGAGGATAACTACATTAGTGCCCTTATTTCGGCATTAACAGCTATCCGCAAGGGCACCACCACAATTATCGATCACCATGCCTCGCCATTTTCCGCCAAAGGCTCTTTGCATCAAGTGGCAACAGCGGTGAAAGAAGCGGGAATCAGAGCCAGCTTATGCTATGAGATATCCGACAGGGATGGTGAAGCAGTTTGCCAGGAGGGCATAGAAGAAAATGCCGAATGGATAAAAGCCTGTAATGCCAATCCCGATGAGCAGTTAAAAGGTTTATTCGGTATGCACGCAGCCTTCACCCTTGGCGACAAAAGCCTTGGCAAGATTAGCGAGCAAGTGCAAAGCCTGAAATGTGGAACTCATATCCACGCAGCCGAAGCGGAATCTGACCAACGCTATAACATCGAGCACTACGGCAAGCGCGTGGTGGAAAGGCTTAATGACTTTGGCTTGATAAATGCCAATAGCATCCTGGCGCATGGAGTGCATCTGAACCCCAAAGAAATGATGCTGGTGGCGGAAAAGGGTGCGGCGATAGTAACCAATCCGCAGAGTAACCTGAATAACGCTGTGGGCATTGCCGATGTTTGCAAGATGACAGAGCTTGGGATCACCGTGGGCCTGGGCACCGATGCCATGACAGTGAATATGCTGGAAGAGCTGCGCGTTGGTCTTTGGGCTCAGCACCTAAAGCAAAATGACCCCTCCAAAGGCTTTATGGAGATTGCCAATACCCTGCTAAAGAACAATCCGGCAATCGCGCAGAAGTATTGGGGAGCCGGGCATGGAACCATTGCTGAAGGCAGCCCGGCAGACATTATTGTGGTGGATTACGATCCTCACACGCCGCTGGATGCCAATACCTGGATGGGACACGTGATATTTGGGCTTTCTCAAGCCAGGGTTGATGCCACCATCTGCGCTGGTAAGGTGCTGATGTGGGATGGTGAACTGCTATTGGATATTGATGAACAGGCTATTATGGCGCGTTCCCGCGAGCTTGCCGCTGCTCTGTGGGATAGATTTTAATTAGGTGACAAAGTGACATAGTGAAGATGTGATGATGTGGCTGGCTTACACCAGCACGCCAGAACTCCAGCACCAAATGATATAAGGAGACGAACATGTATAAAGAGATTATGGCAAAAGCCAAGCATTATGAAGAGACCAGTGCCCGCTTTTTAATGGACATGGTGCGCATACCTGCCTTTTCTACTAAGGAAAAGGACGTGGTGGAGTGCATCAAAAAAGAGATGGAAGCCATCGGTTTGGACGAGGCATACATCGATCCCCTGGGAAACGTAATAGGCAGAATAGGCAAGGGTAAGCGAGTAATAGCCTTTGATGCGCATATCGACACAGTTTATCCCGGCGACCTCAGCCTTTGGGATTTTGACCCCTTTGACGCCCATATAAAAGACGGCAAAGTTTGGGGTAGAGGCACAGTGGATCAGGAAGGCGGCATGGCAAGTATGCTAACCGCAGCCAGAATAATTAAAGACCTCGGCTTGGGAGAGGACTTTAGCATCTATTTCACCGGTACGGTTATGGAAGAAGATTGCGACGGGCTATGCTGGCAGTACATCCTCAAAGAAGGCGAGATTAAGCCGGAGATGGTGGTTATCACCGAGCCGACTAATCTGAATATCTATCGCGGTCATCGTGGACGCATGGAAATGCAGGTGCATGTGAAAGGCTTGTCCTGTCACGGATCCGCACCGGAAAGAGGTGATAACGCCATATATAAGATTAGCCGTATTGCTCTGGAAATAGAGAAACTGCATGAACGCCTGCACACCGATCCCTTCCTGGGCAAGGGCAGCGTTTGTGTAACTGAAGTATATTTCACCGGCCCCAGCCAATGCGCAGTGCCGGATAGCGCTAGAATCCATCTGGATAGAAGGCTAACTTGGGGCGAGAATCTGGATTCTGCCGTGGCGGAAGTGAAAGAAGCATGCCGCCTTGCGGGACAGCCCGATGCAGAGATTGAAGTGCTTACCTATAACGAAGCTGCTTTCACCGGACTGGTATATCCCACCCAGAAATACTTCCCTACCTGGGTTACACCCGAGGATTCGCCTTATGTGCAAAGCGCAGCCAAAGCCTATACGCAAACCCTGGGCAACAGCCCCAAGATAGATAAATGGACTTTCTCCACCAATGGCGTTGCCATTGCCGGAATGCACGGTATTCCCTGCATAGGCATGGGGCCGGGCAACGAAGTTTATGCCCACGCTCCCAATGAAGCCTGCCCGATAGAACACCTCACCTCTGCTGCGGCTTTTTATGCGGCATTGGTATATGAACTGGGATTAAATGGATAGTTACCTTAGCCACTACCGCTGCACTATGTGCGGCAAGGAATTTGAACCCAAAGTCTTGCGCTACCTCTGTGACGATTGCAGCCGGGATTACCAGCCCGGAATGCCGCTAAAGGGCGTTCTGGAAGCTGTGTATAACTATGCTGCCATAGCTGAGGCTTGGGGCATGCAGCAGGACATTAGTCTGTTTAATGCCGTTTCTGCGCAGTTTCATCCCCCGATACCCGTGGGTAACACGCCATACTTTTGTGCTCCGCGCATGGCAGAACAGCTTGGTTTAGGCAATATTATGATAAAGAATGATGCCCTAAACCCAAGTGGAAGCTTTAAAGATAGAGCATCCTTCATGGTGGTTGCCGATGCTGTGCAGAAAGATGTGCATGAGATTGTTGCCGCCAGCACGGGGAATGCCGCTTCGTCTCTTGCTTGCATTGCCGCTTCGGTGGGCAAGAAAGCGGTAATCTTTGCTCCAGAAGCTGCTCCACCAGCCAAGCTGATTCAGATACAGGTGCATGGTGCAGAGCTGCACAAGGTTATGGGCACTTATGACGATGCCTTTAAGGCTGCTCTGGACTATTCTAATAGCCATCCCTGTCTCTGCCGAAACACCGGCTACCATCCCTTAACAGTGGATGGAAAGAAGAGCAGCGGACTGGAGATTTTTATGCAAAACGGGCAGCAAGTGCCAGATTGGATTGTGGTGCCCGTTGGTGATGGAGTAATAATCACCGGTATCTATAAAGCCTTTGTTGATCTTATGCGTGCCGGAATAACTAACAGGTTGCCGCGCTTGTTGGCGGTGCAGGCAGAAAGCAGTGATGCCATTTGCAGCTATTGGGAAAACGGCAGCTATGCTGATGCCAGGCAGCCCGATACTATTGCCGATTCCATTAGCGTTACTACCCCAGCTTTGGCGCATTGGGCTGTGCAGGCTATAAAGGATAGCAATGGCATGGCTATTCGCGTAAGTGATGCCGAAATTCAGGAAGCACAGTTGGAGCTTGCCAGATTTGCGGGCGTATTTGCCGAGCCTTCATCTTCTGCCACCCTTGCTGGACTGAAGAAAGCCATTGGCATGGCTAAGCTTTCTGCTAAAGCGGGAACAGATGAACAAAACGCAATTGTCTTGCTAATAACGGGGCATGGGCTAAAAGACCCTGCTTCGGTGAAGAGCTTCGCCCAATGAAAAGCACAAAGCCATCTCCAAACACTCTGCCGGGAATCTACGACTTCCACGTACATATCGGTGAGAGCATTGCCGGACACGAGTTGGCAGATAACTGGCAAAGCTTTGCCCGTTTGCATGAGCATAACGGCTTGGAAGGCATTGGCGTATTCGTTACCGAAGACGATAGCCAAAGCCTTGCTGATAAGCTGGCTGCTATGCGTAAGGCTGCCAAAGCCTTTCCGGGGAAAGTGTTCTGGCATCTAAGTCCGCTAAAGCTTGATGCCAAAGCCATTATCCCCCTTTTATCTGATGATACCGACATTAAGCTATACACCACCTACCGTTACGCGAACCTGTATAAAAGCTATGCCGATATTGAGCACTTGATGAAAGACCTCGGCAGCCATAAACCCAGAATGCTGGTACATTGTGAAGATGATGCCATAATTGCGGACTACAGCGAGCGTAATCCTTTTATGCGCGCTGCCGACCACTGCCTGCGCCGTCCTGAAAAAGCCGAGGTTGCGGCGGTGGACATACTATTGAACCTGGCAATAAAACATAAGTATCCAGTGCATATTGTGCATGTATCCTGCCCCAAGGCTGCCCTGCTGATACAGGAAGCAAAGCGGGAAGAGAAGTATATCACCTGCGAAACTGCACCGCATTATCTAATGCTGAACGATGAATGCCTGGCTTCGCCACAGGGTCATCGCTGGTTATGCTCTCCGCCTCTGCGTAGTGAAGACAGCCGCGGTACTATGGTTGAACTGCTTCAGGATGATGTATTCGACATTATTGCCACAGATCATTGTGCCTTTCCTACTGCCATAAAGGACATTGGCATATTGCATCCGCAGCAAACCCCCATGGGTATTGCCGGAACGGGGGTGCTGTTCACCCTGCTTGCCGAGCACCTTGTTGCCCGGGAAAAGCTGAGTATGGAGCAATTAACAAAGCTAATTAGCCACAATCCTGCCCGTATGATGGGCATGGAAACAGGGGAAGCAAAGTATCACTGCGAACGGCTTGGAGCACCCATTCCGGTGCAGCCCAGTTATGCCGATACACCAAATCCCTGGCCGGACTTCTGGTCTCATTACGAACTACGGAGAAACCAATGATATATAACAGCAACAAAGCAAAAGCCTTCCGCAACGATGCTATTGCCAAAGTGACGGGAACAGCTAAATACACCGATGATTATACTATGCCGCAGATGCTGCATGCCGTGCCTGTATTTGCACCAGTTGCCTCGGCAAAGATTGTATCCATAAACACACAGGAAGCCTTGTTGCAGCCAGGTATTGTTGCTGTTTTTACTGCCAATGACATTCCCGGCAATGTGTATTTTGGGCAGATAATAAAAGACTATCCCACCCTTGCATCAGACAGGATACGCAGCACCGGCGATGTATTGGCATTAATAGTGGCAAACACACGTGAACATGCTATAGCGGCAATACCCTGCGTTAAGCCAGAACTGCAGGAGCTGCCCGCAATTTACGATCCCGAAGCAGCCATGCTGCCGGAAACTTTGCTGCTGCATCCAGATCACGGCAGCAATGTTTGCAACTATCACTGTGTGCGTACCGGAGACATTGAGCAGGGAGAACAGGATTCGGACATAGTAATAGAAGAAAGCTTTGTAACCTCCCGTGCCGAACATGCCTATCTGGAGCCTGAGTCCGCTCTGTGTTACCTGCGTCCCGATGGTGTCTTAGAAGTTATCGGAAGCATGCAGCATCCCTTTAGCACCAGGCGTTTTGTTGCCTCCACTTTGGGGCTGAAGCTTTGTGATGTTGAAGTAAAAACCGTGCCCATGGGCGGTGGCTTTGGCGGCAAAGATGACACCGCTGCCTTAGTTTGTGCCCGGGCTGCGTTGTGTGCCTATCTGCTTAAAAAACCAGTAAAACTTACTTACAGCCGAGAATGGAGCATGCAGGAAAGCTACAAACGGCATCCTTATACTCTTCAGTATCGCATGGGGCTGAAGAGCAGTGGTAAGATTCAGTTTGTTAAGGTGCGCATGGTTGCCGATGGCGGGGCATATTGCAGCGTTACTCCCTGGGTAACCTGGCGTTCCACAGTTCAATGCTGCGGCTGCTACGAGGTTCCTAACGTTCATTGTGACGTGTATGGAGTTTATACCAACAACGTGTTTTCCGGTGCGTTTAGAGGATTTGGCTCGCCACAGGTGAACTTTAGCATAGAGCAGTTGATTGAGATTGCCGCTAATAAGCTTGGTATATCGGAAACTGAGTTACGCAGAATAAATATGGTAAAGCAAGATAGCGTTACCATCACCGGACAGAAGCTGGACACGCATACGGTATCACTGCAACAGGCTATGGACACTGTGCTGCGCGAAGTGGATTATAAAGCTAAACTGCCCCAATGCAGCTATGGAGATAAACAGGCAGATGAGTGGTATGGCATTGGTTATGCCATTTCCTACCGCGGGATGAGCCTGGGAGCAGAGGGAACAGACTTTAACAGCGCGATAATAAACATTCAGCCCGATGGCAGTGTACTGCTGGAAACCGGCATTCACGAGAACGGACAAGGCTCCGAAACTGCCATGATCCTTATTTTAGCCGAAGAACTCGGTATTCCCCAGGAGCTTATCCGTTACCGCTTTCCCTCTACATCCAATATTCCCGATGGCGGCACAACCGTTGCCTCAAGGGGAACACTTTTGGGCGGAGGAGCCACCGTTAAGGCTGCCGAGATAGTAAAGCAGCGTTTATGTGAAGGCGTAGAAGCCTCTATGGGCATAAAGAACTGCCAGTTTAAGGATGGCAAAGTATATGATGTGGTGGGTCACGAAGTGGCAGACTATTACACCGCTGTTAAGCTCTGCTATTCCAATCAGATTTACCCTTATGCCTTTGGTGTGTTCCAGGCCCCACGAGTAAGCTGGGATGAGCATACCGGCCACGGTGATGCGTATTTCACCTGGGTTTATGGTTGCCAGGCTGTGGAGCTAAAGGTTAATCCCCAAACGGGACAGATAACAATATTAAACATGATAGCCGCTCATGATATGGGTAAGGCAATAAATCCCGCCATGCTGGCAGGTCAGTTCTATGGCGGCCTTACTATGGGCGCGGGTTATGGACTGTATGAAGACACTCCCTTGCAAGACGGCAAGCCGACAATAAGCAACTATCATAACTACCGCGTGCTTCGCAGCACAGACCTGCCGGAAATGACCGCCATTTTTATCCAGAACCCCGACCCCAATTCTCCCAGTAAAGCCAAAGGCATTGGTGAACCTACTCTGGAGCTTATGGCACCCGCCATTGCCAATGCCCTATATCGCGCCACAGGAATGCGCTTTAATTCCCTGCCCCTCGCCAAGGGTGTGCAGGAATATGTGAAAGGACTAAAGAAATGATAGTTACAGTTAACGGCACCGAATATCCTATAGAACCGGCACAGGGGGAGAAGATCCTGGCATTGTGGCTACGAGAAGACCTGATGCTTACCGGAACCAAGATAGGTTGCGACATCGGCGTATGCGGAAGCTGCACCGTGCTACTGGATAACAAGGCAGTGCGCTCATGCAAATTAAAGCTTAAAGATGCAGTTGGCAAGAACGTTGTAACCATTGAAGGTATGGTGAACAAAGATGGGAAGCTGCACCCCATTCAGCAGGCCTTTGTGGATTGCGGAGCTATTCAATGCGGTTTCTGCACGCCGGGAATGGTGCTCTCTGCCTATGCCCTGCTGCTGGAAACGCCCAATCCAACCCGTGAACAAGCCAGACAAGCTATAAAAGGCAATCTCTGCCGCTGCACAGGCTATCAACAGATAATAGATGCCATCATGTGCGCTGCTGAAATGATAAACATTGAAAAAGAAGATAACTAACAAAGAGTAAAAGAGTTAAAGAGGAAAACAGAGAATTAGAATGACTGAAGTTGATGTACTATGTGGACGCATTATTGGAGCTTGCATTGAGGTTCATAAAGCCCTTGGGCCTGGACTGATGGAGAAAGTATATCAACAATGCTTATGTAGGGAATTAGCTCTACAAGGTATTAGATACCACACGGAAGTGCATGTAAGCTTGAAATACAAAGGGATAGAGCTTGATGTTGCCCTTAGAGCCGACATGCTTATCGAAGACCTGATCTTAGTAGAGATTAAAGCTGTTAATGAATGGAATGCAGTATACGAAGCACAACTTATAAGCTATCTTAAGCTGGCGAATAAACCAGCCGGTTTACTTGTAAACTTCAATGTTCCCATAATGAAAGACGGCATTAGACGACTTTTCAATAGTAGATAAACGCTCAAATGATTAAAATAAAGAAATCCCAGCATCTTATCTTCTCCCTTCCTATTCTCTATTTTCCTCTTTCACTCTTTTACTCTTTGTTAACAATAAACCACAAACAACTAACAACCTACTATAGAGGTGAATATGAATAACATCGAAAAAGCCAAAGTCCTGATTAAAGAACTGGAAGCCCTGAAGCCCGCCTTATATGGCAAAGACTTCCTTTTAACCTGGGAAAACAGCGTGGATAATCTAAAAGCAGTGATGCTGGTTGCCGAGATATTGCAGCTACTTCACAAGGAAAAGAAGCCCTGGCGAATCTTTGACTATGGCCTGGCAATCTCCATCTTTCGAGATAACAGCACCCGCACCCGTTTCAGCTATGCTTCGGCAGTAAATGGCCTGGGGCTTGGCTTATCGGAACTGGACGAAGTGAAAAGCCAAATAGCCCACGGTGAAACTGTACGCGAAACCGCCAACATGATCTCCTTTTTAACCGAGGTCATCGGCATTCGAGACGACATGTATCCCGGCGAAGGACACACCTATATGAAAGAAGTTGCCGATGCAGTGGAAGAAGGCTTCCAAAGCGGCTTACTGGCACAGCGTCCCACCCTGGTAAACCTGCAATGCGACCTGGATCACCCCACCCAAAGCCTTTCCGACTTACTGAAACTAAAAGATTATTTCGGTGGATGGGATCAGCTAAAGGGCAAAAAGATTGCCATGAGCTGGGCGTATTCCCCTTCCTACGGCAAGCCGCTCTCCGTTCCCCAAGGCGTGATAAACCTTATGACCCGCTTTGGCATGGAAGTGGTGCTGGCTCACCCTGAGGGCTATGATCTGCTGCCCGATACTCTGGTAACAGCAGAGCAGTTCGCCAAAGAAAGCGGTGGCTCATTCTGCAAAAACCACTCTATGGCCGATGCTTTTAAGGATGCCGATGTGGTATATCCCAAATCCTGGGCACCCATGGCAGTAATGCAAGAGCGTACCAGACTGCTAAAGGGCGGAGACAAGCAAGGCTTGAAAGACCTGGAACAGCACTGCCTTGCAGAAAACGCCAGGCACATGGACTGGGAATGCACCGAAGAGATGATGAAGCTCACCAAAGGCGGTAATGCGCTGTATGAACACTGTCTCCCCGCCGACATCAGCAATGTTAGCTGCAAACATGGCGAAGTGGCAAAAAGCGTATTCGAACGCTATCGTCTGCACACCTATCAGGAAGCAGGATACAAGCCATTCGTGATAGCATCCATGATCTTTAATAGCAAGATACAGGCTGCTGCGGATAAGCTGAAGAGCTTTTTGTAATAGTGATTTGTTGCAAAACTGGGAGATAGGTGTGGAGCTTTCTTTTTTTAACACAGAGGGAAAGCAGAGAACAGCAGAGAAAAGCAGAGGATTTGATCGATGAGCTTTATTGGGGAGGATTTTAACCCTGAACTAAATGCTTTAAGCCACCACGTAATTGGCTCGTGCATTGATGTGCACAAGGCTTTGGGTCCAGGACTGCTGGAATCCATTTATGTGGATTTATTGTGCCATGATTTGGACTTAAAGGGAATACCATACATGCGAGAAACGATGATAGATATATCTTACAAGGGAAGGGATTTTACCACCAAACTAAGAGCAGATCTGATTGTAGATAAGCGAATTATCCTGGAACTTAAAGCTGTGAAGGAGATAGTCCCCGTTTTTGAATCCCAGATCATGACCTACATGAAGTTAGCAAATATCGAACTTGGCTTGCTGATCAATTTTAACGTCCCCCTTCTTAAAGACGGTATCCATCGCTACCGCCTAAACTTCGGCAGGGTAAAATGAATACTCACCCACTAGCTTCTCTTCAACCCTGTCCACCCCAGAAACCTCTGCTTTTCTCTGCTTTTCTCTGCTTTCCCTCTGTGTTAAAGAGAAAACCACACACCTATCCCCCAACCCCAAACAAATCACTCCCCAATCCCCGCTCTATGTTATAAAATAAGGAGATATAAATGCCAAAACTAATCACATCCACCAACCTCAGCATCGCTGCCAAGAACGCAGCCCGCTGTAAGCAACAGGGGATAATTCTCCCCACCATCCGTCAACAAATGCACCCGGAAACCATCCCCGCCGATATTCAAGCAAAGCTGAAGCCCATTGGCTTATGGGATGTAAATCCGCTTAATCTCTTCCGCATCACCTGGAAGAACGACATCAATACCGGCCTGTTCGGTAAACCAAATTATTTCGAAATCCCATCCTCAGTTAGCGGTGTGAAAGCCCGCATCATTGGATTGGTGGGCAAATACTTCCCCACAGGTGCACACAAGGTGGGAGCTGCCTACGGATGCCTTGCCCCCCGCTTGGTTAGCGGCAGCTTTGATCCCGACATCCACAAAGCCGTTTGGCCATCCACGGGCAACTATTGCCGTGGCGGTGCCTTCGATTGCGCTCTGCTGAACTGCCCAGCAGTTGCCATATTACCCGAAGAAATGAGCCAGGAACGTTTCACCTGGCTAAAAGAGATAGGCGCAGAAGTGTTTGCCACCCCCGGTTGCGAATCCAACGTTAAAGAGATTTACGACAAGTGTGCCGAACTGCGTCTTGACCCGCACAACATTATCCTGAACCAATTCGATGAATTTGGCAATCCCTTCTGGCATTACCACGTTACTGGAAACTCGGTGCAAGAAGTATTTGAACTGGTTAGAAGCAAGAACAGCCGCCTTAGCGGATACGTTAGTGCCACCGGCAGTGCAGGCACCATTGCCGCGGGTGACTTCCTGAAAACCCTTCATCCGCTGATGAAAACCACTGCCAGCGAAGCCTTCGAATGCCCAACCCTGCTTAATAACGGCTTTGGCGGACATCGCATAGAAGGCATAGGCGACAAACACATCCCCTGGGTGCACAACGTTCGTAACACCGATGCCGTAGCTGCTATTCGCGATGAAGACTGCATGCGCCTGCTACGCTTGTTCAACGACCCCGCGGGCTTGGCCTACCTAAGCAAAGAGGGCGTGGACGCCAAGAGCGTGGAAAATTTATCCCTGCTTGGCATCTCGTCTATCGGCAATCTGCTATCGGCTATCAAGATGGCAAAGTATTTCGAATACAACGAAGACGACATCATCTTCACTATGTTCACCGACTCCGCTGAGATGTATCTCTCCCGCATCGACGAACAAAATGCCGAAAAAGGCGCTTACACGGAGTTCCAGGCTGCGCTCGACCGTGAAGCTGCAATTAAGGCACAATATACCGATAACTTCCTTGAGCTTAGCTATCAGGATAAAAAACGCATTCACAACCTGAAGTATTACACCTGGGTAGAGCAGCAAGGCAAGACCTACGAAGAGATTAACGCCCAATGGGAACCGCAGTACTGGGTAGAAACCTTCGAAAACAATCTGGACGAACTGGATAAGGCAATAGAAGCCTTCAATGCCATGTAAAAGCATTGTAGCCATCATCCTTGCTTCTGGCAAGGGAACCCGCTTCGGCATGCCTAAGGCGGAAGCGGGTTTGGATGGCATCAGCTTTCTTACCCGTATTAAAACCAGCCTGAGCAAGGCTGGCATTGGCCGCATTGTGGTGGCGGATAGCTATAATAGCCCCGATATGCTGGCAACCCTGCGTCTCGCCGTGGCAGACATAATGCTGCAAGCAGGCGATTCCGGTGCTGCCAATGCCTACCTTATTCACCCCGTTGATTTTCCCTTTGTGCTGCCAGAAACCATTACTGAGCTTGCCAAAGCCCATCAGGCAAACCCCAATGCCGTAATCCATCCCACCTGTAATGGCAGACGCGGGCATCCCATTATTATCCCCGCCGGACTTAATCTGCTGGTTGACGACGAGGGTAAGGGTCTGCGCGAAGTGATAGCCAAAAACCAGCTTAAGCATATCGACATCCCTGTTACGGACATAGGGGTGACAAGCAACATAAACACCAAGGAAGACTTAAGCACATGGATGCAAAAGAATTAATTTTTGAACGCCACAGCGTTCGTAGCTTCTCCCCCGAACCCATACCCAAAGAAGCATTAGTCGATATATTGGAAGCAGGACGCCTGGCTCCCTCAGCTCAAAACAAACAGCCCTGGCGTTATCTGGTATTCACCGAAAGCGATAAGATTCAAAAGCTTGCCCTGAATTGCGGACTAATCGGGCTGTCCAATTTCTTTATCCGTAAAGCTCCCTGCCTGATAATTGCCTGTGCGGATACCAAGGCTAACCTTAAGCTGAACGGGCAGGATTATTACCTGGTGGATACCGCCATTTCCTTTCATCAGATGATGCTGATGGCGCGCGGCTACGGCATTGAAAGCTGCTGGCTCGCCGCATTTTCCGAAAAGAAACTGCGTGGCTATCTGGATATACCTTCCTCGTGGCGAATTGTGGCACTTGCTCCCTTCGGATATCCGGCAGACAAAAAGAGCACTTACAGCAAAATGGTTAGCAGCTTTGCGGGGAGTGATAGCCGCAAGCCACTTAGCGATATTGTGCAGTTTCGATAAACACAGAATTATCAGCACAATAAAGCCTTTATCTTTATAACGCTCATGCCTCGCAATGCCTTTGTTTATCAGGGCTTCCCTGCTGCTTCCTTGCTGCTATCCTGTATTCGACAGGGGATAGCAGCAAGGAAGCAGCAGGGAACAAGGTGAGAAATATAACAATACCAAGGGTTTAAGAAAAGGCGTAGTTTCATGTAAAAGGAAGGAGTTAACACAAAGCCCCATCCTTTATGGACGGGGCTTTGCTTTGGAAATTATGTAAATCTAGAGTATTATTCTACGCCAATAAGGTAACCAAAGTTGATCATGAAAGTACGGGTATAGTACTTGGCATCATCGTTTGCGGGATCTTTCTGCACATTGGCAAGACCCATGTTATAACGCAGACCAGCCATGAAGTTTTTCATAAATACTACATCGGCACCTATGTTGAGCCCCACATCCAAAGCATTGGTATGATCTTTGAAATCAGTCGTTCCCGAGCTGCCGCCACCTTCCCATTTGTCCTTTGCGGAAAGCAGTATGCCAAATGAAGGACCAAGATAGGGCTGAATGCGAACGGTAGGCATCACATAGTCATACTTAACCATTACAGGGATTTCCAGATAGTCCATAGCCCAAGTGGATTCAAAGCCACCGGATGAGTCCCATTTAACACCTTTCATGCTATACAGCAATTCGGGCTGGATAAGAATGTTTTCCGCTATCGGATACTGCATCATGCCACCAATGTGCAAGCCCATTCTGGCACCATTATCCTGGATATTATTCGCGGTTATATTGCCCATGTTTAGCCCTAAACGGCCACCATACACAGGCTGTGCGAAGAGTGCTCCCACGCAAAAGCTGAGAACGAGAACCACTAAAATGATGTTTTTCATACATCGCTCCTTTAGTTTATTTTCCCCTCATATAAGACTTCCGAGGGTTTCCTATAATGTAACATCCTGCTACATACTAATCACTAAAGTTGCCTGTGCAAGTCAATAATGTTAGCAGTAACGCAACGCAATCAGATTATTCTTACCGGATAAATATGTCAAGAGAAAACTTGTTTAAAAACATCTTGCTTGCCCCAAGCTAATCCAGTTTGATTTACTATGCCTTTAAATGCCTATGTTTACATACCATTGCAGCTTGTGATTATCAAGCGAAAACCTCAGCTCAGAGCTGGCATGAAAGTTCACCCATTTAGTTCTAAGCTTCAGGTATGCTTGGTTTCCTTCGCCTTTCAGCACGAACAAGCCCTCGTTATCTCCCATTTCCGCATCGGGAATAGCCAGGCTATACAGGCTTTGCCAATTTCGCAAACCAATTTCCGCATAGGCATACTTAATGGTTCTACGTATCCTGCTTTCCCAATAAAAGCTGTTTCGCTCCTGGCTAAGCTTATCTTCGTAGTGATACCGGAATTCGGTGCCCAGTTCCAGCTTCGGTTTTATCTTATGGCTGATATTCAGCTTTAAGCGATAGTGCATGGGCAGGCTGCTAATATAACTGCTGTCTGCCAGTGTAACCAGTTCTTTGTTAAACCTGCTAAGCTGTATCCCTGTGGTAGTGGCAGGATTAGCATAGCGAATCCCAAATATAGTGCGTGATTGCCATTTGGGTAAGCTGATATCTCCTTCATTGCGGCTGAAGGCAAGCCTAAGCTGAGCATCTAATTCTCGGGAGAGGGCATAATCTGTATTCCACACAATTTCACTATGCTTACCTTGGGAGCTTAACAATCCGGGCTTGGCAGAGTAAGCAGGAAGCTGTTCATTAGCATGAACCGACAAGCCAAGCTGCTGTTTAAGACTCGCATGCCTTAGTCCAACTATCCCCTTTATGGCCGTCTCTTTGCCTATAATAGCAGTCTCACACTCTATATGCATAATGCTTGTATCATACTGCATTGCAAAGCTATAGGCTTGCAAATCCTTATTCATTGCGGCATTGGCAAAGGGCAGTTCATAGCTCTGATAATATACCATGCCACCCAAGCGAAGCTGTCCATACGCCATTTCCGCTCCGCCCGAAACCAATCTTTCCCAAATCTGACTCCGCCCAGGATTCCGCTTTTTATACAGTGTGTTTATGTATCCATTCTTCACATTGGCAGACCGCAAGGTCTGTGATGCCATGCCAAAGGCACTAAACCCGGCGTGCCCCAGAGTTATTGCTACACCCTGAGGAGAGCTATATTCAGGATGCAGAGGATTGCCACTGTGAAAGATTTCCTGAGACCTGCCGTTATCTTTGAGAACTGCTCCCAAAGCCCAAGAGGGGTTTAATGTGCCGAGGGACAGCTCTTTTACCCAGCCCTTGGATTGCGAACTGATGCGGAAATTGTCTAGCAAATCACTATCGGGGGAATTGCTAACATTAACTATGATGCCAAAGCCTTCCTTGCTCCCCTTCAGGCTGTAAAGCTGCTTTAAATCTTTCCCATCATGGCGTAGCCGGCTGTTAATCTTGATGGCTGATTTACTTATGTTTAGCTCTTTGTAAAAACTCTCTAACCAGTTACTCTGCAATTCGTCAGAGCTTAGCTCCGGTATTTCTTCCACCTGTGCAAAAGCGTTTACGCACAGTATAAGAAGCAAAAAGCATAATGCCTCTTTCACCAGTAAAAGCCCAAATCCAGAGAGTGGCTTAGATTAAGCTCGGGATGGGTGCGAATGCCGTACATCAGTTCCAGATTGCCAATAAAGAACTTCAGCCCTGCTCCAAACCGGGCGGGATCACTTTGCCAAGAGCTGATTAACTGCAAAGGTGCGGCAAGCGTGGTGCTGGTGCCAACCGCATAACTGCCCTCTTCACCTTTTCGCCAGGTATAGGATGTACATACTTCAGACACTCCCATATCGCGTGAGGCAGATAAGATAAAAGCAGCGTCGTCGCCACGAACGCGGATATAACGGAATTCTGTGCCATATTCATCGCCACGGTAGGCAAAACCAAAGTCGTTCTCCCAATTGTACCAGCTATCTTCGGCAATCTTCTCATATACCAGGTGCTGAGTTGCCCCCAGCGAAAATCCTTCGTAATTGAAGCTTAAACACAGATACTCATCTTGCCAGCGGTAATCGGGATGGCTAAGATATGCCAGGCCACTGGCAACAATGAAACCCCCGTTAACGAATGCTGTGTGTAAGCCATAGATGGTAGTTTCGCTATTACCAAAAGGCTTGAAATAGGTGCTGCAAAAGCCTGTGCTTGCTACTACGGGGGAAAGGATGTAATCGGCAGGTGAATCGGATAACAAGGTAATGCCCGAGAGGCTGTTGGAAGAGGCAGAATACTCGGTAACTACTCCGGATAAAGAGGCATAGAGCAATAATAGTAACAGCAGCAAACAATGTCTCATAAGCACCCCAGATGATAAGCAACAAAAAAGGCTAACCGCGTATGGGTTAGCCTTCTAACAGCCGGTTAGAATATATTAGCCTCGCTTTCGGGATCAAAGAAATGCGCCTTGGCCATATCCAAGGTTATTTCTAACTGCTGCCCCATCCTGGGCAGTTCTTTGGGGTCAAAGCGGGCGGTAAACATTTGGTTCTCTGTCTTTAAGATAACGTGATACTCGTTTCCAAGCGGCTCTACAACGTCAACCTCTGCCTTGAAGCTGGCGGGGAACTCTGCCATAGAGTCGAAACGGGCATCATACAGGTCTTCGGGACGAATGCCCATTATAATGGCCTTATCCTTGTATCCAGCTAAAACCTTTGCCTGATCTGGAGTTAATGCAAGCTGATAATCGCCATTGTCGAATACCAGCGCACCGTCTTTGGCTGCTAACTTGCCTGTGGAAAGATTTATGGCAGGGCTGCCGATAAAACCGGCAACGAAGATATTGGCAGGATTGTTATAGATATTTAGCGGGGTATCGATCTGGTGAATAATGCCGTCTTTCATCACCACAATTCGGTCGGCCATGGTCATGGCTTCCACCTGGTCGTGGGTAACGTAGATCATCGTGTTGCCAAGAGTATGATGCAGCTTCACTATCTCTGCACGCATGGCAACCCTCAGCTTGGCATCCAGATTGGATAAGGGCTCGTCAAAAAGGAATACTTTGGGATTACGGACTATGGCACGTCCCAATGCCACACGCTGTCTCTGTCCACCGGATAGCTGGCCAGGCTTGCGCTTCAGCATGGATTCTATACCCAGCATATGGGCAGCGAAATCTACCTTGCGCTTAATCTCTTCTTTGTTCTCTTTGCGCAACTTTAAGGCAAAAGCCATGTTTTCGAATACGCTCATGTGCGGGTATAGGGCGTAGTTTTGGAACACCATGGCTATGTCGCGTTCTTTGGGAGGCATCTTGTTCACCAGTGCTTCGCCGATATAAATCTCTCCGGAAGATATCTCTTCCAATCCGGCTATCATACGTAACACTGTTGTTTTACCGCAACCTGAAGGCCCAACCAATACCACAAACTCTTTATCCTCGGCGGTGAAGCAAACGTCCTTCACTGCATGGAAACCATTGTCATAAAACTTGTTAAGGTTATTAACGGTTATCTTTGCCATGGCATACTCCTTTTGGGAAATAGGAAAATAACTGCACTAATACTGTCAAGTGAGTTTTTTGAAGCCTCAGATTCCCCCGTTTGCTAAGCATGGTATTACAAGTTAGTTTGCATAATGCCAGTTACCTTGTATGGATTGATGTTACGGGTTGAGATGTAATAATAGCATCAGGTATTCTCAGATCATTTCACTTATCGCCAAGCTGAAAATCCATCCTTCTGATCAATCAAGAATATTGGTAAATATCGAACTAAAAAGGGCTGGATTCCCGCCTCCGCGGGAACGACATAGTCTAATTAACGCTATCACGTCCGCACCCCAGCACGTCCGCACCCCAGCACCCCAGCACACCCGCACCTACTTCACCATAACCATCTTGCGGGTAGCAATCAGCTTGCCATCCAGGTGCATGCGCATAAAGTAAACCCCGCTGGATAGCTTG
>CALLHY010000040.1 GCA_938009275.1 uncultured bacterium
ATTTTTAACTATTTTATTGTCCACCAATGGCTTATTCAACTGGGAAAGATTAGTTATTAAAAAGCAAGCTCTCGGCAAAGCCTATCCAATCGACAAAAGCAATTCCAAGCTAAAGGTTAGTTTTTTTTGGCCTTTCAAGGGCGATTATTGGATTGTGATGCTGGACAAAGACTATCGTTACGTGGTTGTAAGCGAACCTAAACAGAAATACCTGTGGATTCTTAGTCGCACTCCAGATATGGACAAAGCCGATTACTCCAGGATTAACAGCTTCCTGGTTAAGGGCGGTTGGGACATAAGCAAGCTGGAGATTCAGGGCAGCATTAAATAACCCAGCTTTTTAACCTGCTTATTACCTTATTGAACCGCTGTATCATTACGGATTCATTACGGATAAAACCTGCAATGAATCTGTAATTACAGCAAGGAAGCACAAAAATACCACTCGCAAACCTCATTGGCTATGGCTTGCAAGTGGTTTTATTCTTTTATGCTAATCTCTAGTCTATACCAATGATGCTGCGGAGTTGGCTAATCTTTTGTGCTGCCAATGCTTTGGCTTTCTCTCCGCCGATTTTAAGCGCATTGGTTATAACGCTTTGGTCTTGCATCAGTTCAAAGTAACGCTCGCGCAACGGGCTTAGATGCGCGTTCATAACCTCGAACAGCTCTTGCTTGGCATGTCCCCAGCCCATACCCCCGGCTATATAACGCTCGCGCAGGGCGGCAATCTGCTCAGCTGTGGCAAAGTTTTTATACAGGCTAAAGATGCTGCATGTATCCGGGTCTTTGGGTTCTTCCACGCCCTGAGAATTGGTGACTATTTTCATAATCAGCTTACGCAATTCCTTTTCGGGAGCAAACATCGGGATGGTGTTGTTATAGCTCTTACTCATCTTGCGTCCGTCCAAACCCACCAGGGTTTTGCTATCCTCATGTGCCAGAGGTTGCGGGATGCGAAAAGCCTCTGTACCATACACGAAATTGAAGCTCTGCGCTATGTCCTGCGCCATCTCCACGTGCTGAAACTGGTCGTTGCCAACCGGCACGAAGTCTGTATCAAATAGCAAGATATCGGCTGCCATCAGCACTGGATAGGTGTATAGTCCCATGTTCACGCCATCATCGGGATCGCGGTTTGCCTCGGCATTATTTGCCAGCATCGCTTTGTAGGCATGCGCCCGGTTCATCAGCCCCTTGGGGGTAAATGCCAGCAGGATGGTTAAGAGCTCGAATGTTTCGGGAACGTCGGACTGCCTGTAGAACAGGGTTGTTTCGGGGTTCAGTCCCGAAGCCAGCCATGCCGCAGCAATCTCTATGGTCATTTGCCTAATCTCCGCAGGGTCTTTGGTGGAGTTCAGCGCGTGATAATCGGCTATAAAATAGCGTGCTTCACAGTTTTCCGAAAGCTTCAAGGCGGGAGCAATAGCCCCCAGATAGTTTCCGATGTGGGGTATGCCGGTTGGCTTTATGCCGGTTAAGGCTACTTTTTTATTCATCTTAATCCTCTTTAATCAGGCTTGCGAAAAGGGTGTTGCCGATTACATCATCGATAACCACGTCCACAATGTTTCCGGGATGCAGGTTCTGAGCACTGATGATGGTTTCGCCATCGATCTCGGGAGCTTGAAACCAGGCTCTACCGCGATATTCGCCTTTTTTGCCCTGCACGGCTTCTTCCACCAATACGCTAACCTTTTGGTCAACATAGGCTTGCAAGCGTTCTTCCTGCATTTCATACCACATGGTCTCAATCCTGTTCTGGCGGTTTTCTGTGGTCTTGGGGCTGGGACGCTCCGGAAAATTAAATGCTGGAGTGCCGTCTTCCGGCGAATAGGCAAAGGTGCCCATGTGAAGCAGCGGCACGCTTTCCAAAAAGCTCATTAATGCCCTTTCGTCCTTGGCTGTCTCGCCGGGAAAGCCGGTTATCAGGGTAGTACGAAGCACCGCTTCGGGAAGCTCTTGCTTTATTGTAGTAAACAGGCTGATTAGCTCTTCTCTGCCTTTTTGGCGGTTCATGGCTTTTAAGATATGGGTTTCACTATGCTGGACAGGTATCTCGAAGTATGGCAATAGTTTGGAATAACGCTTAAACAGCGATATCCATTCTGTCTGGAAGTGGTCAGGGTGCAAATACATCAGGCGAATCCAGCTAAAGCTCTGAATCTCGTGCAGCTTTTCAATCAGTTCGGGCAGGGCTTGCCTGCCGTAGATGTCCATGCCATACAAACAGCTATCCTGAGCTATCAGAATAAGCTCTTTGGGGTATCTGGCATCGCCACCTTTGCTTAGCACCGGACGCTTGGCAAGCCTGCGGGCTTCGGCTACCAATTCTTCTATTGGAACGCTTTGCAGTTTACCGCGGATGGATGGTATCTTGCAGTAGGAACAGTGGTTCTCGCAGCCATCACTGATGCGCAAATAAGTGTGAAAGCCAGGTTCAATGGGTGCACGCAGTTCGGTGTTGCTGCTCTGCAAGATGTTTGCCAGCGCATCGAAGTCCTTTAGGGCTATCCAGTGGTCAACCTCGGGATAGCTTTCTTTATAGGTGTCAGCATGACGGTTCATTACGCAACCGCTGACTATCACCATGCCGGCTTTGCCTTCTTTTTTTAGCTCCACGGCGGTGTCTATCACGGCTTCCAGCTCTTCCAATGAGCTGGCAAGAAAGGCGCAGCTGTTTATGAATACAATGTCGGCACCAATCACGTTGGATGTAAACTGATAGCCTGCGTTGCCCAGGATGGACGCAAAGTGCTCGCTATCCACCAGATTCTTTGGGCAACCCAGGCTTTCCAGATAGAATTTCTTCATTTCAGCAGGTGGATAAATAGACCGCTGCGCAGTTTAGGCTCGAACCATGTGGATTTTGGAGGCATAATCTCACCCGCATCGGCAATGCCGATAAGCTCGTCCATCGAGGTGGGATACATGGCAAATGCAACCACTTCGCGTCCACTGTCCACACGCTTCACCAGTTCGCCAAGTCCCCTGATGCCACCAATGAAATCGATCCTGTGGTCGGTGCGGGGGTCTTCAATGCCCAAAATAGGATGCAGCAAGTTATTTTGCAGGATGGATACATCAAGATTCTCTACCACATTGGCTTCGTCCCAGGTTCCGGCTTTGGGGCTGATATGATACCACACGCCATCCAGGTACATGCTTACCTGATGCAGACATGCAGGTGCGAAGTCCGTTCCTGTGGGGATGGGAGTTATATTCCAGTTTTGCGCCACCTTGCTAAGGAATTCGTCTTTGCTATTGCCATTCAGGTCTTTTACTGCGCGGTTGTAATCAAATATCTTCAGTTGATTATCGGGGAAGATAACCGTCATAAAGAAGTTAAATTCCTCTTCGCCGGTGTAGTTCGGAAACTGCTCACGGCGCACCAATCCTACCTTGGCGGCACTTGCGGTGCGGTGGTGACCATCGGCTACGTAAAGATAGGGAAGCTTGCCGAAAGCATCCTGTATGGTGGCAATATCTTCTGGATTATCCATTGTCCAAAGGCTATGACCAATGCCGTCATCACTCACAAAGTCATATTCTGGTGCTTTGGCAGCCATCACTTTAGCAACTGTGCTGTCAATAGTTGCCTGGTGCCTGTAAGTAAAAAATACAGGTGACGGATGCGCATCGCAGGCATCTACGTGCTTGATGCGGTCAGCTTCTTTCTCCGCGCGGGTAAGCTCGTGCTTCTTAATAATGCCGTCCATGTATTCATCTACCGATGCCAAACCTACGAGGCCAATCTGATCTCTGCCATTCATGGTCTGACGGTACACATAAAACATGGGCTTGTCATCCTGAAACATGTGACCATTCTGCAAGTAGCCATAGAGGTTCTCTTTCGCCTTGGCATAAACAGCGGGGTCATACAAGCTGGTTCCAAGAGGTAAGTCCACTTCTGGCTTCTCCACATGAATGAAGCTTAAAGGGTTCTTTGCAACTTCTGCACGGGCTTCGTCGGAGTCCATAACGTCATAAGGCAGGGAAGCTATTTCCCTTGCTTTTTCCCTCACGGGTCTTACTGCTTTAAAAGGCTTGAATGTAGCCATTGGGGTCTCCTTGTATCGTTTATTTATTACTATCGTATTAGTGTAAAAGTCGAGATGTCGAGAAGTCGAGATGTCGTGAGGCAGTGAAGAGGTAAGAAGTTCATATCTTATTAGTCGGGTTTGTTTTAGTCTGTTGGGATGATATCAACCCTGCAATCATACTACGGAGCTGCTTCATCATATTCTCAAAAATGACAGTATCATTTATATAACCAAGCTGCTTTGAAATTATCAATTGGGTGTCAAGCTCTGACAAAGAGCCATGTGCGATGTAAAGGAAATGCGTGAATTCTTTAGCACTATTCCGGCTGGAGCCTTCAGCAATGTTTGAAGGAATGGAGACAGCACATCTTCTCATTTGGGAAACAAGTCCATAAGTCTCATCTTTAGGGAAGTCAGCTGTTGCTTTGTAAACGTGCATAACTAAGTCGATGCTTATCTGCCAAACCTTTAGCTCTTTAAAACCACTCATTATCATTATCCTTTATCTTAATTATCTACCTGCAAGCTACTAAGCAACCTATCGACATCTCGACCCATCGACATCTCGACTATTTACTAAAGTATTGCTCCATCACCTTTATCAGATACAAATGATCCAGCGTCCCGCCCGTCTCACGGATGGAATGCATCGCCCAGATCGGGTTGCCGATATCAACGGTTTCCAGGCCAAGCTGAGCTGCAACAATTGGCCCAACTGTGCTGCCACAGGGCATATCACTTCGTATCAAAAACTTCTGATAGGGCACTTTAGCCGCATCACAGAGAGCAATAAAGCGCGCTGTGCTATCGATGGTGGAGGCATAGCGATGATTGGCATTTAGCTTTATTACAATTCCCTTGTTCATATAGGGAGAATAGTCGGGATCATATTTCTCGGCATAAGAGGGATGGTAGGCATGTGCCATATCCGCGCTAATCATAAAGCTATGGCGAAGGGCAAGATAATAGTCTTCACGGGAGCTGCTTTGACTAAGGCAGAGGCGTTCCAGCACTTCGGACAGCAGCGAGGACATTGCTCCCTGCGGGGTTTGACTGCCAATTTCCTCGTGATCAAAGAACACACCCATTGCCGTTTGTTTGGGCTTCTGAGAGCTAAGCAGTCCTCTTAGTATGGCATGCGTCATTGCCAGGTTGTCCAGGCCTTGGGAGCTTATCATGTCGCCTTCTGTGCCTATTAAGGTAGCGGGGCGGGGGTCGTAAAGATACAGCTCGCTATCTACAATCTGCTCAGCTTTCACTTTCAGCTTTTTAGCAACAAGTTCGTACAGCGGATTACCGCTACCGCTACTAACGCTTAGGATAGCTTGTAGGTGAGATTGGCGATTGTATTGAAAGCCTTTATTAACTTCACGATTCAGGTGAATAGCGATATTGGGGATTATCGCAATGGGATTCTTAATGTCAATAACTTCGGTTTGAACTCCAGTGGCTGTCTTGATAAGCACCTTTCCTGCTACAGAAAGCTCTCTATCTGTCCAAGTGTGCATAATCCCACCGCCATTAATATCAACCCCACTATAAACTTCTACACCACAACGAATAGTACTCTTGTCGTTCCTCACACTATCCATTTTTAGCTTTAATGAAGGATAGTCGATATGGCTTGCCGCCATCTTAATTCCGCTCTTGGCAAGCGGTTCACTGCCCATCACAAACGCCAATACAGCCGTGTCTTTGCGGCAGATATAATACTTCCCACCTTTCTTTAGCTTAAAGGCTTTATTCTCCGGCAAGGCTATAAAGCCCGCAGCCTGCAAGCGGGATTGAATCTGCATACTGGCATGAAACCTGCTGTTACTGCCATCCAGAAAGGCAAGAAAGTCTTTAATTTGTGTATTCATCCTTCTTAACTCCAGGGTAAATTTAGTTAAGCCTATGTTTTCAAAGTGGGTTTTTATGTCAAGCATAGAGGACGGCTCGCATTTTTGCTTTGTTTTGAAAGCTGCTGCTACCAGAGTGGAGAAGTGGAAGAGTGAAAGAGTGAAACACAGACTGCACATAGAGTGATAGGACTGAGTTTAGAGTCGATCCGGCTTATCTCAGCCTTGCTTAATCTCCTTTATGAATGCTGGATGAACTACAGAAGCGGAGGTAAAGGTCGCTGAAGTCCGAATCGCCGCTATAATCATGATGAAAACAACCCGGCAAGGCGACATCGACTCCATACTCCGCTGCTTCCCTGCTGCTTCCTTGCTGCTATCCTGTATTCGACACAGGATAGCAGCAAGGAAGCAGCAGGGAAGCAGTGATAAATAAAGTATCTATTAGGAACAAACCAAAGAACATTATGAATGAAATCAACACAATCCCCACCCCATCACTCTATGTGCAGTCTGTGTTTCACTTTTTTACCCTCTTCCACACTTCCACTTATTAACGCTGGAAGCATTTTGTACAATGGTGGAAAACATGAATCACTGTTTACTTGACAATCTTACGCACCTGATAATAGTGGTAAATTAGAGATAATGAGGGAGTAACCTGAATGGAGACACTTTTTACCGGACTGCTTGGTTTTCAGCTCAAGCAAGTAATAATGATAGTTGTCGGCTTGGTTTTAATCTGGCTGGCAATAAGGCATAAATACGAGCCCACCTTGCTGTTGCCTATTGGATTTGGCACTATTATGACCAATATCCCATACTCCGCTGCAATAGGCGAGCACGGCCCCTTAAGCATTCTCTTCAGAGCCGGTATAGATACCGAGCTGTTCCCGCTACTTATCTTTATTGCCATTGGGGCAATGATAGACTTCACTCCCCTGCTTAAAAACCCCTTTATGCTGCTGTTTGGTGCTGCCGCTCAGTTTGGTATCTTTGTTACCATTATCCTGGCAGCGGCAATGGGCTTCCCGATTAAGGAAGCAGCAAGCATCGGCGTTATAGGCGCGGCTGATGGCCCTACCTCCATTTATGTAGCAAACCGCTTTGCCCCAAATCTCTTAGGCCCAATATCGGTGGCAGCATATTCATACATGGCTTTGGTGCCAATTATCCAACCACCGGTTATAAAGCTATTAACCTCGCAGAAAGAGCGGCAAATCCACATGGATTACCATGCCGGAGATGTGCCAAAGATAGTAAAGATTATCTTCCCCATTGCCATCACCATTATAGCCGGAATCTTTGTTCCTGCATCCCTGGCACTTATCGGTTTCTTGATGTTTGGCAACCTGATACGCGAATCCGGCGTGCTGGACAGCCTTAGTAAAAGTGCACAGAACGAACTGGGTAATCTGGTTACCATCCTGTTGGGCATCACCATTGCTTCAAAGATGCAGGGCGAAACCTTTTTAGTTCCCCAAACCCTGTTAATTCTGGCATTGGGCTTGGTTGCCTTCATTTTCGATACAGCCGGCGGAGTGCTTTTTGCCAAGCTGCTAAACCTTTTTAGAAAGAAGAAGATAAACCCAATGATTGGTGCTTGCGGCATATCAGCCTTTCCCATGAGTGCACGGGTTATCCATCAGATGGGACAGAAAGAAGACCCCTTTAATTTCCTGTTAATGCCTGCCGTTAGCGTAAACGTTGGCGGTCAGATAGGTTCGGTGATAGCAGGTGGCCTTATTTTGGCACTGCTTGCTTAATACCTTTTAGGAGCTAAGAATGGACAAGCTAACTGCCTCTGAACAAGAACTGCTAAATGCCGCAATAGCCGCTACAGCCAATGCTTATGCACCTTATTCGGGATTTAAGGTAGGTGCTGCTTTGCGCCTGAGAGATGGCAGCATAATAACCGGTTGCAACGTGGAAAATGCTTCCTATTCCTTAACCATTTGCGCGGAACGCAATGCCATATTCAAGGCAGTAAGCGAGGGAAAGCACGACTACACGGCAATAGCCATCTACGTGGATGCCGACGAAACCTTCCCGCCTTGCGGTGCCTGCCGCCAGGTTATATACGAATTTGCTCCTGATATCCCCGTGATTTATGGGAATAAGCACTCCATAACCAAAACTGGCATAGCTGAGCTGTTGCCCGGGGCTTTTAGCCTTAAGTAAACATACCAAGTATGCACTATCCGCAGCTTGCTAACTGTAACATCTGCCCACGCTATTGCGGGATAGACCGTTACAGCACTACAGGCTTTTGCGGAGCCGGAAGCAGACTAAAGATAAATCTTGCCGCATTGCATCATGGAGAAGAGCCGCCCATTAGCGGTAGCCGGGGCAGTGGAACCATCTTCTTTAGTTGGTGCAACCTGCACTGCGTATTTTGTCAGAATCACCGCATCAGTAACGATGGCTGGGGCAACGAACTAAGCGAGACGGAGCTTTCGGACATAATGCTAAGGCTTGCCGATGAAGGTGCACATAACCTCAATCTGGTAACACCTACCCACTTTAGCCCCCTTATTGCCACCGCAATCCAAACTGCCAGGGACAGAGGCTTATGCCTCCCGATTGTGTGGAACAGCTCTGCCTATGAATGCGAAGCTACACTTGAAAGCATGAATGGCTTAATAGATATCTACCTGCCAGATTATAAGTATGCTCATGGGATTTATGCCAAAAAGTATTCAGCCGCACCGGACTATCCGGAAATAGCTATGAAAGCAATAGAGACCATGTATGCTCAGTGCGGAGATATAAAGCTGGATTCCAATGGCATTGCTAAACGTGGCACAATAGTCCGCTTACTGGTGTTGCCCAATGGACTAAGCGGCACCAAGGCAGCACTAATAAAACTGGCAGAGCGTTTGGGCACCGATGTATCCATCAGCCTTATGGCGCAATATTATCCCACAGCCAATGCCGAGCAATACCCGGAGCTAAGCCGCGGAATTAGCGAGCAGGAATATATGCAAGCTGTGGATACAGCTCTGGAGCTTGGCTTTACTAATCTATACACTCAGGAGTTATCTTGCTCCGACATGTGGACACCTACCTTTCAGAGTGATGGCAAGCCCGTGGAAAAGATAATGCAAGTTAAACCCGCCTGTGGAGAATGAACATGAAAAAGATACTTATTATATGCCTGTTACTTAGCACTTTGTGGATAATGCTTCACGCAGACCTGAGCATCCAGATAAGGGGGGAAAGCCGCCCACGCAACCTTGTCGAGACAAGCTTAAGCGGTGTTTCCTTTGTTGATATAGACGAATTTGGCACAGTATTCAAAGCCATCAGCAGGCAGGATAGAAGTGATAGCAGGGTGTATCTGCATATTTACGACGAGCAATTCATCTTTTTAGAATCTTCGCCCTACTATAGCTTTAAGAATAATTCATTTAATATGCACTATCCTCTCACCCGTAAAGAGGCAAAGCTGTATCTGCCCTCTGTGTTTGTTACCGAGCATCTGAGGGTTCATTTTGCTAAGAGCGTGGAATTAAAAGGCAAGACCATAACCATAGATAAACCGCGTGACAACAGCGTTATGACCATTGTGCTTGATCCCGGGCATGGGGGTAAAGACCCCGGAGCAGTTGGCAAGAAGCTGAAAGCAAACGAGAAAGACGTTAATCTGGCGGTGGCTCTAAAGTTAAAGCAGTTCCTGGAGAAAGAGCTTGGATTAAAAGTTCTGCTTACCCGTAACGACGATAGATTTGTATCCCTACAGGATAGAACCCGCTTTGCCAACGACAAAAAGGCAGACCTTTTCGTTAGCCTGCATACCAATGCCTCGAAAGCTACGGCTTCCAAGGGACTGGAAACATATTACCTGGCAACTGCCCAAAGCAGCGATGCAAGAGCTGTGGAGGCACTTGAAAACGAAGTTGTGGAGCTATTCGAAGGTGGTAGCTCTGCCAAAAGCAAATATGATGACCTAAGCTTCATTTTAACCGACTTAAGCCAAACTGAGCATCTGGAGAGCAGCAACATGCTTGCAGCCAGTGTGCAGCAAAATATGGTGGCGGGTACTAAAAGCATGGATAGGGGCGTTAAACAAGCAAACTTTTATGTGCTAAGAGGTGCCTTTATGCCATCCATCCTAATAGAAATGGGCTTCATATCTAATCCCGAAGAGGAGCAATTACTTATAAATCAAGAGTATCAGGAAAGGCTGGCACGCACTATCTTTGAAGGGATAAAACGTTTTAAATACAGGTACGACAGGATTCGCAACACATGAAGCGCAGCAAGCCTCGAACCCGGAACGACATGCGGCCAAATACGGTAGACAAGCCACGCAAGGGTGCCGGTTCCGAGGACGCAGCCAAAGCAAAAAGTGCATTCATAGCCAATATCAGCCATGAGATCAGGACACCCATGAACGCCATTCTGGGCTTTGCTCAGATGCTGAGGAATACAGACCTGAACGATAAGCAGGCAGATTATGTGGACGTAATTATCGACAGCGGCAAGAAATTGCTGCTCATGATTAGCAACCTGCTAGATTTAAGCAACCTGCAGCTTGGACGCACCACGCTTGACTGCAAGCCTTGCCGTCTTCAGGATACAGTAGAGAGATTGTGGCTGCATTTTGAACCCTTGATAAAGGCAAAGAACCTCAATGCGATTATTGAACTCAATGCCGATATTCCCATTATTATAGCAGACATGGAGAAAGTAGAGCGCGTGCTTAGCTTCGTTATCTCCAATGCCATCAAATACACCGATACTGGTTTTGTAGCTCTGAAGATATACCATCGCAGCATTAGCGGAGCAGATATCCTCCTTTGTTTTGAGGTTGCCGACAGCGGAATAGGCATCGAAGAAGCTAAGCTACAGCATATATTCGACATCTTTGAACAAGCAGATAATAGCATCACCCGGCCTTATGGAGGAATGGGCATTGGGCTGGGACTATCGCAACAGATAATACTACGCCTGGGCGGAACCATCAGAGTGCAGAGCGCGATTGGTGAAGGCTCACGCTTCTTCATTGATGTTCCCGTGAAGTTAGCCACCTAGCAAGGAAGACATATGGCGATAACTATAAACAGCGTTCTTCCCAAAAGCCTGGCAGCCGGATATGGCATAACCCCCGGTGAACAGCTGCTAAGCATAAACGGCAAAGCGGTTCGTGACTTTCTGGATTTGGAGTATCTGGCTTCGGACTATGAGCTACTGCTGAAGATAAAAAACCCGGCAGGGAATACCCGTGAATTGCTAATACTTAGAGAAAATGGCCGCCCCCTGGGGATTGAGCCAGAGCCTTACAATCACAAGAATTGCCTGAACTCATGCATCTTCTGCTTTATCGACCAAATGCCACCAAACATGAGAGACAGCCTATATGGCAAAGACGATGACTACCTGTTCTCCTTTGTTTTCGGCAACTATATCACCCTTACCAACCTCGACGAAGAGGAGTATAAGAGGATTATAAAGCAGAGAATCTCACCGTTATACATATCATTACACAGCACAGACCCACAGGTTCGGCAAAGAATGATGCGCTCTGCCAGCCCTGTAAATGCCATGGCGATTCTAAAGCGGCTTAGCAGTAAAGGAATCAGCTTTCATATCCAATTCGTGTGCGTTCCCGGTTTTAACGATGGTGAAGAGCTGCGCAAAAGCCTTGGCGAGCTGCTAAGTTCCAAGCTGAACTTGCTTTCCATAGGCATTGTTCCCGTAGGTTTAACCCGATTTCGCGAAAAGCTTTATCAACTTTGCCCCTTCACGCCGGATAGCGCAAGTGAAACGCTGGACATAATAGACCAGGTTCGCATGCAATTCAGTTCCACTATCATCTATCCCGCAGATGAATTCTATGTGCTGGCAGGGCGAGAGCTTCCGGAAGAAGATTATTATGCCGATTACCCTCAACTGGAGAACGGCATCGGTATGCTTAGACTAACCCTTCAGAACTTCCGCAGCCGTAAACGAAGCTTCCTGAAAGAGCTAAGAAAGCGCGATGCAAATTACCTGATGGCATGTTCGACCAGTGCTTATAACACCATTAGCCAAATAGCCACCGAGCTAAACCAAAGGTTGTCGGGCATCAGCATCCGCGTGCAGGCTATTCGCAACGATTTTTTTGGCCCCCTGATAAACGTCTGCGGACTGCTTACCTACAGCGACATAAAAACACAGCTAAAGCCAGAGGAAGGCGAAGTAATAGTCCTGCCAAATTGCATTTTTAACCATAACGGAGAGACCCTTGATGGTGCTGACAGGCTAACGCTTAAAGATACGTGGAGCAATCCCATATTAGTGGTTGATCCCTTCTTTGAAGAGTGGGACAATTTGTGATGACAATGCTGTTAAGTAAAATTATCTTGACTTCGATTAGCCTCTGCAATCAGCATGCTCAACTAAGCATTACATAGGAGAGATAACTCTGATGAAAAAACTACTTATCCTATCTATAGCAGTTTTTATTCTGATCGGTGCCTGTGGCGACAAAGACGCCAGACTTGCCAAGGCAAACCGTAAGCTTGGCACAAAAAGTAACCCGATAAAGATGTTCTTTGTTCCCTCATTGGAAGCGGGAAAGGTGGTGCAAAGCGGTGAGGCAATCGCGGATTACCTTAGGAAGGAAACTGGATACCACTTCAAGGTTGCCGTTCCCACCAGCTATGCCGCAGTTATCGAAGCACTTGGCACTTATCAGGCAGATATCGCATGGTTACCCACCTATGCTTATGTATTAGCAAAACAGAAGTATGACGCAGAAGTTAAACTGATGACCGTTCGAAACGGGCTAAACAAATACCGGGGTCAGTTTGTGGTGCGTGCCGATTCCGACATCAAAGCCTTGGAAGACATTAGCGGAAAAATAGTTGCCTACACCGATGCAGCCTCCACTTCCGGCTATATCTACCCCTCTGCCATACTGAAGCAACGTGGGATAAGCCCCAAAGACCATATCTTTGCCGGTGGTCACCCCCAGGCAATTCTGGCTGTTTACAGCGGTAGAGCCGATGTTGCCTGCACCTATTGGTCGCCTGAAAATGCCGAAGGCAAGCCTATGGATGCCAGAGAAAAGCTTGCGGACACCCATCCCGATATATTTGCCAAAATACGCATTTTAGACTTTACGGACTGGATTCCTAACGACACTGTCACCTTTAGAAAAGGGCTTCCTCCAGAATTAGACAGCCGCGTGGCAGATGCCCTGTTCAGCTTTGCCAGTAGCCAGACAGGAAAGGCTACGCTAAAGACTTTGTATGATATAGACGGTCTCGACCGAGCTTCGGATGCGGATTATGAAGTTGTCCGCACCACGCTGAAAGCCCTTAACATGGATCCTTCAACCATGCTGAAGTGAGCATCATGAATTCAGATAAGAAGCTGCTGTTAGACGTTCGCAATCTTGATAAAAGCTACGATGGGAAAAGCCTGGCGGTAAATAAGCTTAATCTTCAGGTGTTTGAGGGTGATTTTGTAATCTTGCTGGGACTTTCAGGCAGCGGAAAATCTACCATGCTGCGCTGCATCAATCGCCTTATTGAGCCCACTTCTGGCGATATTGACTTTAGAGGCGAAAACATCCTGAACCTATCCGGACTGAAGCTACGGCAGTACCGCAGACGCATTGCCATGGTATTTCAGCAGTTTAATCTGGTGAAAAACCTCTCTGTGCTTACCAATGTGCTTACCGGAAGATTGGGCTACCACTCGGTAATGTCGCCTTTTAGCAAAGAAGATCACGACTACGCCATGCACAACCTGAAACGAGTGGGACTGCAAGACTATGCCCACAGACAGGTTAAGCATCTATCTGGCGGACAGCAACAGCGTGTGGGCATTGCCCGCGCATTAATGCAGGATCCAGCCTTGATTCTTGCCGATGAGCCTGTTGCCAGCCTCGATCCCGCCACTGCTGATTCCATAATGCAGTATCTTGGTGAAATTAACCGGGAAGGAATTAGCATCATCTGCTCGCTGCATTTTCTCTCCCTCGCCCGCAGATACGGCAACCGGGTACTTGCCCTGAAAGACGGACAAAAGGTGTTTGAAGGCTTACCTTCCGAGATAGACAACCAAAGATTTAAAACCATTTACGGTCAAGACGCCGAAGAGATATAAACAAGCTACCACATAAAGAGCAAATCCATAGCAACTTCCATATTTGCTTCTTGAACGAATTACTAATGAATTACTAATGAAATACGCATCGCATCCGTATTTCATCCGTAATGATAGTGTGATTGCTGCTGGTAATTCAAGTACTTATGCGGCAAAGAAGCCTCTGTTTGCAACCCTGCGAAAAAACATTATTTTTCCTCTTGACACGATTTCGATAATAAGTTCATTAGCTTTGAGCTTAAAGATTACTCATAATATACAGGTTATGTGCCTGTGAGTAATTGATTTACGTATTACAGACACCATGCTCGAAAGTAGCATGGATACAAGAGGAGTTATGGACTTTAAGACAGCCATGAAGTTGTTTCCACCCCTCTTAACCTCTTCCATGAGGCAGCGGACAGGTATGCCCAAAGCTGCTATCAATTCCCCGTTTTCGAAAGCATTACCAATAACTTCGCAATCCCCTAGTAAAAACAAAAAAATGAGATATAGCGGAGGAGATATGCCTACACCCAGCAACGCCAAACTAAAGATAATCATCGCACATTATGCTTTTATAGGCTTAGCTGGAAAGATGCATACATCCTTCACAGTTTCTTCTAACCCATCAAGATCAATATGGTGTACCACATAGAGGCAACGCCATAATAGTAAACCACATAGAACATATTTACTTCAAGGAGTAAACATGAAGAAATTATTACTGATAGCAGTCTTAAGTCTGTTGGCAGTGTTTGCCTTTGCTCAGGTTAATATGAGCGAATATAGCTTCACCGCCTCAACAGGGACTTATACAGAAATTACCGGCGGAACGGTATTGGGAAACACATCAAGTGATGACCACCGTTTTGTAGACCCTGCTGTACCGCTTGGCGGAACCACTAATACATTTGGCCCCGGCTTCCCGATTGGCTTCGACTTCACCTTTGGTGGTGTTGTGTACGATCGTATTGGTGTAAGTGCCAATGGCCTGATCTTCTTAGGCCAGTCCTCATTGGGAACAAGTGCCGTGTATGTTTATAATTCATACGTCCCATTGAGTGTAACTTACTCTATATCCGGCAGCCAAAATCTTTCTGCCAGAATCGCCGCTTTTACCCGCGACCTGCAAGCTCAAACCGGTGCTGAACTAATGATTCTTTCCACCGGTAGTGCACCAGACCGCGAAATGGTTGTTCAGTGGAAAGGCTATAAGAAGTACGGTACCACTGGAACAGGTGATAACTATAACTTCCAAATCCGCCTGCAAGAAAACGGCAATAAAGTTGCTTTCGTGTATGGCACAATGACCAATAATGCAACAGCCGCAACCCCACAAATAGGTTTACGTAGCCAGCCCTCTGGCACTGCTTCAAACTGGAAAAACATTTCTTCCACCACAGATTGGGTTAACCCTCCAGCAGGTGGCGTAAATACTGCAACCATGACCCTTTCAAGTACTGTTTATCCTGCAAGCGGAACCACTTATACCTGGGCTCCTCCCGTAGCAGGAACAGAACCTAACCCAGCAGTAGTTTCCAGCCCCGCAGACGATGCAACAATGGTTCTTCGTGATGCCACATTGAACTGGGCATCCGGCGGTGGGCTTCCAGACGGGTTCAAGCTGTATTTCGGTACCGATGGTGGCGGCACAGTTGCGCCTACCAATATAGTTAACGGAACCGATCTGCTAACTGCCATGACCTATGATCCCAATCCGGATTTAGCCTATAATACCACATATTATTGGCAGGTGGTGCCCTATAACACGTTCGGCGACGCCCGCGATTGCCCCATCTGGAGCTTCACAACAGCTCCCGATCCAACCATAACCAGCTATCCTCATTACGAGAACTTCGATAGCGTTACTACTCCTAACCTTCCCTATGGCTGGAGCAAGGTGATAAACTCCACTTCTTCTCCCACTATCACCACTTCAACCACAACTCCTGTGTCTTCCCCTAACCTGATTTATATGTACAATTCTGGCGATACCGCCACAAACCCGGTTATAGTACTTGCTTCCCCACCTATGGGACAGGCAATCAATACCTTGCGTACTAAGTTCTATGCCCGTGGCGGAACAGGATACACCTTACGAGTTGGCACATTGAACAACCTTACCTCCAGTGCTACTTTCACCGTGTATCAAACCATAAACATTACCGCAAGCAATACTCTCTACAGCGTAGATTTCTCTGGATACACCGGAACTGATACCTACATTGGATTCGGTCATGGTGGCGGTGGTACATATCGCTCCACATATCTGGATGACATCATCTTCGAAGAGCCGGCAGCTATTCCCCCTCTTGCCGCCACAAACACATATCCTGCGAATGGCTTAACTTCTCTGATGAACCCCATCCTGAAGTGGACTCCTTCCATTACAGGCGAACCTGCAACAGGCTACAAGGTTTATCTGAACGACACAGGCTCATTCACCGAAGGCGATGTTGTTTACAACGGCACAGCCACCAGCTTCCAGACCAGTGGCAACAATTATGGCCGCACCTACTTCTGGAAAGTGGTGCCCTATAATACTAATGGCGATGCCACCGGCGTAAGCACATGGAGCTTCAATACTCCTACCGAGACTCAGCTTGCCGAAGGCTTCGAAGCAGTTAGCTTCCCGCCGGCTGGATGGGCAAATGGTGCTTCTGGTAACTTTACCCGCAGCACAACTACCCCATACGAAGGCCTTGCATCAGCATATAAGTACACCAGTACTTCTACTGCTTATGTGCTGTCCACCCCAATGCTTACCATCGATGCAGGTTCCACTCTGGAATTCTATGCCCATACAACCACAAGCAATAACTATCAAACCATCCAGATTGCAACCTCTCCCGATCGCGTTACCTGGACTCCCATTGGCGATCCCATCGTATTAGCCAGCAACGGCCCATGGCAGTACTACTCAGTGCCATTAGGCTCTGCAGCTGGCAACAATTATGTTGGATTCCAAACCCCTGCAGTAACCACAGCAGGATCTGTCTACATTGATCATGTAATTGGACCCGATATCACTCCAGTTGTTCCTGGACCCGCAACTCTCAGCTCTCCTGCTGATGCGGCAGTTAATCAATCTGTACGCCCAACTCTTAGCTGGACAGCCCCCACTACTGGCGGTGTGCCGACAGGTTACAAGGTATATTGTGATACCAACAATCCTCCCACAACCCTCTTAACAACCGTTACAGCTTCCCCTTACACCTTTACCAGCAACTTGACATGGGAGCAAACCTACTATTGGATGATTGTACCCAACAATGCGGCTGGTGATGCAACAGGTAATGCTGTTCGTTCATTTACCGTTATGGCAGACCCCACCGTTTATGTTACCCCAGAAGCTCCATACTCCATGAACTTCGATGGTATGGGCACAACCTTCCCGCCTACCGATTGGAGCAGACTGGATGGTCTTTATGGTGGAACATATACTTCCGGTTCACAGTGGGCTCAGGATGATTGGCTAAACGTAACGACCCCCACCAACAAAGCTGCCAAGATCAACATCTATGGCACCACCAGATATGGTTGGCTTATCACACCTCCCGTCAACATCCCCGCAACCGGCTATGAACTTAAGTTCGACATGGGTTTGGTTGATTGGAATGGAACCGTTGCTCCCGGAGCAGGCGAACAAGCTGATGACAGACTATTAGTAGTTATGAGCGACAGCCCTACCATGAGCAATCCCACCATATTGAGAGAATGGAACAACACCGGCTCACCTTATGTATTTGATGCAATCCCAGCAGCAGGAGCTAACTACACCATAGAACTCACTGGCATCACTGGAACCAAATACTTCGCTTTCTATGGCGAATCTACAGTTGCCGGCGGCGACAACGACCTTATGGTGGACAATGTGCTTCTTCGTCAAATCCCGGCGGGAGCTCCGCATAATGTTACTTTAGTGTCACCTGCAAATCAGATAGATACCATAAACCCGAACAACGTTTCTCTGTCCTGGTCTGCTGCCATTACCGGCGGAACCCCCACAGGTTACACCATCCTGGTTGGCGAATACCCAATTGATCCTGCCAACAGCTACTATGGTGACTATGAGTATGAAACTACCGGTACCACCTTCGACCTGAGCGCAACAGATATCGTGCTCGGCTACAATGCTACATGGTATTGGGCTGTTTGGGCATTCAATGGCGAACCCCGCCAGTATGCAGATGAATTCGATCCCAGCTTCATGGTACGCGAATTCACCACAATCCCCGATCCTCGCATTCTTAGCCTGCCCTACACCCAAAACTTCGACACTGTAACCGTGCCCGCACTTCCAGTGGATTGGACTGCATACACCTATAGTGCAACCTCTCCCACATCAGTATATGTAAAAACCACCACAACAACTCCAAACACATCACCTAACAGTGTAGGTTTCTACAACTCTGGTGATACTGCAGCAAACTTGATGCTAATCACCCCGCAAGTACTGGTTGATATTAATACCATCAAGATGACCTTCTGGGCCAGATGGAGCAGCTATAGCTCAACACTTGAGGTCGGAACAGTTTCCGATCCTGCTAATCCTGCCAGCTTCACCCTGTTCCAGAGCATTCCTCTAACCAGTACCTTAGCCCAATACACTGTAAATTGGTCTGCCTATGCAGGCGCAGATCAATACATAGCCTTCAAGTCCGTAACCCCGTCCACCTACTCCTACATCTATTTCGACAGCATGAATCTTAGCGAATTGGTGGATGACGATTTGATGGCAACTGCCATTACAGGTCTGCCTTATGGCTTCGTTGGCACTCCCGTAACCCACAGTGTTACCGTGGTGAACAACGGAACCCAAACTGCAAATGCCTACACAGTTCACCTTAAGAAGTATGGAGATGAAAGACTTGCTTCAATCGCCGTAAATACACCTCTGGCACCCGGAGCATCTGCTGTTCACGATATCACATGGACACCAACTTCTGTTACCTCATTCGAAATCCAAGGCGAAGTAGAATACACCGGCGACATGGTTCCCGCAAACAACTTCACCCCCACCAATCTTGGCTTCGGCGTATATCCCGAAGGCGCATTGGTTGAAGGATTCGAAGCTGGCGTAATGCCCGAAGGTTGGACAGTGCGTTCTGCCGATGGTGGTATCTATAATTGGGAAGTTCTTGCCTCCCTGCCTCGTACCGGAACCTATTCTGCTCGTGTACGCTGGGAATCTTCAACCCTGCAAAATGATGACTGGTTAATAACCCCTCCGCTGCAGCTTAGCAGTTCTATTACAGATCAGATAAGCTTCTGGATGGCAAGAACCAGCACATCATGGCCTGAGACTTATGAAGTAAGACTCTCAACCACCGATAATGAGATTGCCTCCTTCACCGAGATTCTCGAATCCAGTGATCTGAGTGCAGCTCCCATAAACACCTACATTCAGAAGACATTCAACCTTGACACCTATGGTGATGCTGTAGTCTATATCGCCATTCGTTACACTAGCTTGGATGACTACTACCTGCATGTAGATGATTTCGTTGGCCCTCCCATCTATCAGGTTGCATCTCTTGATGCCCCTGTGGTTAGCATCGAAACTTCGGATGCAGACGTTGTGCTTAGCTGGACAGCCGTTCCCAACGCAACCCATTACAAAGTGTATGCCTCAGACGATCCATACACTGGCTTCACCCTGCTTGGCACCACAGCCAACCTTAGCTATACAATTACTGCTCCTGCAGCAACAGCTAAGTTCTACCAGGTAACTTCCACCAACGAAGCTCCAGCAGCAGCCAAACGCCGCGCTCCCTCAGCAGAGGAACAACGCCGTTTAGACGCTCAGGAAGCATTGCTGAAACAACAATAATCTCAAGTATAAAAAAGCATATGCCCCTTGTCATTTATTGATGAGGGGCTTTTTTTGTGCCTTCTTCCCTGCTGCTTCCTTGCTGCTATCCTGTGTTCGATACAGGATAGCAGCAAGGAAGCAGCAAGGAAGACAAGAAGCTGGAGAGGCAAATCGCTAAGTCTGAAGTCGATTCCGCATCCCTTGCTATAGCTTTTTCTCCCGATTACAAATGCCGGATGGGCTACAGCCAGTTGGAGCAACGGATTTATTCGGTATTAAGGCTAAACAACTGACTTTTGGGGATTACATTATCATCTGCTAACCAGATAAATCTGGTTATTCCAGCCGAATAAATTCGGCGTTCCAGATTATACAATGATCTTTATAGGCAACATCGACATAAGACTTAGCTTCACGATACCCCTCGACTTCTCGACTTCCAGTCCAATCTTTGTTTCACTCTTTCACTTTTCCACTCTTCCACGTTTTCACTAAGCTGGGTTAGAATAACATACCTCGACTTCCTGTAAAAGTTTGAGGCCTTGTTGTACCTGTGCAGTTGACGAAAAGCAACACAATTTATGGTGTAGAATCTTTTTTTTGTGATGATGCGCTTGACACGATTGGCAACGTTCATATCTTAGGTATTATAGCGGTTTGACCTCTGCAACTACGATCCTTCTGGGTTGTAAGTTGGTCAAATAAAAGCTCTTGCTTTGCTGTGAGCTTGCGCGCAATGTGTTGCTGCTATGCAGTAGCCATAGGAGATGTTGATGTTTTGTTGTTTTACTCGCTTCGATGCCCGATCGGTGCCCTCCCATAGGGACGGTTTGCGCGCCAGGAGTGAGATGTATTCAGCAGCTCCCATGGTTCATTATAGCAAGATAATATCCAGTAGTATCCAAACGCGGGTTCCGGTTACTCCGGCTCCTGCCCATAAAGTAAGTAACAATCTAACAAATGTCTGTGAATCCGGAAACTCACAACACCAAAACGAATTGCACTCTAGAACTAATAATCATCGCACATTATTACTTAGCACGTGCAACCGTGATGCAGTTTGTGTTTTCCCTACCCCCCTAACGATCAAAAACAAGCAAAGCTTGCTCCCCCGATCTCCCAGGAATAGCCTCTGTTCTACAGAGCTGTATCCAAATTGGGGCATATTTAAGGAGCGAAGCATAATCTAATTGATTTTCATCTAAACTCTTCGAGAAAAACGTCTAAGTAAAGGAGTTTTCTTACTATGAAGAAATTATTACTGTTAGCCTTAGTGCTCATGATGGCAGTTGGGGTCTTTGCCGATGTTATTGTCGGTACAGGAACGTCTACCCAATACTATCCTATGAGTACCTATTATAACTACTACAGATCCGCAGCATTGTACACTGCAGCCGAAATCAATGCTTCCGGTACAATTACGAACTTGAAGTGGTATTGCGGAACTGCAAACACCACCACAAGTTTTCCAATTACCATCTACATGAAGCATTCTACTGCCACTACCCTGGCTACAGATACTTGGGCAAACCACTCATCTGGTGCCACCCAGGTTTATACTGGAACCCTGGCCATAAACGCAACCGGTTGGTTCAATTTTGACATCACCGACTTTGCCTATAATGGCACTGACAACCTGGTAGTATTAGTAGAAAGCGGTAGTGCTGCTTATGTTGCCCCTTATGTTAACTGGCGCTATACCACTACTGCCACAAACATGTTTGCCCGTGTCCAAAATGACGGTTCAGTTCCCACCAGCTTGACCGCCAGCACCTTAAGACCCAATATCACCTTCGTGGGTATCACAACCGTTTCCCCTCCTGCTCCCAGCACAATTGTATCTCCTGCCGATGCCAGCACTGGCATTATGGAAACAGCCACAATTAACTGGAATGCCTCATCTCTGGCAACGAGTTACAAGCTGTATTTCGGAACCGACAACCCTCCAACCAACATCGTAAACGGCACCGACATTGGTAACGTTACCACCTATGATCCTGCCGGAAATATGCTGTTTAACCAAACCTATTATTGGCAGGTTGTTCCCACCAACGTGTATGGTGATGCCACCGGATGCCCGGTTTGGAGCTTCACCACTCGTCCGGATCCCACAGTTAGCACCTTCCCCACAGTTTGGGATTTCGGCACCCTTGGCACCGATCCCTTCCCACCCACCAACTGGACAAAACACAGTGGCGTGCTTGCGAGCCCCACAGTACTTGGTGCTGCTGGAACTGGAAGCTGGATTCAAGACGATTGGAAAAACACAGCAACCCCAGCCAACAAAGCTGCAAAAATAAACATCTACGGCACACTTAATGGCTGGTTAATATCCCCCCCCATCGCCGTACCTGCAAACGACTACGAAGTAAAATTCGACGTTGCTTACATGGCCTGGGGCAATAACAACGCTCCTGGTGCAACAGGTACAGACGACCAGTTCATCGTCCTCGTTGGCGATGGCTCAAGCTGGACTCCTGCCAACATCGTTCGTCAGTGGGATAATGCCGGTTCACCTTATGTGTTGAACAACATTCCTCCCGCGGGCGTTTCAGTTTCTTTACCTCTGGGTACTGCCGGAACCAAGTATGTTGCCTTCTATGGTATCTCCACTGTTTCCAATGCAGACAACGACCTGATGGTAGACAACATTGAAATTCGTCAAACTCCTGCTGTTCCGATCTTTGGATACACTCCCAGTTCCATTGCCTTCGGTGGTGCAGTGTTAGATCGTCCCACACCATGGTCAAACGTAACTGTCTCCAACACTGGTGGCAGCACGCTTAACCTTGCTGCTGGTGATATAAGCATTATCGGAACCGACGCTGCTCTGTTCGAATTCGATGCCAGCAACCTTCCTGCAGCACTAACTGTTGGCCAAAGCGTGACAATTCCCGTGCGCATGACCGCCGACAGCGAAGGTGCAAAGTCCGCCACCCTGAGAATGACATACAATAGCGTAGACTATGATGTTGCTCTTTCTGGAAACGGGCTTCCCGAGGGAATTATTCCTATCGGTAATGGCAATGTTCTGCTAAACATCCCCATCTATCCCTATTATGGTTACTCCTACAGCCAAAGCTTGTTCCTGCAGTCTGAAATAGATATGGCAGGCCAACGCATTGAGAAGGTGAAATACTATTGGAATGGCGTGGGTGAAGGTATAGTATCAAACGATTGGGTGATCTATATGGGTCACACCACCAAGACCGCTTTCGATACCACCACCGACTGGATTCCCGCGGGTAATATGACCCAGGTATTCAGCGGCACTGTAGCACTTCCTGCCACTGCCGGATGGATTGAGATTACTCTTGATACTCCCTTTGTGTACAACAACTCCGATAACCTGGTTATCGCCGTTGATGAAAATGAAGCCGGTTATGAAGATGAATCTGGCTGGGCATTCTTATGCACAAACACAGCTACCAGCCGCAGCCTTCGCTACCAATCTGACGGCACAAATCCCAGTCCCGCGACACCTCCTACTGCAAGTAGCTTGATCGCTGGTATCCCTAATGTGCAGTTGCTGTTTGGTGACATCCCATTAGGACCTCCCCTACCTGTGGTAATGGGAAGCCCTGCTGATGAAGCAGTCGGCCAGCTTGCCGCCGGATTTAACTTCACTTGGTCACCCGATCCCTTAAGCGGACCCATCGACTACTATGCATTCTTCTTATCTACCGATGATCAAGACTTGTATAGTCAGTTCTATGGTGAAACCACTGGCAACAGCTTCAATCCCGTTGGCCAACCCTATGGCGACGGAACCTTTGCCTTCGATTACAGCACTCGCTACTACTGGCAGGTGATTGCATATCAAGGCGCTGAAGAAGCTGCTTCTGATGTTCGTTGGTTTGAGATCGAAGCTGATCCCAACGCTCCTATCGTGAGCTATCCTTATGTGGTGGATTTCGAAGCCCATGCCGGCAATACTCTGCCCAGTGGCTGGTCAAGAACATCCAATGCCACAGGATGGCAAGTTGGTACCAGCCTTGGTAGCGACTACTGGTCGATTCCTGCCCACACCGTGTATGCCGCAGCCAACGATGACGCTGCCGGTTCTGCTGGTGACGGAAGCATGGATCTGCTTATTAGCCCCTACTTAGATTTCACTGGTGATTACGAAGGTATCCCATTATTAACCTTCGATTCATATTACACTGGCTCATACGGCCAGCTTGCCAATGTTGAGATCAGTACAGATGGTGTGAACTGGACAAGCATATATACTGTAATGGCAGGAACCACTTGGGAAGCTCTTACTGTCAGCCTTGCCGATTATGACGGCATGGATGGACTTAAGATTCGTTTCCACGCGGACGATGCAGGCGAATGGGCTTCCGGTTGGGCAGTTGACAATATCGGTATCGACTTTGTTAACATCGACCTGATGGCTCCTATCGTGAATCACTATCCCGTGATCGGTTGGCCAGTTGTTGGTAATGATATTCCGATCGTTGCAGAAGCTTATGACGACCTTACCTGGAACAGCGGTATCACTTCCGTAACCTTGGAATATTCTGTTGATGGCGGTGACCCTGTATCCGTTCCTATGACCTTGGTTGAAGGCCTCTATGAAGCCGTTATCCCAGCACAGGCTGCTGGCAGCTGGGTTGATTACAGCATCACTGCTGTAGACGCTTCTGCTCAAGAAAACGTTTACACAACCGACGTTTGGGATTTCGAAGTGAACAGCCCTGTCTGGATGACCTATGATGCAAATACCATCACCAGCAATCTGGGATTGAGCTCTGGTACCTTCGGTATCATGACTGGCTTTGACAATCCCTTCGGTGCTGGCAACCCCATGCAGATTAACAGCATTTTTGCCAGATCTCTGTATGCCACCTCCGCCAACGTACATGTATATGTATATGACGGCGTTAACAATGTATTCGTAGACATCATCCCCAGCTTCAGCCAGTCATTCCTGGCAGCAACTGATACCACAATTCCGCTTACTGGTTGCACAACCACAGCCGGAATTATCTACGTTGCTCTCACCGATATCCCCGGTGGTAACTACTTCGCCCTCGATGGAACCCAAGCTTACTATCCCGGAACTCATTTCGTGCACATCGGTGCCGGTATGACCACCGAAAACTTGGGAACCGTAGAAGGCTCAGGATTCCCTGGATCATGGTTGCTTCGTGCAAACATGGAAGCTGGTACATCAGCACTTGATGCACCTGTTGTAACCATCACCAACGAAGTTGACGGACCTACCTTAGCATGGGATGCCATTGCTGGCGCCAATTCCTACAACATCTATGGCTCAGCTGATCCTTATGCCGATCCGTTTAGCTTAATAACTTCCGTTGGCAGCTCTCCTTACCTGTACACAGGTAGCGAAGGCTATATGTTCTTCCAGGTTACCGCAAGCTCTGATGGCTTACCTTCAAAAACTGCTACCATCTCCTCTCGCGTAAACCAACTGAGAAGCATGGTATCCAACCGTAAGGTAAACCAGGCTCCTAAAGCCGCAGTAAAATAATGTAGATGTTGCTGCGTAACCCCTTTGGGTTGCAATGCACATAAGCATAACCCCCTGTGCTAAGGCATGGGGGGTTTTTTGTTATGCCATTTTGGGGGGTTATAACATAAGCCGTTAGGGGCTGAACCTCTTTGCGTTTTGACTTACAATTTTCCTTAAGCCCGATATTTATATATGTAGATATAGTCTTGTGCACTTGCAACCTGTCTTTAGCTTGCCTCACCGCTTGAAAATTGTGAGTTAAAACATGGGCGAATAGCAGAGCACGATTTTGCTCCCTGATTGGTATTGCCTGCTCTTTTCGTTTTAACCCCGAAACGACAATCGTAAGCAGCAGAGCAGTCTGGCTTGTGCAAGGATGTGAGTGTTGATTGATTTGAAAGTTGCATTATACTGGTGTCGTTTAGGGGTCAAAACACCTGATGCGCGAGTTGCAGATATATGTGTCGTTTAGGGGTCAAAACATACCTCCGTTTTGACTTTCAATTTTCCTTGTGTGCGCTATCTTTGCTGTAGATATAGTCTTGCGCACTTGCAACCTGTCTTTAGCTTGCCTCACCGCTTGAAAATTGTGAGTTAAAACTTGGGCGAATAGCAGAGCACGATTTTGCTCCCTGATTTGCTTTGTGCATATACGTAGTTGGCTAGAAACAGATATGA
>CALLHY010000041.1 GCA_938009275.1 uncultured bacterium
TTGCCTGGAGGTTTGAGTGAGTAGAAGAGTAGTAAGTAGTAAGTGGGGATGGAGAGCTGACTCTGAAGCAAAACGCTTCAGAGTAACTTCAGAGTTGCAATTCAGGATGCCTCAAATACAGGCTAATCAATTGTTTAAGCGCACTCAAATGTGTAATGCAGTGAGAGGGGTTAAGTATGAGTAATCAATCTTATCAAGACTTAGATGTCTGGCAAAGAGCTATGACTCTGGCAGAAAAGGCATATACTATCACTGCATTGTTTCCGAAAAGCGAGATGTTTGGACTAACAAACCAAATCAGGAGAGCATCATCATCTGTCCCTGCTAATATTGCAGAGGGTTGGGCAAGGCACAATAATAATGAATTTGCCCATTTTCTCAGGATAGCTCATGGAAGTTTGAGTGAGCTTGAATCCCATTTAATCTTATCGTCCCGTATAACGTTTTGTGATCCCATATCGATAACTCCTATACTGGAGGAGATCACTGTTATCAGCAAACAGCTTTTATCGCTCATGCGACATCTCAAGGGAGAAAAGCATGCCTAACCCCACTTACCACTCACCACTCACCACTTATCGGAACTCCCATGTCTAAGCGTAGTAGTATTTTCAATACCATCCGCACCGAAGGAGCCATCCTTCCTGCCGAACTGCTGCAGAGGATTGTCAGTGGTGACCCCACTCTGGAGGGTCTTAAATCCACAGACTACCACTTAAGCCCAAGCGAACGCCTAAACGAAGCAGCCACACGATCCTGGAATCGTCTTATCGGTGTCTGGCAGACATATAGGGAAATCCTCAATCAGTTACCAGAAGAAGCCATTGGCACCACCGAGACCCGTGAACGCTGGCTACTGCCTCTCTTTCAGGAGCTTGGATATGGCAGGCTCCAGACCCAAAAATCTATCGAGATAGAGGACAAAACCTATCCCATCAGTCACAAGGCATCTGAGCCTGTTGCCATCCATCTGGTCAGCTTTAGATACGATCTTGATCGCCGCCCCCACTCACCACTTACCACTAACCACTCACCCAAATCCTCCCCGCATTCCCTTATGCAGGAGTTTCTAAACCGCAGTGAGGATCACCTCTGGGGTATCCTTTCCAATGGCCTCAAGCTTCGTATCCTGCGGGACAATGTATCCCTAACCCGCGCTGCTTATGTGGAGTTTGACCTGCAAGCGATGATGGAAGGAGTTGCCTACAGCGATTTCTTCTTGCTATATCTACTTTGCCATCAATCCCGTGTAGAAGTAAAGACAGATGAAACAGGCAGAGCTCTGCCCCCTGAAACCTGCTGGCTGGAAAAATGGTACAATGCTTCGATCAAAGATGGTGTCCGTGCCCTGGATGAGCTACGTAATAATGTCCAATCAGCCATCGAGTCTCTTGGTGCAGGTTTTCTCTGCCATACAGCCAATACTGACCTCAGGGAAAAACTCCGCTCCGGCAACCTTAGCTTGCAGGACTATTATCATCAAGTACTGCTACAGGTCTATCGACTGCTCTTCGTGTTTGTGGCAGAGGATAGGGACTTGCTTATTCCGGGTGATGTTCCTGATATGGTAAAGCAGACTTATCACAAGTATTATTCCACCTATCGGATCAGGGAACTTGCCCGCAAGAAAAGAGGAACCCGGCATTCTGATCTCTGGCAGCAGTTAAATTTGCTTTTTAACGGCCTATATGACGGCAACACGGCACTCGGACTGCCAGCCTTGGGTTCATTCCTTTTTAGAGTAAGTGGTTTGGAAGTAAGCAGTAAGGTAGTAAGTGGTAAGTGGAAAAACAGTGGCAGCGAAGCTGATCCCCAACTTACTACTCACCACTCACTACTCACCGATTCTTCCACCCCTGATCTGGACTTCTGCTCCATTGCCAATAGTGATTTACTCTCATCAGTCCGTTTTCTCTGCTATACTCAAAAGAACAATATCTTCCAACCCATTAACTATCGTAATCTAGGACCTGAAGAACTCGGCTCAGTCTATGAATCCCTTCTGGAAATGCATCCTGAAATCAATCTGGAAGCAGGTTATTTCAAACTCAACGTTGTCTCCGGCTCTGAACGTAAGACCACTGGAAGCTATTATACGCCTTCTTCTCTGGTTAACTGTCTGTTGGATTCGGCACTGGAGCCGGTAATTGAAGCAGCTTTGAAAGGGCGAGATACCACCTCGCCATCTGGCCATCTCACCACCTCGCCATCTGGCCATCTCACCACCTCGCCAGAAAAAGCTCTGCTTGCTCTCAAAATCTGCGATCCCGCTTGCGGAAGCGGCCATTTCCTCATCTCAGCAGCCCATCGGCTTGCCAAGCGTCTGGCTTCTATCCGGGTTGGTGAAGATGAGCCTGCTCCTTCCGTAGTCCAGCATGCCCTCAGAGACGTGATCGGTCACTGCATCTATGGAGTGGATTTGAATCCTATGGCTGTGGAACTCTGCAAAATCTCCCTCTGGATGGAAGCTCTCGAACCAGGGAAACCTCTGACGTTTCTGGATCATCATATCCAATGTGGTAATTCCCTCCTGGGTTGCACTCCGGACTTACTCCAAAAAGGCATCCCCGATGCAGCCTTTACTCCCCTAACCGGAGATGATAAAGACTACTGCAGCAAGTATAAAAAGCTCAACAAAGAAGAGAGGGATAAGGACGTCCTCGATATCTTCAGTGGCGACGAAAAGCCTTGGGAGCATCTGGGTAACCATGTGCCATACCTGATAAACCTGAATCAGATGGATGACACCAGTATCGAAAACCTGAAACGCAAAGAAGAAGCCTATGCAGAGATAATGCGCTCTTCCGGATACCTGAATAGCAAGTTTATCTATGATGCCTGGTGCGCTGCCTTTGTTTGGAAGAAAGCCCCCGATGACACGCTTCCCTATCCCATTACCCAACGCCTGCTGGACAATATCGATAGTAATCCTTATAGCGTAAACCCCGCTATAAGATCAGAAATCATGCGCCTTTCGGATGAATATAAGTTCTTTCATTGGCATATCGCCTTCCCCGACGTCTTCCCACTTACCACCTCGCCATCTGGCCATCTCCCCACCTCGCCAACTTCCGGCTTTGATTGCATCTTAGGCAACCCACCTTGGGAAAGAGTCAAGCTCCAGGAAAAGGAATTCTTCTCCGCCCGGGATGCCGATATTGCCAATGCACCCAATGCCGCTGCCCGTAAGAGGATGATCGATGACCTGCCAACTTCAAATCCCTTGCTTTATCAGGCCTTTCTGGCGGAGAAGCGCAAATCTGAGGGCTCGTCACTACTGATCCGGGAAAGCGGCAGATATCCCCTCTGCGGACGTGGTGACGTGAATACCTATACCGTGTTCGCGGAACTCAACCGCATTCTGCTTTCGGCTCAGGGACGCTGTGGCTGCATCGTTCCCAGCGGCATCGCAACAGACGACACCACCAAATTCTTTTTCCAGGAGCTCACCGACACCGGCTCTTTAGTAAACCTCTATGGTTTTGACAACAGGGAAAAGCTTTTCCCAGCGGTTGGAAGTATGATAACGTTCTGCCTCCTCACTCTACGCGCGCCGCAATCCACTCACCACTCACCACTTACAACTTACCAACCCTCCGACATCGTTTTCTTTGCTCATTCCATTGCAGATTTAAGCGATACCGAACGGCACTTCCAGCTCAGCAAGGATGATATTGCCCTCATCAACCCCAACACACGCACTTGTCCCATCTTCAGAGGTAAACAGGACGCTGAGCTTACCAAATATATTTATCGCCGGGTGCCGGTTCTGATAAACGAAAACGACCCCGAAAAGGGCAATCCCTGGGGCATATCCTTCATGCGCATGTTTGATATGTCCAATGATTCCCATCTCTTCAAAACCAAGGAGCAACTGGAAGATATGGGCTTTTGCCTGCAGGGCAATAGCTTTGTTAATGGCAAAACTGTCTTTCTGCCATTGTATGAAGCCAAAATGATGCATCACTTCAATCACCGCTTTGGGGATTATGCTGATCTTCCCGAAGGCTCAGACTCAACTCAATTGCCCGATGTTCCGCTATCCCGATTGCAGAATCCGGAGTATGAACCTCTGCCAAGGTATTGGGTAGAGGAGTCTTTGGTGGTGAAAGCAGCCGACAATAAGGCAAAGTACTGGCTGGGGTTTAGGGATATATGCCGATCAACTGATGAAAGGACGGTTATTGCAGACATAGTTCCCAATGCAGCAGTTAGCAACAAGTTGCCTTTGCTGATAAACCGTGAACCATTAGTGATCAATATTGCTCTGCTAGCATGCCTAAATAGTCTTGCTTGCGACTTTGTAAGCAGATTCAAAATGGGCGGAACAAGCCTTAATTACTTTATAGCTAAACAGCTTGCTGTCCTCCCCCCCCTCAGTTTTCCAGGCCAGCGTCTCACCACTAACAACCTCGCTATCTCACCACCTCACCAACTACCTCTTGGAGCTACTCTACACATCTTACAGCCTGCAACCCTTCGCCCAGGACTGCGGTTATGACGGACCTCCCTTTATCTGGGACGAGGAACGCCGTTTCGAAATCCGTTGTGAACTGGATGCACTCTTTTTTCATCTGTATCTTGGTAGCCAGTCAGATTGGGAAGGAAAAAGAGATAGCGAGATGGTGTTAAATAAGCGAGATAGCGAGATTGCGAGTTTGCGAGATAGTTCCACCTCCCCATCTGGCCACCTTACCACCTCGCTGATTCAATACCTCCCCACTCCCCGCCATGCCGTGGAATACATCATGGAGACTTTCCCCATCGTCAAACGCAAAGACGAAAAAGAATATGGCGAGTACAGCACCAAGCTCCGCATCCTGGAAATCTACGATGCCATGACCCCTCTCTTAGAATCAGGTGCCAACTCACTACTTGCCACTTACCACTCACCTTTAGATCCCCCTCCCGGTCCACCCTGCGACAAAGAAGGCAACTTTATCCCCGTGGAGAAGTGGGATAAGAACAACTGGCCAAAGCATATACATCGAATAAACAAAGAACATTATGAATAGCAATGAGTAAACCAGAATGGAGGTAAGAATGGCTTATGATGCTAAAGTGATCAGAATATTCATTGCATCCCCAGGAGATGTACAGAAGGAAAGGAATCTAATAAGAGATACTATTTATGAGTGGAACACTATAAACTCATTTAGTAGAGGGATAGTCTTAATGCCTGTAGGTTGGGAAACCGATTCTGTAGCAAGCTATGGTGCTCCTCCACAAGATGAGATTAACACCAAGCTGCTTGAGTCATGCGACTTATTGATAGGAGTATTCTGGTCAAAAGTGGGTACTCCTACTGATCATTCCCTAAGCGGAACGGTAGAAGAGATTAAACTGCATTCTGAGAAAGGAAAGAAAACAATGTTGTTCTTCTCAACAGCGCCAATACCACAAGAACACAATGATGAAGAACAAATTGCTGCTCTCAAGGCGTACAAAGAATCAATATCCGGCAACTGTATGTACAAAGACTATGAAGGTTCAGACAGTTTTAAGGATTTGTTTGTCAGACAACTACACGCAAAACTGCTTGAAGATTGGGTCTTGGAAAGCGATAGTCCAGTAGCAGTAGCTGCAAGTAAAGCAAATGAAATTATTAAGTATAACATTACTAAATGGTCTGACATTTTGGAGGTACATGAGATGTCCAACTGGATATCTCATCTCACATCTGCATCCCCATGGATCTCGCACCAAAAATGTGAACAACTTGAAAACCTAAAACAATGGATTCTTTCACGGAACTGGGAGTCTAATCATCAAAGGTACTCTGAATCGTTTTACCGGTTTAGATTAATTCTCCAAGATTTACTAGATGTTATTATGGACAGTTCTGTGATTAATGATCGAGAAATCTATCGCGTTGAAAAGAGATATCAGAATATAGAGTGGGATCCTGATAAGTACGAAAGGTTAGCCAAAGATTATGACTTTCGTGTGGCACTTATCCAAGACCTTGCTATAGAGCTTTGTAGAGCAACTAACTACATCCTAGATGTCTATCGCAGAGAGATCGACCCATTATTTCTGATTGATACTGGGAATGTCTTTATCACAACTGGTCCTAACTATGATCTAAGTTTTCATTTTGTCGTAGTCCGTTACATCGATGATAATACTACCATTCCCTACAGTAATCTAGACCAATTCAAGATCGATCGCAAGAAACGGGATATCAGCATGGGCAGAGGTATAGATTCGAACGATCCCGAGTTTCTTGAGTGGAATAATAGATGATATTTGTTGAGAGATTATTATGGATTGGAATTGGTTTTTTTCAGCTTTAGCTCAAAGTGGTGCAGCGCTAATTGGGATTATTGGAGCATTTCTAATCTCGAGAGTTCTTAGCGAGAAAGATGTTAGTAACAGAATTCTCTACGAATTTCGTGAAATTGCATTCAAGAGGATGAATGTTCTAAACGACATTAATAATATACCCTTCGAATGGTACAATAGAAACACTATTCTTCAAAGCCAAGAATTCTGGAATAGGCTAATTCATCTTGAGAGTGTTAGCAGCGATGATCCCGAGACAATTGCTGCGGAATGTCTTTCGGAAGTCTATGGATTGTACGATAGTCCGGATAATCTTAGCTTTGCCACAAGACTAGTCCTAAGGAACAAGTCAAATGACGAGTATGAATATTGTGGCTGTTACTCTCCAATTTATTCTGTAAGCTTCGACCAGCTCGATATCACTCATAAGAACATTGAGAATCTAAGATATGAGTGTAAAGTGCTAATGAGAAAGTATGGGCTTGTAAAGAATGATGTCAGTGGGTCGATAAAAAGACTAAGAACTATCAATAGAATTGTTGTTCTGCTGCTTATTGGTTCATTAACATCAGTTTGTATACCCCTAATGATGCTTCCAATGGATATTTCTAAGTTGGGAATATTCGAAGCCTTTTCATGCAATTCATTATGGGCAAGAGGATCATTTATTGGTGCCCTATTCATTATAATGGCAATTCTCTGTACTATTCTTATGGCATCATTAAGAGAAGTAAAAAAGAGCTATATGAGAATTCTGAGCAAAATATCTGATAAGCACCTTAAGCTAAATGGTTATTGTGAATACTTCGATTAGTATGAGCGATGGGTGACAAAAGTTTGTCACAAACTGACAAATACGAGTCATGATTTGACAAATTTCTGTCACTTATGACGGCCTGAGGATTCCAATGATTTGACAAAAGAGTGTCACAAACTGAGGGCATTTCCGCTATTTTGTCAAGCGGGTGTCACGATTTGACATTTCAGGTGTCACTTCTTATCCACTCCCAGTATTGTAGGAGGTTAAGAAAACAAGCTTCACTTTTCGCTTGACATATTGTCAACTCTATTTACAGTGGGTATGTAAACTAATGCTTCCATACTGGAGGATTGATGCCAGAAAACATGACAAAACAGATGAATACTTACATCACGGGCAGGATAGCATTGTCCAGAGTTATTGGCATTTTAAGGGATAAATCGGAAAGTCACCTGGTAGAGATAACGGGTAAATCCGGTAGCGGTAAGAGCTATTTTGTATTGCCGTTATTGCAAAACTTAGCCGAGCACTATCCTGATCCTATCCATTTTTCTCCTCATCCTTTGGTGATGAATCACTTTACCGAATTGCTTATGGTGCTATGCGGTATAGAAGAAACCGAGCTAAAGGTTTTGTACAAAGAGTTTCTTGCCGATATTGCCTCCAATAACAAGTTTGATTTTTATTATTACATAACCGAGGAACTGAACAGGCGTCAGCTATTCAAATCCTGCCTGTTGGTGATAGACGATTGCGATGTGATGGACAAATACACGCGCGACTATCTGCAATATGTGGTTCAGTATTTGCCGGAGGCGGGCATTCAGGTGGTGGTGTTTTCACAGGAACGGCTTTTTCCCTTTTCGGAAGTAGAGCACATTCCGGCCCTGGGTGTGGAGGATTGTCAGCATTTGCTAAAGCTAACCTTTCCCGATCAGGCCTTTACCTATGTAAGCGAAAGCGAGATATTCCAAAGGATAACCGGCGGTAATCTGATGATTATCGAGCGTGTATTTCGTGAGATGCTAACCAAGAATCCTGGGGGTAAGTTTGACCTTAGCCCATATCTGGAAAAGACATTTGATGCCTCAGAAATATATAACCAGTCCTTAGCTTCCTTAACAGCCTCACAAAAAGAGCTGCTTATAGCCATGTATGTGCTGGATGGCGTTGATCCAGAAGATGTGCAAGAGGCACTGGGCAAGCCCAAGAGCTTGAAAGCAGATAGAAAGATTTTAACAGACTTAGGCCTGATTTCTTGCCCTGATGTTCGGTGTTGTATTCAGAAAAAGGCAGCCTTTACGCTATGGCTAAAAGACAATCCCGGACAATTCTCTGCCAAGCTGCATACCGAACTGATGAACTACCTGGAACAAACCGGAAAGTTCCCTCAGGTGCAAACCCGCCTGATGATGATGTCCAGGCGCTTCAATATTACGCTGTTTCAGGCAGTGGAAGACGAACTGGAACTGATAAACGATGCACAGAGTTCTCTTACTGTGTTAGAGTACATCCTTGGTCATAGCAAGAATGCCTCGGTTAAGCTGGAGTGTTCGCAAAAGATTGCCATGGCATATAGTGACCTGAACCAAAAAGAGGTAGCAGTTGACCATTTCCGTGAGGCTTTACACTTATGCACAGAGAATAACCTGCCTGCCGAGCAGATTGTTTATCATCTGGCAAGCAATCTCTATGCGGTTAATTCTTCCGCTTTTGCCCTGGAGATAATAAAGAAATATTCACCCACAACCATCGATCCTTTCTGGAAAGCTAAGATACTGCTGTTAAAGGCTGAAGTTTTAACCGAGACTGAGGCTTTTAACGATGCCTTTACCGCGCTAGAAACTGTTCAGCATTCGCAGGGTAGCATCGAAGATCAAAAGCAGAGACACAGCATTCAGGCTGAGGGCAGGAAGATTAAGGGTAAGATTCACTATTACATAAACGAATGGGATCAGGCAGACGAATCGTTTCACGAAGCCGAAATGCTGTATACTATTTCCGGTGATAAGCGAGGGCTGGCCGCTGTTTACAACAACATGGGTGTGCTGTATATGTTCCAGGGGGATTGGGAGAAGAGTGAAGCTCAATTCTTAAAGAGCCTGGCAATTGAGAAGCAGCAGTATAATCTGAATGGGATATCGGTTTGTTATAACAATCTGGGTGGGCTTATGGACGACAAGGGCGATCCAGAGAAGTCATTATACTATCTGGAAGAAGCCTTAAAGATACAAAAGCTGCTTAGTGAGCCTTATAACATCACCAATATCTATAATAACATCGGCGTTACGCTGATGGATCATGGAGACTTTGTCCGCTCGGAAGATGCGCTGAAGAAATCTTTGGAAACGGCGATAGAATTCTCATTTTACAGGAATATAATTGCTTCGCTTAATAATCTTGGTGCGCTGTACTTTAAGAAAGGTGATTGGACAGCATCGATTTCATACTACGAGCAGGCGATAAAAAAGTCCCAGGAGAGCAGTTTCAACGAAGGTTTGCTGCGTAGCTTTAATAACCTTGGCGAAGTGTATGAAAAGCAAAATGAATTACATCTGGCATACGACCTGCTGTTCAAGGGCTTGGAGCTGTTGCCATCAGTATCGGATGACTATATTAAAGCCGAGCTTTATGGCAATCTGGGCAGTGTACTAACCAAGCTGCATAAGTATAAAGAGGCATACCGATACCTGGTGGAAAGCTTCGATTTCTTTAAGTCGCTGGTGGCGCGGGATAAGATAATAGAAGGCTGTCAGAAGCAGGCCTATTACTTTATATTAACCAGAAATCTGGAGAGTGCGGATTATTACATATCCGAAGCCATTAAGCTTGCCAAAGAGCAAAACCTGCCTTTCGAGATTGGCAGGGCACACTATTTGCGTGCCTTACTGGAGCGGAAGAATCCAGAGGCAGCAAAGCAGCACCTTGAAGATGCCATAAAGCTATTTGTGGAAGTGGGCAGTAATTATGAGCTATCGCTGGCGAATTATGAACTGGCGGGAGTGCTGCTGGACTTGGAAGATTGGGAACAAGCACTGCATATCCTAAAGAATAACAAAAAGATAATACAGCAGTATGGCAGCATTAAGCTACTGGAGCAAAACGATATTCTGTTGCAAAAGATATCCAGAGAATACTCCAGCCAAATGGAAGAGGTTAAGTTTGAAGAAAACCTGCTTAACCAATTCTACGAGAATACGCAGAAGCTAAATACTATATCGGATTTAGATGTGCTGATAGACCAGTCGCTTACCAGCCTGGTAGAGATATCTGAGGCAGATGGCGGTATTCTGTGCCTGCATGCAAACCCAAACTTACCGGATGCGTGGGAGTATAAAGTGTATCATAACTTCTCGCATGAGGACAAAAACTATGACCAGTTCCAAAACCTGATTACCGAGGCATATAACAACAATAAGGCAGAGAACTATAAGCAGCCGCATTTTGCACCGAAATTCAATAACATCCTGGTGCTTCCCTTATCGATTAGGAAGAGCACTCTGGGGGCGGTGTTACTATTCTGTGAAAGTGGTTCGCACTACTTTTCCGAGCGGATTATTAACCTGCTATCAGCACTTAGTAACCAGATAATTGTGATTATCGAAAACATCCGCAGTGCAAATCTGGAAAAGACGCACGCTATAATACGTGAGCAACTTAATACTGGTAACCTGTATGCGAATATCATTGGTAAAAGCCCGGAAATGATGAAGATATTCGAGATTATTGAGAAGGTGAAAGACACTCCCACAACTGTGCTATTGGAAGGCCCCAGTGGAACGGGTAAAGAGCTAATTGCCCGTGCACTGCATTACAGCAGTGATAGACGCAATAAGGCTTTTGTAGCCCAATACTGTGGAGCTTTGCCCGAAACCCTATTGGAAAGTGAGCTGTTTGGCCATGTGAAAGGTAGCTTTACCGGAGCAGCTTATGACAAAAAGGGCTTGTTCGAGATTGCCGATGGGGGAACCTTCTTTTTGGATGAGATTGCCGATATCAGTCAATCTACCCAGTCTAAACTACTTAGATTCTTGCAGGAAGGTGAGATTAAGCGAGTAGGTGCAACCAAAACTGACAAGGTAAATGTGAGGGTGGTGTGCGCTACCAATGTATCATTACTGGAGAAAGTGAAGCGGGGAGAATTCCGCTTAGACCTTTACTACCGGCTTAATGTGATCCGCATAGACGTTCCACCCCTAAAAAACCGACCCGGTGATGTGCCGCTATTGGCAATTCACTTCTTGGATAAGTATAACAAACGAATGAATAAAAGCGTGCCTGGTATCTCTACAGAAGCCATGAAGTTTTTGGAGCAATACGATTGGCCGGGTAACGTGCGTCAGTTGGAGAATGAGATAGAGCGTGCAGTAACTCTGGCAGAAGCAGGTACCTTTATAAAGCCAAGCGACTTCAGTGAAGAAGTGTTCCGTTTTTATGAGCATAATCAAACCATAAATATGTTAACCTCCAAGAAGACACTAAAGGATGCCATTGAGGAGATGGAACGCAAGATGATTGTGAGCTGTATGGAGAAGTATCAGTGGAACCAAACCCAGGCTGCCAGAGAGCTGGGACTGTCGCGCCAGGGGCTGATTAAGAAGCTGCAACGATATAACCTGTATAAGGAAGATCAGAATCAGTAATTCTACCAAGCCAGAGGGAAGAGGTATGGAGCGCAGCCACAATATGCTTGATGAACTGGAGTATATTGCCGTAGATATCGAAACTACGGGTTTGAATTCCGATAAAGACGAGATTATTGAGCTTGCTGCCATAAGGTTTAGAGGCAATGAAGTAATAGATAGCTACGATAGATTCGTAAAGCCAAAGGGCAAACTGCCAAAGTTTATTCAGTATTTAACGCACATATCTCCGGAAGACCTTAGTGCTGCTCCGTCCATCCAGGAAGTGCTGGTGGATTTTTGCCGCTTTATTGGTGATAGCATCCTGGTAGGTCACAATGTGGCATTTGATCTTGGATTTATAAATAACTATCTGGTAAAAGGCGGGGGCTTTCCCTTAAAAAACACAAGCTGGGATACATCTGAGATATCCAGGATTTACCTGCCTACTACATCTGACCATAAGCTAAGTACTTTAGTTGCTCATTTCGGCATAGAACTACAGAATGCTCATCGGGCTGATGCAGATGCCACGGCAACTGGAAAGCTGTTGTATGCACTAACCGGACATATACTTGAACACAATAGCTTTATTACCAATGCCAGAATATTAGAACTAAGCAAGCAGGCTCAGTTGGATGGCTCGCTGGAAGAATACCTGAAAAAGCTGATTTTGTTCCAACGAACCTCCGCAGTAGCTGGACACAGCGTGAAGCATGAAAAGAGCAAGCTCTTTAACGTTATAGAGCATGAAGGCAGGGGAGATATTGCCGATATTCCCTCTGTGTTCTGCGAACAAGGCCTGTTTGCGCGTGAGTTTCCGAATTTCGAATTCCGCGCAGGACAGATGGCAATGGCAGAGCAAGTGGAAGATGCATTTAAGACGGAGAAACATTTGGTGGTGGAGGCAGGAACTGGGGTAGGGAAGAGCTTTGCCTATCTGGTGCCGGCCATTGAGTTCTCGAAACGTAGCAAAGCAAAGGTGGTAGTATCCACCAATACCAAGAATCTTCAGGAACAGCTATTTTACAAGGATTTACCACAGCTAAGCTCTATGCTTCCCTTACCCTTCAAGGCAGTATTGGTAAAGGGAAGAGAAAACTATATCTGCGAGCGTCGCTGGGAAGAGCTAATTGTGGAGCAAAGCAAGGGGCTAAGCCCTTATGAGGCGCATGCGCTATTGTATCTATTCGTTTGGAAACAGGTTACCAACACCGGAGATATATCCGAGAATTCCTCTTTTGACAAGAAACGCTTTAGCATTGTATGGCGAAAGATATGTTCCGACCGTTTCCTTTGTGGAGGCAGGAAATGCCCAAACTTTGTGCGTTGCTACGTAATGAACCTGAGAAAGCACATTGAAACCGCATCAATAGTGATAGCTAACCATTCTCTGCTGCTTGCCGATGCAAGACTGGAGAATACTACCTTGGGTGAATATGGCTATTTGGTGATAGACGAAGCGCATAACCTGATGGCATCGGCATCCAAGCATTTGGGCTTTGACCTCAGCTATGCCGATATCAATAGTCTGTTTAACCAACTTACCCATAGCGGTAAGAAGCAGTTAGGCGGCTTTTTACACCAGATACAACAGGTTATGCGCAAGAGCCTGGCAACTGATGCGCAAAAAATGCACGTGGAATCCCTTTGCATAAAGCTTCATGGCAGCATTAGCGACTTGCGGGATCCTTTGGCCAAGATATTCAATCTGGCTGCAAAGCATTGTTCTGATGCCGACAGCTTTGGCAAACTAAGAATTAAGGACATTGCTGCATATTCTGACTTATACAATCAGTTAAGGGCGTTTTCTATAAGTTTTAAAGACATAATGAAGGACATTACAGCCCTGAATAACGTTTTGGGCAGCTTGAACAGTAAGCTGGTGGCAAATCTGGAAGCGCTGAAGGAAAACCTTGTTGCATACATTCAGCGTTTTTCGGAAACAGAAGAGCTGGTGTTAACGCTACTAAATCCTGATTTGGATGAAAATGCCCTATGGATAGAAAGCTCGCCCAAGCCAGACAGAAACATACCCTCCTCCAGCTTTTGCTATGCACCTGTAGATGTATCGTCACACCTTCATAATCTGCTTTATTCCCGAATCCCCAGCATAATCTTCACATCTGCTACCCTGGCTCTAAGGGGCTCCTTTCGCTATTTCCTTGGTCAGTCCGGCTTATCGCTGGTATCGGACAAAGAGATTAAGCAGAGCATAGTAGATTCTCCCTTTGATTACGACCAGCAATCTCTGCTTTTAATCAGCAGCTTTCTTCCCGAGCCCAAAGACAAGTTTTTTCAGAATCAAGCTCTGGGATGCATGCAACAGGTGCTAAAGACTGCAGAAGTTGGAACCATGGCCTTATTCACCTCCTATCGTGATTTAGACTTGGTGTATGAGCATATTGGTGACGATATGTATCATGCCAAGCGACCATTCTTTGCGCAGGGAAAAGCAGGGAGCCGCAGATCGATATTGGAAGATTTTAAAAAAAGTAAGAATGCCGTGTTGCTGGGAACATCCTCCTTTTGGGAAGGGGTGGATATTCAAGGTGATTCCTTATCATTATTAATCCTTTACAAGATACCTTTCCAAGTCCCCTCCGAGCCGTTGGTGGAAGCCCTGATCGACAAACTTGAGCGTGAAGACAAAGATTCATTTATGCACTTCATGCTGCCTAATGCCCTCTTGAGGTTACGTCAAGGCTTTGGCAGATTAATACGCAGCAAGAGCGACAGGGGAGTGGTGCTGATAATGGATTCCAGGGTTACAAACAAACGCTATGGCGAGTATTTCAAACAGATACTCCCAAGCCGCTGCGTTGAGCTTAGAAGCGAGCAACAGCTAATATCGGAGATTGGACGCTTTTTCAACAAGATATAGAGGATATACATAGATGAGCTATAGAAACAAAGTTATTGCGGCTTTACCGGATATGGTGGAAGCGGGGCTTATATTATTCGAAGTCCCTCTAAAAGACCATTGTAGTTTTAATATTGGTGGACCGGCTGATGTGTTTTGCACGCCTAAAACCCAATCCCAATTCATAGCCATACTGCTCTTTTGTCTGAATAACAACATCCCATACTTCATCTTAGGTAATGGTAGCAATCTGCTTATTTCCGATAAAGGACTTAGGACAGTGGTGATAAACACAACAGGATTTGTAAAGCTTACTCGTGATGAGGATTACATTAGTGCGTTCTGTGGAGTGAGCTTACATGAGCTTAGTGAGTTTGCTCAAAAGATGGGGTTAAGCGGTCTGGAATTTGCTCACGGCATCCCCGGCAGTGTGGGAGGGGCAGTTTATATGAATGCAGGTGCTTATGGGGGAGAGATAAAGGATGTGTTATATTGCAGCAAGTGTTTGGTTCCAAGCATAGCCAGCCTGTCCTCAAGCAGTCCCATATTGCATCTTAAAGCCACAGACCATCATTTTGGCTACCGCAGTAGTGTGTTTCAGCAGGGTAATCTGATTCACCTATCGTCTGTGTTTCATCTCGTTCAAAGAGCTCCGGAAGAGATTTTAGCTCGTATGAACGAGCTAAAAGAGCAGCGTTGGGACAAACAGCCAATGGACATGCCCAGTGCTGGTAGTGTGTTCAAGCGGCCGGAAGGACATTTCACCGGGAAGCTGGTGGATGATTGTGGTTTACGTGGCTTTCGCATTGGTGATGCAGCAGTGTCGGACAAGCATTGCGGCTTTATAGTGAACTTGGGTTCTGCCACAGCCAGCGAGGTGATGCAGGTTATCCGTCATGTACAAAAGACGGTTATGGATAATTTCGGCGTAAAGCTGGAAACAGAGATTAGAATAATAGGAGATCATGAAGCTTAAAAGTATTGTTCTCCCCACTTCCTTTCTCATTGCTTTGATATTGCTTTGGCATATTTTAAGTGTTCGGGGTACTATTGCCTTCTGGATTGTACCTTCTCCCCTGGCCGTACTAAGGGTGTTCACCAATCATCCTGATCTAATCTGGCATCATCTGAAACCTACTCTTATAGCCGCCGTGAGTGGCCTTCTAATAAGTGTAGTATTGGGTAGCATAACCGCAATTGCCATGAATGCTTCAAAAACCATAAAGCAAATAATATATCCTTACATGGTTATCTCACAAACTGTCCCGATTATAGCAGTGGCACCCCTACTAATAATCTGGTTTGGATACGGAATAAGCTCCAAGATTTTCGCAGTAGTTCTGATGTGCTTTTTCCCCATTGCTTTGGGGCTTTACGACGGATTTCGGAGTGTGTCGGTGGAGCATGTAAGATTACTAACCTCTATGGGAGCAGGCAAACGGAAGATATTTGCAATGTTAAAGCTTCCGGCTGCGCTTCCGAACTTCTTTACCGGGCTGAAGCTTGCTGCCACCTATAGCATTATGGCTGCAGTTATAGGAGAATGGTTGGGAGGAAGCTCGGGACTGGGGATATACATGACGCGTGCAACAAAGGCTTACCAGACAGCCCATGTCTTCGCTGTTATCTTAGTTATCATTGCCCTCAGCATGCTGCTTTTTGGCATCGTTACGCTGTTAGACAGAGTGCTGCTGAAGTGGAAATACCATCAGGAAGACGAGTATCTGGATACAAATTAGATTTGCTTAAATATCACCCTTGCCATCTGTTCTGCAACGTCTTTACCGAATATATCAGGATGATCCGCTGGTGGGCAAAAGCCTTCTATTGCACTCGGGAAACTGCTACTATTTACTGGTAACAACATATTCCAACCGCTTTCCACAGTTTCTACCCATTCTGTTTCATACCTAAGGGTAACGCATGGCTTGTTCATGATATAGGCTTCTTTCTGAATACCACCGGAGTCGCTCAGGATCGTCTGTGAGCTTTGCATTAACATCAAAAAATCCAGATAGGCAAGAGGTTCTATATATCTTATATTGCGAAAATCCGAGCCTGCAATACCGCTTACCACTTTTCGGGTTCTAGGATGCACTGGGAATATTATTAATCTACCCAGCTTATCAAGACCCGATAGAATGTGTTTCAGATTAGCAGGATCATCCACATTGTAAGGACGGTGAAGAGTTAAAACTGAGTAATCCACACCACTAAGCTTAAGCTCTTCTAACACCCCAGACACTCCCCTGGCCTTTTCAATTCCAAATTTCAGACTATCCACCATTATGTCGCCAACAAGGTAACACTTATCGGATAAGCCTTCGCTGGCAGCATTCATTACAGCCATCCGGGTTGGAGCTAACAGCACATCAGAAACGTGATCAGCTACAATGCGGTTAATCTCTTCTGGCATGCTGCGATTAAAGCTTCGCAAGCAGGCCTCTACGTGGACTGTTTTTATGCCCAGCTTAGCTGCTGCTAATGCCCCCGCAAGGGTTGTATTGGTATCACCGTACACTATTACAATATCTGGTTTCTCTTTTATCAGTATGGGCTCTATGGCAGCCAAAATATCGGCGGTTTGTATGCCCTGGCTTCCGGAACCTATGTTCAAATTGTAATCAGGATTTGGTATCTCCATATCCCGGAAAAACACTTCGTTCATCTGAACATCATAGTGCTGTCCGCTATGGATTATTACTTCTTGATGGTCTCTACGGATTACCCGGGACAGGGGGCCAAGCTTCACAAACTGGGGTCTGGCTCCCACAATCTGAACTATCTTCACAAAAGCTCCTAGCGATAACTTCTAATTAGTGCCACTCTTTATTTGGCATAACCAGTGTCAAGAACAAACCTGCTTGATCGAATTACGCTATCATTACGCATGAAATGCGCATCTCATCCGTAGTTCATGCGTAATGATAGCGTAATTCGTTTAAGGAAAATGGAGGTTATAACAATAATTCTTTCACAATTTCAAAAAAAGTGTTGACTGCATATTAACCCGCAAAAAGGGTGGTTCACTGGAGATAAATGCTAAGTATGAAGAGAATTATCGTTGCTATCGATGGCCCTGCGGCTTCCGGTAAGAGCACTACTGCCAAGCTTTTGGCAAAAAAGCTCGGATACATATACCTGGATACAGGTGCCATGTATCGGGCTTGTGCCTATGCCGCAAAACTTAAGGGAATTGGTATAGATGATATTCCGGCAATTGAAGATATGATGAATAGCATTAGTATCTCCATTGAGCAAGCAGACAACGGCAATGTTATTATTCTGGACGGGAAAGACATCAGTGAGGCCATTCGCACTCCAGAAATATCATCGGCAGCCTCAGCGATATCCGCCATCCCCGAAGTTCGCCATAAAATGGTTCACCTACAGCGCATTATAGGCAGTAAGGGTGGAATAGTGCTGGATGGCAGAGATATTGGCACAGTAGTTTTTCCTGAGGCAGAAGCCAAGTTCTTCCTGGTTGCCGATGTACAAGAACGGGCAAAGCGAAGATATCTGGAGCTACAGGCAAAGGGAATAACTACACCCATGGAGCAGGTCGTAAGTGAGCTTGAAGCCAGAGACAAGGCAGATAGCAGCAGGGCTATGGCACCTTTAAAACCCGCCGTTGACGCTTTCGTTCTCGATACCAGCCTGCTGAGCATTGAGGATCAAGTTCAAGAACTATATAAAGTAATTACCCAAAATCACAATAATGAGAGCGGTCACAAAAGCCCTTGTGTGCGGTTGGCAAGACACTCCGGATTCTGTTTTGGGGTTCGCCGTGCCATCCAATTGGCAATGGAAGCAAGAACTAATGAAGGGGATGTGTATAGCTTAGGCGAGCTAATCCACAATCCTCAAATAGTTCAGGAGCTTAATGCCAAGGGGATAAGGGTTGCAGAAGACATTAGTAACATTCATAATAGCATCGTGATAATTCGTTCTCATGGAATAACTAAGGAAAGCCTTGATCTGCTCCAGGGGAACAACAACACCATTATTGATGCCACCTGCCCATACGTAAAAAGAACACATGACCTCATCCGCAATATGGCGGCTGAGGGATGCCAAGTGCTAATCCTGGGCGATAAGCAGCATCCTGAAGTAATAGGCATGCTGTCTTATGGCAACGAGAAAACTTCCGTTATAGCTCCCAGCGAAGACCTGCCAGCCTTAGAAGGGAATCGCTTGTGCCTGATCTCCCAAACCACGCTGAAGATATCGGAACTGCAAGCAGTGGCATGCAAATTGCTTCCTAAACTGGTGGAGCTAAAGATTTTCAATACCATCTGCCTGGCTACTACTCAGAGGCAAAACGCCGCAGTTGAGCTGGCCAAACAAAGCGACTTGATGATAGTTATCGGTGGATATAACAGCTCCAATACCAGGGCATTGGCTGCACTTTGCAAAGATATTTGTTTAACATATCATATCGAAAGTGAAGCAGAGCTTGAAGATGTGGATTTGGAGCCATACAAGCGAATTGGTATAACCGCAGGAGCATCAACACCAGAATACACAATAGTAAAGGTATTTAATAGAATAAAAGAAAAAAGTGGGGACTTGAGAGCAGTAATGCAGATCGAGGAAATCCCCTTGTTTAAGGAGGAATCATGTTAAATCATGATCAAAACACTATCGAGCCCGAAGTAAAAGAAACGGAACCAGTATTGGACACCGAGCTTGAGAGCGGAGCCGATTCGACGTCGAAATCTACAGTTGAAGGTGAAGATCAGCAAGAAGAACCTTCGATTGCCGCTACCGAACCAGAACCAGTTCCCAGCGTGGAAGAACCTGTAATTATCGCCGACGAGCCCAAGCCAGTAGTGGTTGAGCCCGTTGAACCACCCAAACCGGAAATGCCTAAGAAAGTTCTCACCAAGGATGAGCAAGAGCGTGCAGCAATGCTATCTATGTATGAGGAATCTTTCTCGAACTTCAAAAAGGGTGAGATTATCGAAGGTACCATAGTAGATATCTCCGACAAGGAAGTTCGTGTGGACATCGGTTTCAAATCCGAGGGGGTAATCCCGATCTCCGAATTTGCCTACAGCGGCATGCCAGAGCGCAATACCGTTGTGAAGGTATTTATAAACGAGATCGAAAATGGTGAAGGCAAGCTGCTTCTTTCCAAGAAAAAAGCAGACTATAACCTTAATATCGAACGCATCAAGAAGTCTTTTGAAGACGGCACAACGCTAAACGGAATTATCCGTCGTAGAGTGAAAGGCGGCATGATAGTAGATATTTTGGGAATCGAAGGCTTCCTTCCCGGCTCACAGATGTCTTTAAAGCCCATTCCAAATCTTGATCAATTCATCGGCAAAGAGCTTAGCTTCAAGGTGGTGAACGTAGATGAAGAACACCGTAACATCATTCTTTCCCGCCGTCAGGTGCTGGAGGAAGAAGCCAGCGTTAAGCGTGAAGAACTGCTTGGCAAGCTGCAGGTGGACTCCGAACTCGATGGTGAAGTAAAGAACATCACTCAGTATGGTGCCTTCATTGATCTTGGCGGTATTGATGGCTTATTGCACCTTACCGACATGAGTTGGGGCAAGATAAACCATCCCTCCGAGATGTTGCAGATTGGTGACAAAGTAAAAGTTAAGGTCATCAATTTCGATCCTGAAACAAACAAGATATCCCTTGGCTTGAAGCAATTGGTGCCTCATCCATGGGAGACAATAGAGATTAAATACCCCGAAGGAACCCGCGTAACCGGCAAAGTGGTTAGCGTGAAGTCTTTTGGTGCATTCGTAGAAATTGAGCCCGGTGTAGAAGGTCTGGTGCACATCTCCGAGATGAGCTGGACTAAGAAGATTGCCGATGCCCGTAAGATATTAAAGGTTGGCGATTCTATAAACGCCATCGTTTTGGAGCTGGATAAGGAAAACAAGCGCATTTCCCTGGGTATGAAGCAGATGGATGCCAATCCATGGCTCACCATTGAAGATCGTTACCCCATGGGTACCGTGCTAACCCGCAAAGTGAAAAGCCTAACTGCTTTTGGTGCTTTTGTAGAAATTGAAGAGGGCATAGATGGCCTTATTCATATTTCCGACATAAGCTGGACAAAGCGAATCTATCATCCCAGAGAAGTGTATCGTAAAAATCAAGACGTGGAAGCTATAATCCTCTCCATCGACCGTGCTCAGCATCGCATTGCCCTTGGTGTGAAACAGCTCGTTCCAGATCCATGGGAAAGCCTGAATTCTCAGCTTCCTGTAAATACAGAAGTTAAAGGCAAGATCAGCAAGCTTATCCCCAAGGGATTGCTGGTTGATGTGCCGATGGGTAACGACATTGTTGAGGGATTTATTCCCATTTCCCATCTTGCCTTGCCCAAACTTGAGCATAGCGAAGACGCTTTCCATGTTGGCGAAGAGCTTCCCCTAAAGGTTATCGAACTTGATATGGAAAACCGCCGTCTGATACTGTCTGTGAAGGCTTTCTTCTTCTCACGCGATCCTAAGCTACAAGAAGAATACATCGCCATTCACGAGCAGTATATGCGCGAAAAAGCTGCCAAACAACAGAAGAAGAAACAGGAAAAGGAAGCCCGCGAAAAGCAAATGAGCGAAGCTGCTGCCGAAGGCGAAGTGATTGCCGAAGCCGAAGAAGCATCTGAAATTGTTGCTTCTGAAGAGCCTGTGGAAGCCGGTGAAGAAGCTGTAGTTGAAGTGGTGGAAACCGCAGAAGAAGCTGTAGTGAAAGAACCGGTAGTGGAAGCAGTGGAACCTGTTGCCGTTCCGGAAGAGCCTGTAGTGGAAATTGTGGAAGAAGCACCCGTAGAAGTGCCAGTTGTGGAAGAAGAACCTCAAGCTGAAACTGAAGAACCAAAACCCGAATAATGAATAAACCCGATATGTCTGAAATGGCGGTTCGTAAGAACCGTCATTTCCTTTTTACCGCAGATTTCATATTCCCCCTGTTGTTGCTTATAGCAGGGAGCATGGTGTTCAGATACACCTCGTGGGATTTGCTGATACAAGACCGCTATTACTCACTGGAACGTGGTTGGAGCTTCAATAGTAATCCCCTGGCAATGTTCATTTACCATTACAGCAATATTCCAGCTCTGATACTCAGTATTGGCGCGTTGTTCGCTTTTATTCTCAGTTATAGCAAAGAGCGCATCCAGCCATTTAGGAAAATTGCCTCCTACCTTGTTTTAGTAATGATAATTGGCCCTGGCTTGCTGGTGAACAGCATTTTAAAGGACAATTGGGGCAGGCCTCGTCCGCGCGACTTAGTTCAATATGGTGGTGAGTACCGCTATGAAGAACCTTTAACCTACGATGCGGATAGCCCCGGTAAATCTTTTCCCTGTGGTCATGCCACCATGGGTTATTACTTCTTTGCCCTGGCTTTTGTGCTTCGGCATAGAAAACGCGCGCTTGCTGCATTCATAAGTTTGGGAGCTGCTCTTTGGGGTAGCATAATCGGTTGGATTCGAGTAGGTCAAGGTGGACATTTCGCCAGCGATGTGCTATGGGCGGGGATATTGGTGTATCTGACTGCTTTCTTGCTCTATCGAGCTATTGGGCTGCACAAAAGCCTGTATTGCAGTGTGTCTGTAAGCCATACAAGAAAGAAGCTAAAGCCTGGGTATAAGATATTACTGGGTATGGTGGGCCTGCTTATCGTTCTAGGTGTTATGCTTGCCACACCATACAGCGGGAAGCATAAGCTAAGTATTATTTCCGAATATATAAACGAAGAGGTTTCAAATATCAGTCTGGATCTCGCAGTGGCAAACTTGAAGATAGATTTTGATGGTAATATGCTATTAGATTATGAAGTTAACGGATTTGGCCTTCCCGGTAGTAAGCTAAAAAGTGATGTTAGTATAGTAGATAATACATTTATATACAAGCACATAAAGAAAGGTTTCTTTACAGAACTATCATGTAGGGCTGCATTAAGCGTTGATACCATGCTCGTTAAGCAAATCCATGCTGAAGTTCGAGAGGGCGATATTACCATATTAGTGAACAGCGATTTTGTAGATACCCTGTTTGTATCGCCATATACAAAGCTTGTTCCTGAGCATGCCTCGGGAGCTTCTTTTGTGGTTAGTGACATCCCTAAGGGACGTTACTGGATAAAAGCCCCGATTCTGAGAGTGCTTCATAAGGATTAGCAAAAAAAACTACTGGACAATAATCACTACTGCACACGATTGATCACAAACTAAGTTTGGAGTTAAAATGAAAAAGGGACTTATAGCTTTACTCATTGTAGTTCTGTTGATTATCATGTCGGCGGGATGGTTTGTGGGAAGATACAATACAATTCAGAAAGAAAAGGTAAATGTAGAAAACGCTTGGGCTCAGGTGCAGAACGTATACCAAACCCGCTTTGATCTGGTGCCGAATCTAGTGAACACCGTTCAGGGCGCGGCAAACTTCGAAAAATCTACCTTAACTCAGGTGACCGAAGCAAGAGCCAAGATGGGTGGAAGTGTGAATCTCCCTCCCGAAGCCTTAACTGATCCCCAGGCTTTCCAGAATTTCCAAGCTAACCAGGCAGGACTAAGCAGTGCATTATCACGTTTGATGGTGGTAGTAGAGCGTTATCCCGAGCTTAAATCCAACCAAAACTTCTTGCAGTTTCAAGCTCAACTGGAAGGTATAGAAAACAGAATTAGAACTGAGAGAATGCGTTACAACGACTCTGCTAAGCTGTTCAATCAGCTAATAGTTACCTTCCCCAATAACATTATTGCCAATTTCATAAATGTTAAGGCATTCCAGTTTTTCCAAGCCGATAACGCTGCCCAAAGCGCACCTGAAGTTAAATTCGAATAAGTGAAACAACTACTAGTTTGCATATTGCTGCTACTTTCATTGTTGACCGTGGCAGCATTTACTTATAATAAGCCATATGTGCAAAAGAGTGCATGCGTAGGATGCAGGGATTGCGTAACTCTTTGCCCAACCAGTGCTATTAGCATGGATGGAGCACGAGCCATAATCGACCCCGAGAAGTGCATAGATTGCAAGATATGCGTAAAAGCATGCACATATAAGGCTATCCGGTTACCCCAATGAGATGCAAGATAATACTTATCATCCTTAGCCTGTTAGTTATGCTGTCGGGCTTTGCCTGTAAAAAAGCAGTGTGGGTGGAGTATAAAATTGACCGCAACTCATGCAACGGCTGTGGTGAATGCATCCGCGTATGTCCCAATGATGCTGTATATTTGGATAGTGATGGCAAAGCAGTGATAGATCAGACCAAATGTACTCAGTGTGCAAAGTGTGTAGTGGTATGTCCAAACAAAGCTATCTATTAGCCATTGGTTTGGTGCTAATCTCAGTTTGCTTAGGAGCTGAGATAAATCTGCAAAGTGGATTCTATAGTGCAGATACTGGTAATGAGACAACTTTCCTCAGCAAAAACAGACTTGATGCAGAATTCACCATTTCTCCTTTTGTGCAGCTAAAGATTGGTAGCAAAGCAGAAACAAGCGATTTTACCATAGACAGCTTCCCACAAAACCGCTGGATGAATAACTATATGGCAGTATCTTATGGTGGCGAGATACTAAAGGCGGAAGCTGGATATAGAAATATCCTCTTTGGAGCTTCACAGAATATGCAGCTATATCCACGATGGAATCCGGTAACGGACTTCCGGCGTAATGCCCAGCACCAGGTTATGCTGAACTTGGATGCCGAATACGCAGGTTTTGTAATTGATGGCTATGTAGCAACCAAGAATTTGCTTGCCAATCCCATTGAGTACACATACGACTTTGTTACCGATACTAACGTTCCAAATATGCTGCCCTCAAAAAGCCACGATGAGCTTTATGCCGGAGCGGGAATAGCCTTCCAGTTACATCCATCTATCACTCTGGGTGGCGGTTATGGGCATAAACAAAGTAATTTTACCGACTCCGATGTGTATAGCAGTTCTGAGTATTTTCTATACTCGCAAGCAGAACATAAGCTTTCGCCAAGCAGCAGGATTAGCGGCAGTATAAACTGGAAGCATATTAACGGAGAGGCGATTAGAGACGAGGCAAGAAATAACTTACTAAGCAGTATTCGCTACCAACAGAGCTTTGGCTTTGGGCTAAATGGCTTCGTTAGTTTCATGAATGATATCTGTTCCGACGACCAGGTAAAACAGGTTTGGCTGGTCTCCAATTATATACGAAGCCATCTTCAATACCATTTTGGATATGATCCAGTTGGAGCTTCTTATTTATTGGCTGGGGCTGTAATTGTCCCCGAAAAAGAAAGCGAGACCTGGTTTGTCGAAAGCAATATGCACTTGATCGGCAATGTGTATGGTAATACTGGATATTCATATCGCAAAAACCTGGAGAACTACTATCAAATCAAGCTCAGTTATTTCTTCAATCATTTTTCGGAATGCTATTTGCAATCCTTTGTAAAGGACTTAGCAGGCAATAAAGATTTACAAAGCTATTATGGGCTTGGGGTAAGTATTAGATTGTAGTTATGTAAGCTGTTTATTATCTTAGCAACAGAGATTCCGTAATCTTGAAACAATGCAGTATCTGATACCAAGAATTATTTTATTGGACAAACCGCAGTTTTGGTTTAGATTATGGATAAAAAGATGAATCAGTGTAAATAATACGAGGATAGAATGCTGCCAGACTTTAATCTACAGAACTTGGTTACGAGCTATATCACCCCAGAACGGGTCGGTCTGGCAATACGTGTAGCTCTTATATTGTTAATCGGCATTCCATTGGTTCGGTTAATCAGGAATCTGGTACGCAAGCTGATAAAAGACAGGCTATCCTTACAAAGCGAACAACTGATTGTTCGTTCTGTTTACTATGTAGCCATACTAATCCTCATGATCAGCGTGCTCAACGAATTTGGTTTCAAGTTATCCGCCCTTTTAGGAGCTGCAGGTGTATTCGGTATAGCCATAGGTTTTGCCTCGCAGACAAGTGTATCCAACATCATCAGCGGTATATTTTTGATATCAGAAAAGCCTTTCATGATTGGTGATGCTGTGCAAATCGGGGCAACTATAGGTACTATTGAAACCATTGATTTGCTTTCTATTAAGCTAAAGACATTTGACGGCAGGTACGTTCGGGTTCCTAACGAAACCATGATAAAAACCGAAGTAATAAACATCACCAGATATCCCATCAGAAGGGCAAACATTAGTGTAAGCGTATCGTATAAAGAAGATATAAGTAATGTTCTGGCCATACTTAGCGATATAGCGGCGAATGAACCCATGGCTTTGGCAGACCCGAAACCATTGCTTCAGGTGGATAGCTTCGCCGATTCCGGGATAAATATAAATTATGGTGTGTGGACAAACAAGGATAATGTAATTGACCTGAGGAACTCCTTAATGATTAAAATAAAGGAGCGATTTGAGAGCGATAACATCGAGATACCGTATCCTCATGTTAAGCTAGTAACAGAGGATAATGAGCATAACAAACTATTAACATAAAAAAAGGAAGTGAACAATGAGTACGAAACCCCAAATTAAAGCCATCATCTTCGATCTTGACGGCACATTGATTGATAGTTTAGTGGATATTGCTGCCGCTATGAATCAGTCACTAAAACAACTGGGCTTCCCAGAACATGAGGTAGAGGCATACAAGGGTTTTGTAGGAAGTGGGCTAAATCAGTTAGCAAAGAGCGCGTTGCCGGAGAAGAATCAAGATGCCAAAACCGTAGATGCATTAGCAAAGAAGTTTTGGGATAACTATGATATCACATGGTATCTGCATACCAATATTTATCCCGGAGTTCTGTACCTGATCCAATTAGCAGTTGCCCGTAAAATGAAGCTGGCAATCCTATCCAACAAAGCTCATTACTTTACCAAGAAGATGATACGACACTTCTTCCGTGGAGCAATGATCCGCCACACCAAGAACCCGTTTGGTATTTACAGCGGTGAAGAGCCTGGTGTGCCAATTAAACCAGACCCAGGCATGGCTCTCGAATTAGCAGCCCGCATGAAGGTGAAACCACAATACATAGCGTTCATAGGCGATTCGCCAGTAGATATTCAAACTGCGAAGAATGCGGGAATGATCGCCATTGGCGCAGCTTGGGGCTATCGGGACAAGCAGGAACTTATCGACGCTGGTGCGGACATGATATTCGACAATCCTACCCAAATGACTGCTTATTTGGATGCCCAACCTCTTTGCCCATGAAGAGCTACCGGAAAGAACTGCATTTTATCACAGACAAACGCAGGGATTTTATTAACATAACCCCTCAGGTTCGCGCTGCAATTACAGAAAGTGGCGTTACTGAGGGCTTGTGTTTGGTAAACGCCATGCATATAACTGCCTCAGTATTCATAAACGATGACGAACGCGGATTACATGCCGACTTTGAGAAATGGCTGGAGACTCTGGCACCTGAGAAGCCGCATAACCGGTATCAACATAATGGTTACGAAGACAACGCTGATGCTCATCTGAAAAGGCAAATTATGGGCAGAGAGGTGGTGGTCGCTATCAGTAATGGAGAGCTTGATTTCGGAACTTGGGAGCAGATATTCTACGGCGAGTTCGATGGCATGCGTAACAAGCGTGTGTTAGTGAAGATAATAGGCGAATAGTACGATAACAGAAATATAGAACGGCTTGGTTATCAAGCCGTTCTTTTGTGCATTATTTAAAGAAGTAATAAAGTCCGCTTTGGGGAACATACATCATCACATCCCCCTTGTCGTTTAGAGTAATAGGCATCTCAATTGCCCACACGAAGTTCCGCCCGAGATTAAGCTCAAAGCCCAATCCCATTCCAACATAATAGCTAACACGATTCTCCCAATCTGAAGTTCTGGGCTTGGATAAATCTGCTGTGTAGAAATTGCCGACCATATAGAATTCTTGCTTAATCTGCTTAACTCGGGATAAGATGGTAGATGCTCCGCCGAATACGTAGAATCTTCCGCTTGGATTGTTTGCAAGGGAGTAGAGGTAATTCAGCCCCAGATTAGTATTAACACGCCTTCCATCTTCGCTTAGGATTATGCGTGGAGCGTTATTATAATCTGCTGTACTGGGTATGTTATAATATACTACATCATCGCCCAAGCTAATTACGCCTGCGGTAATTTGAAAACCATTGCTCATATTGAATTGCCTGTAGCTAAATCCGTTTGCCGATACAGTTCCAAAGTGCAAGCCCAGCCCTCTTGCTGGTTTGGCTACTATTACTTGAGCCATCAAGCAGATTAGCAGGACCAACATCACATTTCTCATTTTCATAAGTTCCTACCTATGGTTATTCACTGATAGTTTAAGCCAAACCTTGATGCAAAGCAATGCTTACTTTATCCGAGGCCTCCCCAAGCATTAATTGTTTTACATGGAACGCTTATTGCATCAACAAAGCATTCACGAAAATGTAAGCTTATATCCACTTATGGGAGAAAGAAATGAAGAAACTTGTTTTACCTATTGCTTTGCTAATAGTCTTAAGTCTCTGCTTTGCCGGGATTTTGAATTTGGAGGGTTCCACCTTTAAGGGTGATTCGAAGGTGCAAACCGATGGAGCTTTGGCATTCAGCGTATTAACCGCTACCTACAATGGCCAATACCGACCCAAGAATGCTGGTGCTATCTGGATTACTAACTCCCAGAATCAATTTGTAAAAACCATTAAGAAATGGGCAAGCAACTACGAATACACGCTTATTCGTTGGATTGCCAGCTCTGGACATAACGTTGTTGGAGCTATCACGTCCGCTTCGTATAACACCCATCAAACCCATAATGTAACTTGGAACGGAACAAATCACCAGGGCAATCAAATGCCAGATGGTGAATATAAGATAAACATTGAGTTTACTGAGCATAATGCCAGTAGTGCAAACATGGGCAAATTCAAACAGATTAGCTTTAACAAAAGTGGGGAACCCCTAAACTTAACCATTCCCAACGACACCTATTTTAAGAATATGAGCTTAACTTGGACGCCGGTGATTGTAAGTGGTACTCTAAGCGGTGTTGTAACTGGTTCAGGTGGCAGCCCAATATCTGGCGCAGTTATTTCTGCGGGCGATAACAGCACCACTAGTGGAGCTAATGGAGCTTATAGCCTAAGCCTTAGCCCCGGCATCTGGCAAGTATCCTGCGAAATGAACGGCTATTTTACGCAAACATTTCCGAACATTACGATTACAGCAGGAGAAACCTATATCCAAAATTTCGACTTGAGTCCGGTTAGTTTGGCAGATTCGGTAGTTCCCTCGCCACAGTTACTGCTGTCTAATCCTTATCCCAATCCTTTTTCAGATAACACATTCCTGAGCTTTAATGCCAAACACCCCGGATTAACCACCGCAAGAGTATATGACATAAAGGGTAGATTGATAACTACCATTCGCCCCAGCACAGATGCCAGCGTGGTCTGGGATGGTAGAAATAGCTCCGGCGAGCTTTGTGCAAATGGAGTGTATTACATAAAAGTGGATAGCGGAAACCAATCCGAAATAAAGAAAACCGTATTAAAGAAATAGAACTTGTAACTCAGTACTGGTTTTTTTGTGCTGGTGTGCTGGGGTGCTGGGGTGCTGGGGTGCTGGGGTGCTGGGGTGCTGGGGTGCGGACGTGCTGGTGTGCTGGTGTGCGGGTGTGCTGGGGTGCTGGGGTGCTGGGGTG
>CALLHY010000042.1 GCA_938009275.1 uncultured bacterium
ATTAACGTATTAGTGGGTTAATGCGGTTAACAGGTTAGTACCATCAAAGCTCTGCAAGATGAACTTCTAATCTTTACAAGAGCGACATCTAAGCTCTGTAAGATGAACTTCTAATCTTTGCAATGGCAACATCTAAGCTCTGCAAGAGCGACAGATACTAGCCTGAGGCGTAAGCCTCAGGAACAAGGCACCCACCAATATCAAGCCCCTTGGGGGCGACACAATATTCAATTTAACAAAGAGTAAAAGAGCCAGAGAAGAAAAGAGAGATTAACGGGTTAGCAGGTTATCAGGTTAACGGGTTAACGGGTTAACGGGTTAGCAGGTTAACGTATTAGTGGGTTAATGTGGTTAACAGGTTAGTACCATCAAAGCTCTGCAAGGGAAACATCTAAGCTCTGCTAGAGATACAGTTAAGCTCTGCAAGATAAACTTCTAATCTTTACAAGAGCGACATCTAAGCTCTGCAAGAGCGACAGATACTAGCCTGAGGCGTAAGCCTCAGGGATCAGACGCAGACTACGCAGCGTCCTCAAGAAACGTGAGAAACGCAGAGGAATAGCTACCACAAGAAGGGACAACCTTCGCTACCCCAATGCCATCTTTGATAAGTGTGGGTTCTTCTCACTAGTCAGAGCCCACAATGAATTATGCCGGTCTCTTAAATGAGATACCTGTTTTCTGGAGAGCCGTATGCGGGAGAACCGCACGTACGGCTCGGAGGGAGGGGAGCCCAGTTATGGATTATTCCCCTAGCCCTATCCTCATGAAATGCTACATTACTTCCTGTACGAATAAGTTAGGTTCAGGATTAGCCTCTTACAGGCTCAATACTCCTTGCAGCTCGAACCAGATTCGAAGTGGGGTTCATCGGGGGTTCATCGGGCTTTTGCCCGTTCATCTCCCGATGAACCCCGCAGCAGTACATGTTCGGAAAGCAAGGAAGGACTAATAATGAAGCACTTTTGGAAATAGATAGGCTGGAGGCACCGGTAATTCTTGAGTCGATTATGCTTGACAAAATTATCAATGGTATTTACCGAGAACAGTAAGATAATTTGGTGAGACAGCGATGAAGGTGAAGCCAAAAAAGCTTCGTTAATTGCTGAAAACAACAATGTGCTTCGGATCACATACTAACCACTAAGAAGAGGTTTACGGGAGTATGAAAAAGGGAAGAAGGCTAAGAAGCCTAACGGTTATATTTGTATTTATTTGTTTCAATGGTTTCCTGCAGCTTCAGGCTACCCAGCATGATTGGGTGTGGGCTATAAATGCGGGCGGAAACGGTACAGGCAATGTGAACCCGAAAAGCATTGTAACAGACAATATGGGAAATAGTTATCTGACCGGTCATCTATACGGGACAATAAATCTTGGTTCACAAACCCTGACATCAGCAAACAGTGATATCTTTGTGGCTAAGATAGATACTGCGGGAAACTGGATTTGGGCAAGCCAAGCAGGAGGGGCAGCTTGGGACCTTGGGGATGAAATTGCTGTTGATGCTATGGGATGCGTGTATGTATGTGGTCAATTTGAAGAAACAGCCATGTTTGGGGATATTGTGCTAAATTCTGTTGGCGATAGTGATGCTTTTTTCGCTAAGCTGGATCAAAATGGTAACTGGTTGTGGGCAAAAAGTATGGGGGGGGCAGCATATGATGAAATTAACAGTATAGCCGTGGATAGCAACTGCAATGTATATACCACAGGTCAGTTCCAAGGGATAATCAACCTGGGGGGTACTACCCTTGATAGTGGACAATCGAGTAAATTGTTTCTAACCAAAACAGATTCTAACGGAAACTGGATTTGGGCAATCCAAAGCACAGAGGGTTCATGGGCAACTGGATTGGCAATCTGCACAGACAGCAGTGATAGTATCTATCTTTCAGCATGTTTTAGCAATGAGATCACTATCGGTTTCCATACAGTTACGGGAACTGGACATTATGCTGATGTGCTTGTGGCTAAGCTAAGCCCTGAAGGTGTTATAGATTGGACAGCATTAGCATATGGCTCGGAGCATGAGATCGTTGAGGATATCGCTCTTGATGCTAATGGAGCTGTATTTATTTCTGGAACTTCTCTCTCCATGTGCTCCTATTTTGGCAATATTCCGGTTTACTCCTTTGGTGAGGAAGATACATTTGTTGCCAAGCTGGATAGTTCAGGAAACTGGCTCTGGGCAGTTAGAGCTGGTGGAGATTATTATGAAAGGGTTGGCAATATATGTATTGACACGCAGGGGAACGCTGTATACGTGGGGACTTCCAATGGCACGGCAGTATTTGGTAATCATATTGTCCATAACAATGGTTTTTCTAATGGATTCGTTTGTAGTATTAGCACATCGGGTACCGTTAACTGGGTGAAGCCAGTTGTTTGCCCTAATTACTCGTATAACCATGGAGTTTCATCTGACCCTAATGGCAACATCTATATCTGTGGTTCTATTTCTGCTGACAGCCAAGTGGGGAATATCTTTATTGATGTAGTAGGCTCTACTGATCTCATAGTAGCCAAACTTAGCTCTGCAAGCGGATTAAACGATTATTATATATCTGCTCAGCCAGATTTAAGTATTGCAAATTATCCGAATCCCTTCGGCAGCAAAACTACGCTTGATTTTCAGATAAGTAAAGCAGGAAACTATCGGCTTGCTCTGTTTAATATTAAGGGGCAATTAGTAATGGAAAGCCAAGTAGCTTATGCACAACCTGGTAGATATCAGAAAGAGCTTGAGACAAGCCATTACCCCAATGGAATTTACTATCTCAGGGTGAGTAACGGATCCCTGCAAACCACTCATAAACTGGTGATTGCAAAATAATGTCATGATGACTTCATGCTAACTAAACAAAGATACGTGGTTATCAAAAGGAGATATAGATGAAATTTGTGGCAGCTTTTATACTTCTCTTGGCTATGCCTATGCTAGCTCTTGCCGGAGAGAGCTTGATGGAGAAACCTACTGGCTCTTATACCCAAAACAACGCAACAAAAACCATGAGAATCAGTCAGAGGGCTAGTTATCAACACTATCCAACTCCTGACGATACTGCCTCTTACATATACCATTACTATTACAATGCAAACAATGTAACCCAGTTGGATTCCCTTAAGTCTTTTAGATACGGGATCCCTGAGAGTACATTCTATTATACTTATACTCCATCAGGAAAAATCACCGATATGAAAATGGGAAGTTCAGAGTTTTATGGTGACAGGGGCTTGTGGTATCATGCGGATTATGATGCTCAGAACAGAATCAGCTTAGCATATTTAGCCAGTTATAATAACTCACTGTCTTTAACCCAAATTATACTTAGTTTTCATGCAGTCTATGACAACGATGGATTAAACACTCTGCTTGGTCATGTAATTTCTGCTGAGAATCCATACTACACTCGTTCCACCTTTACGCTTAACGCACAAGGTAGCCCTGTTACAGAATACGAACAGATATCATCTGATTCTCTCTATTGGGAAGATAACAGTCTATCTGAATGGACATGGGAAGATGGCAACACAGGAGACACTTCTGCTCTGATAGAAGACCGTGCAAGCCTTGAATTTCTCAATTGGTATAGTAGACCCTGGATTCCGGGTTACAGACCCAGTTCCATGAGTAAAACTACATGGGGAATAGGAGAAGTTAGAAATTCAACATATACGTGGAATAATGAAGGCAATCTCTTGGAACAAGTGAATACCGTATCAGGGAATCTGGAGGACAGATTTTTGTACTTCTATGACGCAAACGGTTACTTACTATATAAGGCTTGGTACGGTATATATGGGTTAGATCATGTGTTTGCATACACTTGGGAACAAGCAAGTACATCCGATGATCCCAGCATGCCAATTCAACCCATTATTTCTCTTTCAGCCTATCCTCAGCCATTTACCGGAAGTCTTAATCTTGTTGTAAAAAGCATCGACAACAGCCTCGCCAACATAGATATCTACAATGTTAAGGGACAGAGACTGCAAAGTTATAAGGCTCAACCCAATACAATCATTGTTTGGGATGGAAGGGATGAACACGGTAAGCAGTGCAGCAGTGGTATATATCTGATAAAGGCAAAGCAGAATAACCATAGCATCACAACTCGAGTTATCCGGATCAAATAGGGTGGTTTGAGCTGGATAAAGCCCGATGATCCCCTGCCCAATATGCTATCGGCAAGCGGCAAAGAAGCAGGATTACTAACTTGAGTGTAGCACTTAGTGGAAATTATTCTGTATTTATTGTCAGTTCTTGCCCGGTGTATCAATATGCTATTAACCCCATCTTGTAGCTTTTCT
>CALLHY010000043.1 GCA_938009275.1 uncultured bacterium
ATCCAACTGTAGCTTTAACTGATGTACCCATTGGCAGAGTGTATCAGGCGGTGTTTAATGTAGAATTCAGCCCTGAGGCAATTAGTGGAAGCAATATCCCCTTTAGTATCAGCTATGAAGGCGATATGATTTCCCCTCAAAACCAAGAACTTTTTGTCGGGATTGGTACTTCGGGTGTAAACGAAGATTTTGAAACCACTAACGGCTCATTTGTGGCTAATCCTGCTAACAACGGATGGGAATGGGGTACTTCAACACAGGGGTCGCATTCTGGTTCAAAGGTTTGGGGAACACTATTAAACAGCCAGTATCCATCAAACTCCACTTTCACGCTTGTTACTCCCAGTGTATATATAGGCCAAAACAGCTTCTTAGAATTTTGGCACAAGTATGACGCTGAGCCAACATATGATGGTGGACAAGTTCAGATATCCACAAATAATGGAGGTTCCTGGAACCTGATTAACCCGGAAGGCGGTTACCCATACGCTTCTGTTGCGGCATTAAATGGACCAGGTTACAACGGCACAAGTGGTGAATGGGTGCAAGCAAGATTTAGCCTTTCTGAATATGCTAATCAAAATGCAACATTCCGTTTCATATTCAAGAGCGATAACATGATAGAAGGCGAAGGCTGGTTCATAGACGACGTTACTACCTCAGGTGCCACAGAGTTCGTTGGAAAGCTTAGCGGTGTTTTATCTAGTTCCCACGAAGAAATTGTAATGGGCAATGTGTCGATAGAAAACGTTCACAAATGGGGAGTTCATCCCGATGTTGATGGAAGCTACGAACTCTACTTGCCTATGGGTATTCACAATGTAACTGCTTCATCCCCCGGATACTTGAGTAATACCGTATCTAACCTTGGGTTTACAGCAGTTAATCATAACCTTCAACAAAACTTCTTTCTTGGATATTTCCAGCCAACTGCAGCACCGTCATACTCCATTCATGAGAGTGTTCTAACTCTTACTTGGCCGATTCCAAACGATCCTGAATTTGTGTTAACTGGCTATGATGTGTACAAGAAGCTAAACACCGACAGATTTGAGCTCGTAGCCAATGTGCTTACCAATTCCTATTCAGAGACTCTAAATGTGTTTGGCGACTATGCCTACCATATTGTTTGCAACTATGCTCAGGGTAATAGCCTTCCATCTGAGAATTGTGAGTTATCTTACACATCAGATGGGGAAGATGAGATTATTACTCAACCAGCGATTAACAAGTTGATTGGCAACTACCCCAATCCATTTAATCCCAACACGTCGTTTAGGTTCTCAATAAAAGAGAATGCTCCGGTTAAACTTAGCATATATAACGTTAAGGGGCAATTGGTTACAACTCTGGTTGACAGGCAATTAACAGCCGGAATGCATCAGATTGTATGGAATGGTAAGGATATGAATAATCGACCTGTATCCTCAGGCTTGTATTTATACAGACTTGAGACCCGCAACTACACCGAAACAAAGCGTGCCATACTGATGAAGTAACGCAATTCACGCTATATAACAAAAGCAGCAGGTTTATCCTGCTGCTTTTGTTATTAACGCTCTTTTTCTTTCTCGCTAAGCTCGAGCCACCTATCCAGCAGTTTTAAGTGTGTAGCCTCCAGTTCTTGCATTTCCTGGCTTATCTGCTGATAGTCTGAATGGGTATAGCTTTCTGAACCATCACTCAATCCCGCTTCGAGTTCCGATAGGCGAAGTTCAATGGCGCTGATCTCTTTCTCCAGGCTATCGAACTCACGTTGTTCATTGTAGTTCAGCCCTTTGATAATCTTCTTAGGTCGCATCACCACGGGGCTTTTGCGTTCTTCAATTTCTTCTTGTTCAAAGCGTTTCACCAGCAGATAGTCGGAGTAGTTCCCAGCAAACTTACGCAGCTTGCCATTCTCAAAAATGAATAGATAATCCACCACTCTGTCCAAAAAATACCTGTCGTGTGAAACGATAAGAAGACAGCCTCTAAAGGCATCAAGATAATCTTCCAAAATCTCTAAGCTTCGTATATCGAGGTCGTTGGTAGGCTCGTCCATTATAATGAAGTTCGCCCCAAACATAAGTGATTTTAAGAGATACAAACGTTTACGCTCACCACCGGATAATGCACTTAGCTTTGTCTGTTGCATCTTCCCATCAAATAGAAAGCGCTGCAACATCTCACTTGCGCTTGTCTTAGTGCCATCAGCCATCCTGATGGTTTCAGCATACTGTGCTATGTATTCATATACGCTTTTATTAGGGTCGAAGCTATCTTCCTCTTGCTTGTAGTAAGCAAAATGAGTGTTTAACCCTATCTTTATTGCTCCGATATCCGGCTCGGTTTCACCCGTTATCATTTTTAGCAGAGTAGTTTTCCCACATCCATTTGCACCGATTATACCAATGCGTTCCACGGCCTGAAAGTTGTGGTCTATACCTTCGAACAGGCTACGCGAGCCATAAGACTTACTAAGTTGATGCAGTTCTAATATTGTTTTGCCCAATCTATCGGTCTGAAACGATATCTCCAATTCCTGATTTGATATCAGATAGCTTTTGGATAGCAGTTCTTTTACTCTATCCACATGGTTTTTGGGCTTACTGGTTCTTGCTTTTGCCCCTCGAGACAGCCAATCCAGCTCTTTCTTTAACTGAGACACGCGCCTGGTTTCTTTGCGCTCCAGGTCTCCAGCCCGTATAAGCTTTCCGCGCACATAGTCACTATAATTCCCGTCGTAATAGTATAGCTTGGTGCGTTCTATCTCTATAATCTTTGTGCAAATAGCGTCAAGGAAGTAGCGGTCGTGAGTAACAAACAGCACGGCTTTATTAATGCTTGCCAGGTAGTTTTGCAACCATTCAATTGTATCCAGATCAAGATGGTTAGTAGGTTCGTCCAATACCAATAAATCTGGCTCCATTGCTAATACGCGGGCAAGGTCAGCCTTTCTTCGCTGTCCTCCCGAAAGAGTGCCTACAAGCTGCGCATAGTCATTTATTCCCAGTTTGCTAAGCAAGGCTTTGTAGAAGTAATCTTCTTTTATATCACCTTCCGCGGGTATTGTGTGTTGCAATACAGTAAGGTTGGGTAGGAAATCTACATCTTGTTCCAGATAGCCAATCTTAAGTTGTTTACGAGGGGTTATCTTGCCTGTATTTGGCTTTTGTCTGGTGCTTAAAATACGCAAAAGAGTAGTTTTACCACTGCCATTAATACCAACAATGCCAATCTTATCACCTGCATGAATGCCAAAAGATACATCTTTAATTATGGTTTTGTCGCCATAAAGACAAGAGACATCTTCCAGGGTAAGTATAACGTCATTTATCATAGATTTGTTCTGCTTTCATTTATTGATGGAAGGTCTTGGCGTCCCTGAGGCGATTCGAACGCCTGACCTTCACCTTCGGAGGGTGCCACTCTATCCAGCTGAGCTACAGGGACGCGATTATCCTTACCTTGTTTTTGTAACTAGCCAATCTGTCAACACCCAATTTGCTTTTCTGGTTACCATTGCGCTGAACTGAGCTACAATGCTTGGGCTAAAGCTAACCCCAATCAACAAAGCTAAACATTTCCAAACATTTCCAAACATTTCCAAACATCCCTGTTATCCCTGTGTTATCCCTCTCGTTCCTCTCTTAATCAAGGAAGCATTGTTATACTATATAGCCGAGAACACGCCGCAATTCCGCCACAACGCGGCGTGATCGCGGCAGGAGTGTGGCAGTATCATCAAACATTGCTTTCTTATTAGAGTAAGGGATGCTAAGGTTTTGAAAGTGTTTTGAAAGTGGATTATTGGATTGGATTATTGATTGGATTATTGAGGAGGATTGAGGAGACATCGGGATGAATACCATGATAAAGTGTTTATAGAATGCCTTCGTACCATCTAGTGCAGTTTTATATTGACGGAATATGACTTTGCGAAAAGGAAGAACGAATAATAAATATATAAGCCAAGAAAGGTGGATACATGAATTACGATTACAATTCGCTGTTAAACATGGTGAAAGCACCCAAATCCGATTTTGAGACATCGGTTGTTAGCATCATGGATAGCAGCTTAAACGCACAACTCCCGTATCTTGGGTTCTTTAGCGCTCTTAAAGACTGCATCGTTCAATCTTGGGATTTTGTACGCTTAGCTACAGACGATCCAAATTTTGCTTCTGTTTCTCTTAGCCAGCTATCCGAAATGAATGAGCTATACTATGCCAGCTTGGAACCCATAACTGGTTATGCTAACAGCATGGCGAACCCGGATTATGCAACTAAGCAATATGGTGAGGAGATGGGAGCACTGTTATGCGCGATTTATGCTCGCTCCCGTAGCTTAAGAAGCAGCTTGCTTTCCAGTAATTATGTTCAAGCCATGCAGATTGTAAGATTATATAATCTACTTAAGCTCGAAGCTGAGCAAAGTAACTTAAACTATGCAGATTGGCTTCATATTTACAAAACTGAAACTGCCAAAGACTTTGATTTGTTAGTTGCTTTCTCATTAGCCAATCGCTTTTCTGACGGTGCAGACTATTACAAGCAGGTCGTATTGAATGCCGACCTTAGTGATATGCGTTATCTTTACCGCTATGGTATTCACCTCAGCCAGCATGATTTTGCCATAGCTGAGTTCCTGAGTAAGTATCCTGATGATGAATTAAACTACCTGGCAAAGTACATAGTTCAAAGCTGGGTAGATGGTTTTGTGCGTGCTAAGAAGGATTATCGCAAAAAAAGCTATGCAACGGTTATGATTCCGGTAGGTATGGAAATACTTGGCAGAAAAGTGATAAACGAGCTTGAGGCTATTGGGTTAACAGCCTTGGTGCCACAGCCAATGTCCAATGGAATAAATCGCCAATTTAGCTACGACCATCGCTTTGATAATGCATTGGTGCTCGATAAAGACTATGTGGAGCGTAGCATAAATGCATATTCCACTGGCTATGAAAACTTGAAAGAGACTATTACTAAGCAGGCAGGGCCGGTGTATGTGGAGCTATTTGGTGAAACACCCTTCTCACCCGAATCTAAAAACAGCGCACTGAAGCTTAGCCCGGAACAACAACAGCTTTTCAGGGAAATGAATGCCCGTACCAGCCAGTTATATTACAATTACTACAAGCGCGATGAAGCCAGCTTTACCATTATCGCCTTCCCTTCCCCGGAGATAGGTGAGCAGTTCCGTGAGATATTTGCCGATACGGTTAAGATAAACCTGCTCGACAGCGGCAAATATGCACAGATACAACAGAACATAATAGACGTGCTTGACACTGCCGATTACGTTCACGTGAAAGGTAAACCCGGCAACGACACTGATATTAAAGTAAAGATGCATAAGCTTACAGACCCCACCAGTCAGACTCTATTCGAAAACTGCGTGGCAGATGTAAACATTCCGGTAGGGGAAATATTTACCTCTCCTGTGCTGGAGGGTACAAATGGAGTACTGCACGTGGAAGATATCTACCTGGGTGATTTACGCTTCTATAACCTGAAAATTAGCTTTAAGGATGGCTGGGTGGATAGCTATTCTTGCACTAATTTTGAAGACATGGATGAGGGAAAGAAGTATATTCATGAAAACCTTTTGCTCCCTCATAAAAGCCTGCCTCTGGGTGAATTTGCCATTGGCACGAATACCACTGCGTATCAAATTGCCCGTAAATATAATATTATGTCTCTACTGCCCATTTTAATAATAGAAAAGATGGGGCCACACTTTGCTATTGGCGACACTTGCTTCAGTCACGAAGAAGATGCTCCTCACCCCAGTTTCTTAAACGGAAAAGAGATGATAGCTGTGGATAATGAAAAGTCTGCAACAAGGACTACCGATCCTATGAATGCCTACACACAAAAGCACATGGACATCACTCTGCCTTACGATATGCTGGAGTCCATCACCGCTGTATCGCATGATGGGACTAAGACAGACATAATCCGAGATGGCAGATTTGTAGTTCCAGGCACAGAAGAATTGAACATTCCATTAATGCAAATGGAGCAACTAATATAATCCACATTTCGGTGTGGTGAGTGTGAATTACATAATTACCAATAAAGAAAGAGGCAGCATAAGCTGCCTCTTATCATAATGGGCTAATAAAGTCCCTTATGCCAAGCCGGGAATGGCTCCGCTGATAAGGAAGCATGTGGCAAAGGCGATAATGGCATAAAGCTCGGGGAACACACCCAGGATAAGGGTTTGCGAGAATACATTGTTCCCTGCGCCTAAGCTTTCGATACCATTTGCAACGATGCGGGCTTGTTGATAGGCTGAGATAAGTCCCACCAAGCCCATGATAAGACCAGCACCAAGAACGGCACAGGCCTGGATCATGTTTATGGATGGGGTAACGCTACTTTTAAGGACGAAGAATGCACCAAAGCCATATAATCCTTGTGTACTCGGAAGAGCCGAAAGAATGAGGCAATTGGGGAATATATCATCCCTCTTTTTCATGGCACCAACTGATGCGCTGCCACCGATAACTGTTCCCCAGGCACTGCCGACACCGGCGAGTGCTACCATAAGGAAAATACCGATCCAGGCTAAGAAATATGCCAAATTTCCGCCCGCCATGGCTGCTGCTGTGGTTTGTACTACTGTGTTTAAGGAATCCGGGCTCATTAAACCTCCTATAGGTTCCTATTTTTTTATGGAAAATGGTTTGTATGCTGTGCCGGGTCCGGTGAACGCGGCGTTTTTGTAAAACTCAACAAAGGTTAAGCGTAAGGGGTGAACAAATCCACTAAGTCCACCCAAAGCTAAATTTAGCGAGTGGCCAAAGAGCATAAAGACAAAGAACACAACCGGGCCTGCAATTGGAATACCAAGCATAAGTGAGCCAATGGAATTAACTACAAAGCCTAAGATTGCGCTGGATACACCCAGGGCAAAAAGACGAATGTAAGACAGGATATCACCAAAGAAACCGGTGATAATGCCATACAATAGCCATAAGCCATTTAAGATATTAAATATGGGATTGCGTCCGGGGCTGTTAAACAACAGGATAAGAGCTAATCCGGCATACATGGGATACTTCAGATAGGGCTGAATCTTACTGATGTCGGCACCCAATTGTGCTGCGCCCAAAACTGACAAAGCAGCGATAAAAGTGAAGGTACCGATTGTGGCTATACTATGCTTAAAGCCAGATTGACACATCTCTTTCACCGCTTTCACACTAATGCCAAACAGGATTTGGATAACGCCCAAGAGCAAGGCGAAATTGAATATCTGGTCGTTGTTCTTTATTATTATCTTTTCTGCGAGCTGGGGTATGGCTTTCAGGTCATAACCCAAAGCACTGCCCATTACCCAACCCATAACAACCGAGGCAACGCCAAATACCATTACCAAAGTCATCATGCCTTTCACGTCCGGGTTCTTTACCTTTCTGCGCAGGAAGAACATAAGCAGAATAATGATGAGCCCATACACTATATCGGCATTACAAAAACCGAAATAGAACATAAAGAAAGGGGCAAAGAAGGGGGTTAAGTCAAACTCATTATAGTTTGGCAGCATATACATCTTGCTTATCGGCTCAAAGAGCTTAAAGAACTTATTGTTCCTTAGCTTTATGGGCGGATTATCCTCTACGCGTCCGGCTTCTGAAAAGTTAATAATGCCATTCTTAGACAGATAATCCTTTAGCGGTGCTTCGGAACTAATAGGCACCCATCCACTAAGAACTTTTACATGAGCATCAGCCTCGTCAATCCCTTGAAGTGTAGCATCCTCAAAATCGCAAGTAGTGCTAAGCTTCAATATCTCATCGTTGAATATAGCAAGCGCAGTGGGGGAGATGTCCATAAGATACTGGTCGATGTCGGCAATATCGCTAACCAGAGCAGCTAACTGAGACTCGAACTCCTGAAGGGTGTGATGATGGAAGCTAAAGGTATCAGCTTCAAGAGAGGGACTGCCGGCATCGGAAACAACCACGAAATAGAGTATTCCGGCACGCTCTCCTATAACAGTTATAGCATACTGCTCAGTCCATTCCTTCTTAAAGTGATTCTTCTGGCAAGTATGGAAGTCTAAGGTTATGCCACTGCTACGTAATGACCTCAAGAGACTGTAGTCAAAATGACCCCAGGGCTCAAGGTCTTTAATCTGCTTGCGAATAATATCTGCTTGTCGCTGTAGCTTTTCCTTCTCCTCTCTGGCATTGTTAATCTTGTTAAGTAGTGCCTTAGTAGGAAGAGGATTGTTTGTAACAGGGGCTTTGGAATCGAGCTTGCTTAAAAACTTGGTGCACTCGCTGTATTGGCTGATAAGTTCCAGATTAGCCTGTTGCAGTTCAGATTTATCGCTGGTATTGCGAATAATGTGAACCACGCCAAGTTTGTGCAGGTCTTCCAGAAACTTATTATAGTCCAAGTGATAAAGCACAAAGGAATACTTACGCATCTTTTCAATCATGCTTCAGCCTCCCTGTCCATTCTGGTTTTAAGTATCTTCTGTCCTGCCTTAGAGAGGTTTTCTTCATCTTCCAGATACCGCTTTATCTTTAGTATGGCTTCTTCAAAAGCGGGAATCTGAACCTTTTCGTAAAGATTAACCTTTTGCGTGGTCTTCTTTCTTACTTGTTCCAAAATGTGCATTTTTCGAACGAAGAACTCACGCTCAATTTGCAGGCGGGAAAGCTCCTGTAGAAGAACAATACCTTCTGGGAACCAGGATGGAGCCTTGAAGAGGTTGTATTCCGGCACGTCGTATTCTATACTTTCTAATAGAGGTGTTTTTACACCTGCTATCTTTTTGGTCTTTATCGTTACGTGCTTTATCTTAAGGAGATTGGGGTCAAACTCCACCCACAGCTTCATGTAAGCATCCAGTTCGGCGGTTCTTTCTTTTACCAGAGTATCCAATTCTGTCGCTTTATCTTTGGCTTTTTTTACTTCCAACCTCAAAGCTGATTCCTTGTTCTTCAAAGTCGGCAAAGCCTTTTGTCGAACGCCCAATTGCTTTATCAACTGCAATTGAGAAATCTTGTTGTATTGGATTTTCAGTGTCATGCCTTCTTCCAATAGAGATTCATGAATTCATCCTTGATGCCCACTTCAGCTTTGTTGAAGTGCTTTTGGAACAGCGTCCAGGTGGTATCGAGCATTTCATCGGTACTTACGTTCACATCGATGGCAAGGATATGCTCGGAATACTCTTTGGCAAACTGCAACACACGTTCATCATAATCAGATAAGTCAAAACCGTTTTCCAGCTTGGTTTTTGCTCCCGCTGCATCAGCATATAGCCTTACCGCAGTATTCATCACCTGAGGATGGTCGGCACGGGTCTTTTTGCCTATAACCAATTGCTTCAAGCGGGAAAGTGAACGGAAGGGATCGACAATAACCTTGGCTATGTCTGTATCACGCTTTAAGAAAAGCTGTCCCTCTGTAATGTATCCGGTATTATCGGGAATGGCATGAGTGATATCGCCACCCGAGAGCGTGGTTACTGCAATAATGGTAATAGACCCGCCCTCTGGGAACTGCACGGCTTTCTCATACAGCTTGGCAAGATCACTATAAAGCGAACCCGGCATGCTGTCCTTTGATGGTATCTGATCCATACGATTGGAAACAATACTCAAGGCATCGCAATATAGAGTCATGTCGGTTAGCAGCACCAATACCTTTTCATTCTTTTCCAGAGCGAAGTACTCAGCAGCAGTTAGAGCCATATTGGGAACCAGAAGACGCTCTACTGTAGGGTCTTCGGTAGTATTAACAAAAGAGATAATGCGGTCGATAACGCCTGCATTCTCGAAGGTGTTTTTGTATAACAGATAGTCATCATTGGAAAGCCCCATACCGCCCAGAATAATCTTGTCACTCTCGGCTCTAAGGGCAACCATAGCCATCACTTCATTATAAGGCTGATCGGGATCGGCAAAGAAGGGTATCTTTTGTCCGGTTACCAGCGTGTTATTGAGGTCAATGCCGGCAATACCAGTGGCAATAAGCTCAGATGGCTGCTTGCGTCTAACCGGATTTACAGAAGGGCCACCGATTTCCACTTCCTCTCCCTCTACTTCAGGTCCACCATCAATGGGGTATCCGTAAGCATTAAAGAAGCGGCCACCCAGTTGATCACTAACCTTCAGTGTAGGAGCTTTGCCAAAGAATACCACCTCGGCATCGGTTCCAATTCCCTCGGTTCCGGCAAATATCTGTAGAGTTACAGTATCGCCAACTATTTTAACAACCTGAGCCAAACGGCCGGCTACGGTTGCCAGTTCTTCATTGCCTACTCCACTGGCATTAATAGAGCAAGTGGCTTTAGTAATCTGATTCAGCTTTGTATATATCTTTTGAAAAGCTTGTGTTGCCATTATTTAGCTCTCCTTTCTTCAACTACTTTATGAAGTTCGCTCTCATACTGCTTGAAATCGGGACTTTCAAACTCCACATAGTTCATTTGCTTGCAGATGTTGATTAGTTTCACGTAATATGGCATTACATCTTCGAAAGATTCAAACACAAAGTCTTTGCCACAGATGCTAAGGATTAGTTCAAGCATGTACTTTTGTCGCTTCATGGGTGTGGACTGGTCAATCTTGTCGAAGCCATCCTGTTGCAGGATAATCTTATCGATAAGTTCACCTTTCCATTGTTTGTCATGATAGGATAATGGAACGCCATCATCACCCAGGATGTTAATCTGTTCCTGTGCTTCCTTTCCGCGTAAGAGAATGTCTTTGGTAGAATTAACATCTTTCACCCAGTTTGGGCTAACATTGGTGTTGAGGTATTCTATTACTTCTGGATATTCAAGGTATTTGCTATAAGAGTCAATAGGGTCAACAGCGGGGTATCTTTTACTGTCTGCTCGTGCCTGAGACAAGGCATAGAAACATCTGGCAGCTTTCTTGGTAGATTCGGTAACGGGTTCTTTAAGGTTACCACCGGCAGGGGACACAGTTCCGATAAAGGTGATAGAGCCACTGGTGTCATTATTCAAATACACAAAGCCAGCCCGTGCATAGAAGCTGGAAACAATAGCCGGTAAGTCCATCGGGAAGGCATCAGGGCCTGGCAATTCTTCCATGCGGTTACTCATTTCGCGTAATGCCTGAGCCCAGCGTGAAGTGGAGTCTGCCAACAGCAGCACTTTTAGACCCATGTTACGGTAATATTCTGCAATAGTCATGGCAGTATAAACAGATGCTTCACGGGCAGCAACCGGCATATTGGAGGTGTTACAGATAATAATGGTACGCTCCATAAGCTTTCTGCCCGTTCTGGGGTCTTCGAGTTCGGGAAATTCCACAAATATCTCAACCACTTCATTGGCACGTTCACCACAAGCAGCAACAATAATCAGGTCTGCTTCTGCATTCTTTGAGATGGCATGCTGCAACACTGTTTTACCAGCGCCGAAGGGTCCGGGAATAAAGCCTGTTCCGCCTTCAACCATTGGGTTTAGGGTGTCCATAGTACGCACACCGGTTTCCATCAGTTTGAAAGGACGCGGCTTTTCTTTATAGCACTTGATTGGGACTTTTACTGGCCATTTTTGAATCATGTTTATGGCTATCTCATTGCCATCCACATCCACTAAAGTAGCAATAGTATCGCTTATCTTATAATCACCTTCGAGGGCAACGGATTTTACGTTATACTCACCCTCCATGCCAAAGGGAACCATAATCTTGTGGCTAATCCAGCTTTCGGGAACGCTTCCCAGCCAGTCACCACCTTTAACTTTGTCGCCCTCTTTAACAAGGGGAGTAAAGTGCCAAACGGATTCTTCATCCAAGGGGTCTGTATATTCGCCACGGGTTAAGAACACGCCATTCATCTTGTTCAGGTCATTCTGCAATCCGTCGTAGTTTTTGGACAGCATACCCGGCCCGAGCTTCACTTCCAGCATGTGCTCAGTGAATTCTACTGTATCGCCGGGCTTTAGGCCTCTGGTGCTTTCGAACACCTGACTGTAGGCGATGTTTCCCATTACTTTTATAACTTCTGCCATCAGTTTCACGCCACCCAGGTTAATGTAGCAAATCTCATTTTGCGAGACAGGCCCGCTAACTTCTACCTGAACCAGGTTGGCAATAATTCCTTTCACAATACCTTTGGTCATATCTATTACCTTCTGTTATTTTCTAACGCTTTTTATATTAAACTCATCCGGGAACTGGAAGCTATTCTCCATTGCATTTAGCGTGTCGTGGAATATCTCTTTGCCTACATTAGGGTCGGCATTTATCCACCGGTTTAGAATACGTAGCTTGCAATAATAACCTAATACTCTATCTATATTGAAGTAATTAAAGAAATTCTGGTTATCAATCCACTTCCAACGCAGGTTATCGTAGTTCCTTTCGCGATACAGCAGATTATTCTGTTCATAGATGCGATAGAGGCTCTCGAATATCTCGTTGTCTTTGCCAATACCAAAATCAGCCGCGTGACTCTTAGCCAGATGGTCTATCATTTCGTCATGTCCAACCAGATATTGATCATAGCCAGGCTGATGCTTTCTGCCATTAATAGCTAAGAGGATATTGCGAATCTGTCTATCAAAGGCAAACCATTTTTTTGTAAAGCTTGCGGGGTGCTGTTCTGCCCAGTTATAAAATGAAGCTATTAGTTGCTTCTCCAAGCTTGCAAGAGGCGGCAATTCCTCACGCGACATAGCATCCTGCAAATCAGCTAATATAAATGGTGGCAGTTCTTTAAAACAGGCTGGCACCTCGCTATTGGGATTCTCAGTTTTTGAACGCATAAAAGCGATAAACCCATCCCAATAATCCGAACTTATCAACCCTTCAGGGTGTGGCTCCGAAGCAGTATTGTATAGCTTATGCAGCAAGTTATCAATATCGCTCAATATATGTAACGAGCAAAGGCTCTGATAATCCTTTTCGGTAAGCTGTTTACTTGCCTCGTTCCTGAATTGTTCCGGAGTATAGCTTAGCTTTGTATCATCAAAGTTTAGCGTGGGCAAGCCGGATACAAAATAGAAATATTCCTGGCTCATTGCTAGTTACTAAAGAGGATATCTTTGGATCTGGGTCTTAAATAGACCTTATACAGGTTGGCAAAATCATCTTCGCTAAATACAAGCTTGTAGGTTCCATCCTGCGGAGAAATCTGAAATCCCTTCTTCATAACAGGACTGAAATCTACCACGAACTCACTTTTGAACAGGCTCTTAATCGAACTGATGAAATATTCATCCAATTGTGGTTTCATAGATTCGCTAATAGTAAGGGTTCCTGCTTCAAAATTGGATTTCCACGCGCTAACAGCTTCCATAATTAGCTTCTTCATGAATTCAACATCGTTAAATGCTTCACCAATCTTAGTGTTTAGAGATTGATTAAGTATCAGGTCAGTGATCTTTTGCTTAACCGCGCTTAGGCTGTGATTGGCAGCCATCTGTAAATCTGAGTCTGTATTCTTTTTGAGGTCTGCGGCGTTCTTTTCTGCTTTTGCTACAATCTCTTGTGCTTGCCTTTCAGCATTGTTAATAATCTGTTGGGCATTGCTATTGGCTTGTTCAAGAATGGTATCGGCTTCGGCTTTAGCCTTGGCAACACCTTCCTCATACACACGTTTTAAAAGGTCTTGTAACTGGTCATTCATATTTCTACTCCAGTAATATCACTTTATGTCCAAACAAATCAGACGCTATTTTTGTGTCAATTAGTTTCGTAGGAAGTTCAAGAGAAGATCATTGATTAATCTGGAACGCCGAATTCTTATTTGGTGGTATAGCCAGAATATTTTGGTGAGCAGTAGGCTTTTTATTGAACGAACTACACAACTATTACTCATGAATTACGCATCTGATCCGTGTTTCATGCGTAATGCATAAGCAATTCGTTCAAGGAAGCAGCAAGGAAGAAATAAATTGAATAGAACTAAGGGGCAGATATGGCAGCTACAGGGCAACCGGAGAAATTACTGTTATCACCAAGGATGCAGATGCCGCAGTTAATGCATTTCTCTTCGTCTATTACAGCCTTGTTATCGACCATAGTAATGGCACTTACAGGACAGGCAGCGACGCACAAACCACAACTTATGCACTTGTTTGGATCAACATTATGGCTTTTCTTGGCCTTTGGGGAGGCTTGAGCAACTTTATGTGGCTCTTTAGCTGGAACAATTGATTTTTTTTCAGATTGAGGGCTAGCTATTGGTTCCGTGGTTTTAATGCTATCCGAAGGCATTATTTGAGGTGCAATGATACCATCAACACATCTGCGGCAACCAATGCACTTACTGGAGTCAATCACGGCTTTGCCGTTTTGCATAGATATTGCATCAACAGGGCAAACTTTGGTGTTGGATGCTTGTTTGATAATACCGTTATATACTTGGAAGGCAAGAAGCCCGAGCATTGCAATAATGAACAAAATCTTTAGAGCATGGTTCATGTTACTCATCCTTTTCGCAGCAGATGGTGCCAGGCTTTGGGCACTTGTCAGCGCATTTCATACAGTGTATGCAATCGGGAGAATGCACATACTCCGATTCCACTATGTTTATATTCATAGGACAGTGCTGCATGCATATACCACAATCGATACAACGTTCCAGATTCCTACGAATAAGTAAACGCTTTAGTCCATACAACTTGCCAAGATACTGGGCAACATTCATCAGGGCAGCAAAAGGACATAGGAATCTGCACCAGAAACGATCGGCAAAATATGAGCTGACTACTACAAAAAGCAACATAACAAGCCCTGGAATAGCCAGAAATGGTAGCATTGATAGCGCATAGATAGGGCAGATGCGTATAAATAAATACCCAATTCCTAGTAAAGACAGAACTGACGTAATCAGCAACACCAAGTACTTGATGCGAGACAATTTGCTTTCGTAGAAATAGCTTAGCCGATTGCGTTTATAATAACTGGGAGGATGAAGTGAGAACACCGCTTCCTGTACGGTTCCCAATGGACATACATAGGAACAAAACTTTCTGCCGATAAACATAGAGGAGATAATAATGCCCAAACTAATGATGATGGTGAGAGCAAAACTAACATGTGTGGCAGTTACTATTCCTGCCTTACTTATTCCAAAACATACTATAGCATAGGGGCAAATAGCGTGGACAGACTTGTTTAGTCCCATAACTATCAAAGTGGTGAATAAAACCGATGCAAATAGAAAGATTAGCTGAATTGGCAGGCGGATTCTTTGATATTTAGGAAGCTTATACATAATGCTATCTAATTGTTTAGAAGTGCTATACGTTCTTCACGTGCTAGTCTGATAGATAGAGGAGAAATGTCGGCATAAAGACCTTCGTGGAATGAGGGGTAATCATGTTTGGCAAATACACCCAGGTACACATGCTCTTCATTGCTGGCAAGCTCTATAGCCATACTGCAGGTTTGAGGGATTATCTCCATCATCTTAATACGCTGGTTCAAGTCTGCATAGTTATTGTTGTAACTAACGCAAGGCTGCATTACTTCAATAAAGGAAAAGCCTTTATGATTAACCGCTTGCACCATTAGATCGGCAAGATGATCCGGTTTTGCGCTAAAGCCGCGTGCTACAAAAGTTGCTCCCGCTTCCAGCAATAACGGCACAGGACGGAAAGGACGCTCGATGCTGCCTGAAGGGGTGGAAAGTCCTTTATAGCCAACCCGGCTGAGGGGAGAGAATTGCCCTGTTGTTAAACCATAATTGCCATTGTTGTGCAGAACCAGAGTGATGTCCATGTTCCGTTTAGCAGCAAAAAGAGTGTGCTCCAGTCCTTCTCCCAAACTGTCACCATCGCCGCCAAAGCTTATAACCTTTAGCTTGGGATTGGCAAGCTTAATTCCGCTTGCAGTAGCGGTTCCACGTCCATGAAGTCCGTAGATACCGTTTAGAGCAAGGTAGTCGAATATCTTTCCGTGGCAGCCTATGCCGGTAGTAATAGCAATGTCGGCTAGCTTGGTTCCATCGTTGTTCATGGACGTTATTGCTTTTTTGACGGCATTTAGTATTCCAAAATTTCCGCATCCTGTGCACCAAGTGTTTTCTTTGTTAGTACTGAGGTCACGCATCAAGATACTCCTCTAACAATACAGCAAGTTCTTTTGGGTCGAAAGGCCGACCGTCATATCTAAGAATGCGTTTAACGATCTCCAAGCTAAGATGCTGTTGCAGATAAGTGGCAAAACTACCTGAAGAGTTATGCTCCAAAACCAAAGCTTTGCTTGAAGCAAAGCTGTTAAGCTCGTCCTGAGGGAAGGGAAGCAGATAGACCAAAGAAACAATGCGGAAATCCTTACGGCAATACTTCCGGGCTTCCAGAAGCTCCATGACCGATGAACCGTAGGCGAAAACTGGAGTTCCCCTATCACCGTAGATGTTAACCCGTTTATAGCGTTTGGTTGCCAAGTGTAAGCTATGGGATTTCCTGTTGCGCTTATCCTTCTGGATAATCATGTCTCGTGCTTTGTCTGTGCGTAGCCCCAGAGCCACATGCTCATGAGAGTTCCACTTTATAACTGTGCCGTCATCCACATTATCTGAGCCTGGGAACAAAAGCGGTGAAACTCCATCTTCTGTGTCTGAATAGCGTGTATAGTCATTGTTATCTTTAGCCACTATAGTATAATCGTCTGCAAAGGGAACTGAGCTGAATTGCTCAAAATCAATGCTGCTTTCAGAGAGATGCTTATCACTAAGCAAGATCACTGGGCTTTGATATTCCCATGCAAGGCACAACAATTCAGCAGAGAGGCTATAAGCTCTTTCGATGCTATCTGGTGCAGCTACCACTCTCCCAAACTCACCATGTCCCTGATGCAGAGCAAAGGCGAGGTCTTCCTGAGCAGTATAGGTAGAGACACCGGTAGCAGGGCCAGGACGTGAGGCAAGTATGCATAAAAGTGGTGCTTCCACCATTCCTGCCAGCGAGAAAGCTTCTTGCATCAGGGCAAAACCTCCACCGCTGCTTCCAACAGCGGTTTTTGCACCCGCCACTATACTACCAATTGCCATATTGGCAGCGGCTAACTCGCTTTCAGCGTGGATGGCATAGATGTGGTGTGTGCTCTGTTTTAATGCTAAATAATGAAGAATGGATGATGCTGGAGTCATTGGATATGCATAATAGAAATCCAATCCAGCAGCCCATGCACCCAGGGCTATTGCCTGATTCCCAGAGAGCAATCTGGATTTAGGTTTAGAATGGTTGGCCAGCCTTGCTAATCCGCTATTAATGTTGTGCGTAACAGCTATGCTAAATACATGTATGGCATATTGGATGTTTTCTTCCCGATCTCTTTTATACTCTTTTTTTATGGTGTTTTGCATCTTATCTGCATCCCAGCCTAACCAACTAAAGGCTATAGCAATAGCAGCCATCGACACCACTGAGCCGGAGCTGGAAAGTTGCTTCAATAATGAGTCTAAAGGAATACTAATATGCCTGCCGTCTTTATCGGCAAAGCCATCTGGAGCATCGTCTGCATTATAAATATGATAACAACCCGGGCTATCATCCAGAAGATCATTCTCGTGTTCAGTTGCACTGCGTTTATCCAAGGATATAATCAGGTTTACCCTGGAATATCCGGTATTAACAGGCTCGGTTCCAAAGCTAACAATGCTGAAATTATGGCCGCCTTTTATCAGGCTTTGATAGTCATCCTGTTGAAATACGTGCCAACCATCATGCAACAAGGTAGTGGCAATTACCTGAGCCGCTTTCTTTATTCCCAGTCCAGCCTTACCGCCGATAAGTATACTATATACCATAATTCATTCGTATGCTTATCTATTACTTGGCTGATCTTTTGAGACAGTGTCAGGAAGCTCTAACTGCTGCAGGTAGTAGTTCAAATCATATAGCATCTGGTTGTTAAGCTCGGTAAAGAGGTTCTTTATTTCAGGTTTCATGTTCAGTTCCAGTGCTGCATGCATACCTAATTGAGCAAAATAGTCCTGTGCCGGATATTGAAGCATGCCTTTGCGTAACATCGGTATGATGTGGTTGGGATACTTCTCCACTACATGCGCTAGAACGTAGCTCAAATATATACGCCATCCATCAGGGTGAGTAAATACATTTTCAGCCACAAACTTATCAAGCTTGCCCCATTCATTGGTTGCAGTATAGTAACTGGTGTAAAATTCTGTTAGCTTCAGCTCCGTGTCTATATAAATTCTGCCACGGTTAACATAATCCAGAGCTTTTTGGTACTGACCTTGATCTACAAAGTATTTGGCAGCACGAACGTATCCTGAACCGTAGTTCATAACCAAACGTACCATATTGTCGTCCATGTGTACTCGTTTATCGGCAATAGAGCGATATTGATATACTTTATCGATATTGTAAGTTAAACGGCTAATATCCAGTTGATCTTCTCCGGGGGTACTCACTATACGAGAAACCATACCTTCGTTTCTCACGTAATCGTCGAAGTTTATAAAGCTTTCACAGGTTACGGCAAAGTATATAGGACGCTTGCCAAAGTTATCCCTAATGATTTGCATAACAGCTTGATCAGATACACGGTAGAAAGGTTCATTAGGTCTCCACTCAGCTGTAGTGGGGATGCTGATACTGAAGCCCATCTCTGGTTTGGCAGGAGGTCCGGGAATGGTTAGCTGGGTAGGCAATTCACTAATGTGCATACTATCAAGCTGATCATCAGGAATGCTGAACAGGATGCCTTCTTTGTCTCTAAGTTGACGAATGTACCATGGAGTATTTAGTAAAGAAAGGTTTGCAATGGATACGTCCTTTCTTATCCCCTTGAGATACTTGTTTTTGTATTCCATGGCGTTCTTCATGGCATCCAGGCTTTCCTGGGTGGGGTACACATCCTTAGCCGGGTGAATATATTCCTTGGCATGAGGATCGGCAACAGCTTGTGCATACCAAAGCGGGAAAGTGTCATTATCACCATTGGTAAAGATTATCGCATTTTCTTCCACAGAATTCAGGAAATTTAAACCATAATCCAAGGCGATGAACTCATTGGAGCGATCATGCAACTTGTACTGAGCAACAAAGTTATGCAGAGGCACGAGGGACAACACTACAATGAGAGCTATTTTTGCACCGTTGTTCCTTAACAGAGATGTTAATGCCAGGCTACCTATCCCTAGCCACACAGCCCACATGTTATAGGCTACCACAAAGAAGTAGTCACGATCTCTAACTTCAGCATTGGACAAGTTCATCACAAAGACCATAACGATGGTAGTGATGATTATTATACTTAGAAAGTATCTGAAGCTGTGTTTATTCATTCTAAACTGATAGATTGCTCCAGCAACACCCAAGAACCAGATGAATATATTGCCAAGGCTTCGAAGTAGCAAAGCTGGTGATGCCGTGAGCCTGGCAAACATGCTTTCGGGGAACCACTGCATATTAAAATACCGTATGAAGTGATAACCCAATTGATCGGTGAAGAAATTGCCACGCCGGCTTACAAAGCTGGTGTTGCCATATTGCTTACGCAGCACATAATCTTGAAACATTTGCCAGGTGCTGGGGTGCCCTTCGTTGATGAAGGGTCTGTCTGCTGCACGAATCATCAGGTATAAGTGCGATGAAAGCCCCGCAAATACTAAGATAGCACTAAGCACCCATACCCGTTTATCTATTACGTCTCTAAGTTCGATGTAGGTAATTAGCAAGGCCACAATGGCAAAGCCCCACTTATCAAAATCGTCTATTGCCATACCCTTGCCGATAGATCCAAATATGAAGTATCCGGCAAAAAGAGCGAAGGTGTAGCCTATCACCTTTAACCAGAAGTTATTTCCCTTTATGCCCTTTTGGAAAAGCGGATACACCACAATGAACAGCACGGCAGGGGCTACTTGTAATGCGGTTTGATGCACGCAGAAACCGAGGAAAAACAGATATACGATAAGCAGCAGGATATTCTGATGCGAGAAATCTTCAGACTTTTGCACCCAAACCATAGTTAGCCATAATATCAAGTTCACAAAGAATACCAGACCAGAATAAACTTCAGCCTCCACAGCGTTCATCCAAAAAGTAAAGGAGAATGCTGTATATACAGCTGCAACTACGCCAGCGAAGATGGCTTCCCAAGCCTTTACTTTGAACATGCTGGTAAGCTGAACGGTGAAAAGGTAGGTAAACATTACGGCAAACGCACTGGTTAAACCAGAAATAAATGCAGCTAATACAGCATGAGATATCAGGCCACCAAATAGTGACACAATAGCGCGGCCAAATAAGATATAGAATGGATTACCGGGAGGATGGGGAACACCTAAGATGCTAATGCAGGTGGCATACTCGCCGCTATCCCAAAATGACATAGTTCTTGCCTGTGTGAGCATATACACTATTAAAGTTATGGCAAACACAGCAAGGGCAATCATGCGGTTAGTCTTTGATGATACCAGCACCTGGGGTTTAAGTAACTGATCATCAACCTTTGCCACGGTAACCGGCTTCACATATTCGGGATGCACAGTTTTACCTTTTATCTGCTGGGCACGTTTTTGTCTGATATCTGTTTCGTTCACTTTTTCTTGCTCCTTAGTCTTTCAGTCCGGCTTTGGCATAGCTGGCGATAATCTGTTTTTGTGCCATAAAGAATAGAATCAGGATAGGCACAATACTAAATGTGGAAGCCGCCATCAACAGCGTTGTTTGCGTGGAAGCTTCCTGGTTAAAGTAGCTTAAGCCCACTTGCAACACTCTAAGCTCGGGACGGTTTGTCATCACTAAAGGCCACATGAAGCTATTCCAGCTTCCTATTAACGAGAAGATGGAGGCTGTGGCAATAATTGGCTTGGAAAGGGGGAGCATTATTCTCCATAGCATACCAAAGGTGCCGCATCCGTCTATAGCCGCAGCATCAAATAGCTCCTGGGGTAGTGATTTGAAGTGCTGTCTGAATAAGAATATGGTAAAGATGTTCACACACCAGGGCACAATCAAGGCCTGATACGTATCTAACCAGTTAATCTTGTCCAAAAGCACGTAAGACGAGATAAGATATATCGGCTCGGGCACCATCATCATGCTTAAGAACAAATAAAAGAAGAAGTCACGCCCGATAAACTCCATTCTGGCAAAGGCATAAGCAGCCAACATGGATGTAATCAACACCCCTATTAGCGAAACAAAGCTTACATACAGTGTGTTGGCAAAATAGATACCAAAAGGTACTTTCTTAAATGCCTTAATGAAGTTTGCCCAATGAAAGCTGGGGACTTTCTTTACCTTAGTAACTTGAGAGCGGGGTGCTTCTTTGTATTCCTCTACAATCTTGCCGTCTTTATCCAACAAATGCACAATGCTTTTGTCTCCCTTATCCATAACAAACAGCACCTTTTGCTTTTCGCTTCCGTTATCCCAAACGTGATATTCTTCTTTGGGAACAAAGGTAGATTCATGCTTGTTGAATTCAGACTGGGTCATCAAAGCGGTAGAAATCATCCAGATAAATGGGACTATCATTACTAGTCCAAACACGCTTAATACGGTGTAGATTATGCTCATTCTAAGTTTTTCGTTCATTACACACCTCCTAATAGTTCACATGTTTTTCCAGACGTTTCTGGAGCACAGTGAGGCCGAGTATCAGTATGAACAGCGCAAGCGCAACGGCACTGGCATAGCCCATGTCCAGGGTGTCAAAGCCCTTTTCATAGATATAATAAACTATTAGCTTGGTGGTATTCAGCGGCCCGCCCTTATCTGTCATTAGATAGATCTGGGCAAATGCCTGGAAGCTGACAATGGTGGTCATGATAAGCACATAAAACGTGGTGGGGGAGACCAGGGGCAGAGTAATACGGAAGAATTGTTTTAGTTTACTAGCTCCATCAATCTCGGCTGCTTCATAATACACTTTGGATATGTTTTGCAGACCTGCAAGGTAGATAATTGTGTTGTACCCCAAGCCCTTCCAAACAGTCATGATAATAATGGCAAACAATGCTTGTGACGGCCCGCCAGCCCATTTTGGCAAGGTGATGCCAAAGCCGGAGAAGAAGATATCAAAGATGCCTCTTGCTTCCGACAGCCATTTCTGAGGCTCTATGCCCACCCAGCCGATCATGGTGTTCATCAGTCCGGTTTGCTCGTTAAACATAATCTTCCACACGATGGATACCGCAACCAACGAAGTAACAAAGGGCATGAAGTAAACCGTTCTGAACAGCCCTTTTAGCCTCTTTATCTGGTTTAGCATAACCGCAAATAGCAAAGAAAATACGATGCTAGCCGGAACTACTATAATCACTAGCCAAAAGGTGTTGCCCATAGATTGCCAAAATACTTCATCTTTTAGCATATTCGAATAGTTCAAGAGCCCGATGAACTTCCCTGTGCCCTTTATAGACCAATCAAAGAAGCTGATAACAAAGGACATAATGATGGGTATTAGCCTAAAGGCAAATAGTAGTGAGAACGCCGGAAGGATGTACAGATATGGCGACACTTTCCACTTAGTTTTCATAACTGACCCACTTTTTTATCTTCATTCTTAATGTTAGATTTACGGTAATGATTATAGTCAATACCAAGCTGTTCACATTTTTTATAGAGGTTATCTCTAGTCAAGCCCGAAACTTTGGCTGCCAAACTAAAATTGCCTTCGCATTGGTGTAAAAGCTGATGGAAATAGCGTCTGGAAAACTCTTTCTTTGCAGTATTCCAGCTTCCTCCCCCATCATGGTAGCCCGACATATTGCTCAATTCAGCTGATCCGAATATGTTTTCCGGCAAATCGTCAGGTTGGATAACCTTGTGTTCTGCCAGGATCACTGCGTGCTCAATAGCGTTACGTAGTTCGCGGATATTGCCCTTCCATTCGTAATTTAGCAAAATGGACAGCACTCCCGGAGATAGCTTTAGCTCACTTTTCTTATATTTGGCACAGAATTCACTGGTAAACGCACTGGCCAATATCTTTATATCGTCCTTACGTTCACGTAAGGGCGGGATATGCAGCTTGATTACATTCAGACGATAGTAAAGGTCTTCTCTAAACTGACCGTTATCCACGCTTTCTTTTATGTCTTTATTAGTAGCGGCGATAATCCTTACATCGGTATGCAGGTCATGATCGCTACCCACCTGTCTGAATATTCCTGATTCCAACACCTTTAGCAGCTTCACCTGAAAGGCAAGTGATGTCTCGGTTATTTCGTCTAAGAACAAGGTTCCGCCATTAGCTTCCTGAAAATAACCCACTTTGTCCCTAAAGGCATCGGTAAAAGCTCCGCGTTTATGACCAAATAGCAAGCTCTCAAGCAGGGTTTCGGTTAAGCTACCGCAGTTCACCGCCACAAACTTCTTGTCTCTTCTGAGGCTATTGCAGTGGATAAGCTCGGCAAACACGCTTTTGCCAACTCCGGTTTCCCCGGTTATCAGTGCCAGAGTATCCAGCTTGGCAATCTTTTTCACCTTTTGCAATAGTGCCTGAATAGCCAGCGAATTACCAATTATCAGATTGGTTTCTATATCTTTCTGAATCATGGCATTAAGGCGCTGATTCTCGGCTATCAGCCATTGAGTTTGCAGTATCTTCTCTACCTGAATGTTTATCAAATCCAGATTTCTAAATGGCTTCACCAAATACTCGCTTGCCCCCAGCTTCATAGCCGCCACAGCGGTTTCGATAGAGGCTTGGCCACTAATGGCTATTACCGCTGTATAGGGATATTCTGAGGTTACAGTCTGAATAAGGTCGAGTCCATTCTCTCCCGGCAACACCAAGTCCACTATGGCTATGTGATAACGATTAATCTCCAAAAGCTGTCTGGCTTCCTGTAAACTGAGAGCAGTATCGATGTTATAGGCATCGCCAAGCTGTAATCTGAATAGCTCCAGGGTCTCTTTGCTATCATCCACCACAAGGATGCGATGTCTCATGGCTTCGCTCATATTATACTCACCTCCAGCATTATTGCTGCCCCATTATAGCTGGTATTCATCTTAATGAACTCAGGACTATTGTCCTTGCACTGTTGAGCCAGACTTATCAAACTACTGTAATCAGCATCCTGGCAGATTAGCTCAATGATGATCTTAGCGTTTGCCAGTATCTGAAACTTCGCCTGCAGATGGCAATTGGAGATGCCCCCAACTATGCAAAGGAGCGTTGATTCCAGCCATTGGCTAAGCATTAAGGGCGATACCAGACAGTAAACCTCTTCTTTGGGGATATCTGCCACCATCAGCAGTTTGTGCTTAATCATCAGATGATTGTGCAATAGTGCCATCTCGGCACCTAGCCATTCGTTCAGGTTTAGCTGGCAAACCTCAGCCTTGCGCATGTCAAAAGCTTCCCATGTACTTTGCAGCAAGTCGTCTATGGTTACTCCCGCTTGTAGGATACGTTCTAAATAGGCATTATCTCCCTGTTTCTGTAGCTGTTGGGCATATCCCAATATCAGGTTCAGAGGTGTCCTGATATTGTGGATCAGACCTTCCAGAATAGATAAGGGAAAATCCTTCATTCCTTACCGTCTGTTTTGGTAAGCTTCCAGTCCGCTACGGAAGATGTTCATGGCTTTTTGCAGGTCTTCTTTGCACAAGATATAAGCCAATCGCAATTCATTACGTCCCAGCCCCGGTGTGGCATAAAAACCTTCTGCCGGAGCTGCCATAACGGTTTCATTGTTTACGCTATACTCGTTTAGCAGCCAGATTATAAAGTCCTCGGCATCCTTAATGGGAAGCTTGGCAACTATATAAAATGCACCTTCCGGTTTTTTGCAAACTATTCCGGGTATCTTTGCCAGTTCATTCATCACCAGATCGCGTCTGGCTTGATATTCGTCTTTTAGCGCGCTGAAGTATTCATCCTTCAAATACACACAGGCATTGGCGGCAAGCTGATCCACAGTAGGAGGGCACAGACGGGCCTGGGCAAATTTTAACACTGCATCCATCAGCTCTTTATTGCGAGATACTATACAGCCAATTCTGGCTCCGCAAGCGCTGTAACGCTTGGAAACGCTATCCACCATAATGGCATTGTCGGTAAAGTTTGGCACTTCCAATACACTTGTATGCATGGTTCCATCATACACAAACTCGCGATACACCTCGTCTGATATAAGATAAAGATTATGCTTTTTGCATATCTCGGCAATGCGAATTATCTCATCTTTGCTATACACAGTTCCGGTGGGATTACCGGGATTGCAGAGCATAATGGCTTTGGTTTTGCTATTTATCAGGGCTTCTATAATGCTGCTTTCCGGCAGGGCAAAGCCTGTTTCGGCATAGGTGGTTAAGGGGCGTAAGTTTATGCCTGCCATTGTGGCAAAGCCATTGTAGTTAGTATAAAAAGGCTCGGGGACTATAATCTCGTCGTCCACTTCGCCCACTACCATCATGGCAAAGGTGATCGCTTCACTGCCGGCAGTGGTTACAATTATATCATTTACTTTCAGCTCTATTCCCTGACGTTTATAGTATTCCACCAAGCCTTCACGATATACATCCAGCCCCTGAGACGGGCCATAGGCAAGCACCTTATCCGAGAAATCGTGATACACCTTTATCATCTCTTCAGGTGTGGGAATATCGGGTTGACCGATGTTTAAATGATACACTTTTATGCCTCTTGCTTTTGCGCTAACCGCATGCGGCATTAACTTTCTGATAGGCGAAGCCTGTATTTCCAAAGCTCTTTTTGAAAGCTGCATTTTTCTGTCCTTAAATGTTATTTTTCCTTTAGTGCCTATATTTACGAGTCTTGAAAAAGAGCAAGCAAAATCTTTAACAATTCTGCCTGCTTGCTATTTATCCGTAATGAAAAAGCATGATTCAGCCTTGCTAAACATCCTGTCCTAATAATGCTACAGATATTTATGTGCTCAATCAGCTTCCTTGCTTGCAGGAATTACTTATGAAATACGCATGAATTACTAATGGGATGCGTATCTCATGTGTATTTCATAAGTAATTCGTTCAGGTTTCGAAAGCTTTCCGTATCTCCAAGTTCATATAATTCTTTCGAGTTACAAAAAGGAAAAGCCTGTTATGAATATCACAACAGGCTTATCTGGTTATTGGATATATTGCAGTTTTATTTGAATTTCTCTTCGCCGCTAAACTCGCGGTAAGGATCAAAGCTCTTTAACATAAGGTTATCCTCAGGGCTAAGCTGATTGTTGCAAATGCGGGTGATAAGCTCACCCATGCCCGGACCCAGCATAAAGCCTTGCCCACACATACCCACGGCATTAATCAAGTTTGGAATCTCTTTGCTAACGCCCACAATGGGGAAGCCATCAGGCGTCATGGGATATTGTCCACGCCAGGTTCTGCGTACCTTCAGATTACGCAGTCTGGGATAGATATGAAGCATGCGTTTGCTGCACATGGGCAGGAATTCTGAGGTACTGCGATTGTCTATGCCCAGGATTGCCGGTTCGGGAGTGATGCAAAACACCACCTGTCCTTCGTGGTTCTGATAAAAATAGAAGTTGGCAGATCCAGGTGCCTTGCGCATATCGATAACCATTGGGCCAAAGAATCTAGCTACTGGTTCGGTAATGCCCGCTTCGTGATTATCGGGAAACACCGGCAAATCTAGCGACAGCATTGCGCCAATCTCTCTGGCGTTGTTACCGCTGGCATTTACCACCTTGGAACAAGCATAGCTTCCTTTATCGGTTTTAACTTCGCTAACCTTGTTGCCATCCAATACAAAGCCGGTAACGCGTTCATTAAAATGGAAGTCCACTCCCGCCTTCAGCGCATGAAAATAGAAGGACGAGGTTAGCATCAAGGGGCTGCAAGAGCCGTCTTCGGGTGAATAGGTAGAGCCGATTAAGCCTTCTTTTAATATCCCCGGCACTATCTCGCCATATTCATCAGGACTAAGCCACTTTATGTTCAGCCCAAAGCTTAACTGAATCTTCATCAGGTCTTGCAGGGTTTTGGCATCTTTTTCGTTATAAGCAGGATAGCTGTAGCCATTGCTCATCCAACCGATGTCGTCGCCCATCTCTTCATGCCAGTTACGCATAATCTCTATTGAACGAAGGCACACGCTAATCTTGCCAAAGTCCGAATGCGTTGCACGCACTCCACCAATTGCTTTTTTGTTATTCTGCTGTCCGGGGCCATGCTCGGGGTCAACTACCAATACCTTTCTACCGCTCTTGGCAAGGTAATAGGCAGTGGGTAAGCCAATGGAACCTGCTCCGATTATTACGATGTCATATATCTTGCTCATTTCACGCTCCCATCGGGAAACTTGGATAGGGGAATCTCTATAAATAGCGGACGCTTGGTATTGGGCACTACATCCGTAACCGGTATGCCTTCTTCTTTTAGCACACCTTTTATCATAACTTCACAGGTTTTAGCACCACAAGGCCCCATGCCTGCGCGGGTGATGGCTTTTAGCTGATTAAGGTCACTAATTCCGCTACGCACAAGGCTGCGTACCTGACCCACAGTAACCCGCTCACACAGGCAGATCATGGCATCATCGGCAAGCCTTTCTGGTATAATTGGCTCCGGCAAGGCTGCGCTAACATCATCCGGCTGTATAACAAAACCGGCAATCTGCTTGGCAATGGCTTTGGGTACGCAAAACTTCACTATCTGGCAATGTTGTTTGGCATAGTTCTGCACACCAGTAACGGCAAACTTGCCCAAAGGCATAGCATCTATATCCACCAAAGGCAGCTGGTCACCAATCTTTATTTCGTGATTGCCTACTTCATAAACCAGGCTAACCGTAGGCATGTCCTTATCCTTGCGGTAATCCACCAAGGTTATTGCCAAGCCGGGGCAGATAAGCAGGCATTTGCCACAACCGATGCAACTTCCGCTATACACCGGCACTGCCATAAGGCTGCCGTCTTCGGTATTAATAGAATTCGTAGGGCAAACCGTGGTGCAGGGATTACAGGGAATCTCTTGCAAGCAGTGGATGATGGGGAATACGCCTTCTTCCGCGGGGTTGTTGTTATAGCCTTTAATTATGCCCGGGTGTGCTTTTAGGGCTTCTGCTTTGGCATACCACTCTTCAGGAACGGGGTTACCGCTTTCACCGGACAAGGCAGAGGCGATCTTTAGTCCGGCAATCTTGCCATTGAACATGGCAGAGCTGGCTTCGGCTATCTCCAGTGCGTCACCCGCGGAATCTACTGGTAAGCCTGCTGCTTCGGCTTCTATGGTAAATTCGCTTAAGGGGTCAAGCCCCACGGCTATTAATATCGTGTCGCAAGTAAAGGTCTTTTCCGTGCCTTTAATGGCTTGGAACTTACTGTCTATTTCGGTGATGGTGATGCTCTCTACAGCTTCCTTGCCACTGGCACAGAGGATGCTGTGCGAGGTGTAGATAGGCACTCCCAGGCGCATCAGCTTGTCGGCATGAACTTTGTAGCCACCGCACACGGGCATGGCTTCCACCAGGCCTACAACCTCAATGCCTGCTTGCAAAGCGTGATAACCGGCAATAAGGCCAACATTTCCACCGCCGATGATGAACAGCCTTTGAGTGGGACGGACTAAATCTCTATTAACCAGGGTCTGGAATGCACCCGCGCCGTAGATGCGGGCAAGGTTGTTACCTGGAAAGCGCAGGAACTTCTCTCTGGCACCCGCTGCGTTCAGGATGCGTTTGGGGCTAACAATCTTGTAAACTCCATCCTTTAGTATGCCAACCTTGCGGTCGCTGAACACAAACACCGCAGTGCTATTCAGCCAAACATCTATGCTGGCAAAGGCACTAACCTCGGCTGCCAATAGCTTGCCGATATCATGTCCACGGGTTCCAGCACGGCTGTCTTCTTCCGAACCGAAGAACTTATGCGTTTGCAGCACCAGCTTGCCGCCCAGAGCGTTCTTATCGTCTATCAGCAACGCGGGGATGTTCTTTTTACCCAGCTCGATGGCAGCAGATAAACCCGCCGGACCACCACCGATGATAAGCACTTCGGTATCGATATGCTCAATCGGCTCAAAGCTGCTGGGTGCGTCGTCTGCCGGCAAGGTTGCCAGGCCTTCTACGCTCTGCACAATCATGTTTTCGGTAACGGCTACCATGCAAGACTTCACCGATACGCCATTGGCGATAACGCTGCACTTGGCACACTGCCCATTGGCACAAAAGATGCCCTGCGCTCCGCCATCCTTGTGATGGTGACCAAAGATGGATATGCCATTGGCAATCAGCGCAGAGGAAATCATCTCGCCTCTGCGTGCCTTTAGCGTATTGCCATTCCAATAAAAACCGATTTCTTCCAATTCCGGCACATCAAGAATTGGATGGGTGGTGATGCGACTGTCATGCACCATGGCGACAAACTCCTTTATATCGGCTCTGCAACTTGCTTTGCCGTGTTTCATATTTGGGGATTACAAAGTTTGTGCCCTATCACTTTGTCAAGGGAAATAGAGAAAGGACAGTAATAACTATAGCTGGATAGGAGGTTTAGAAAAGATTGCAGCATATATAGGACAGTCTCAATTGATAGAATATCAGACCTATATAATTGCTATTTAGAATATATAAATTACTTCATCCGAAGTGATTCGTTACTGCATAAGTTTAGATTGTCAAAAATTGGGCAACCTCCTAAACAGCATACATATGACTTACAATCCAAGCAATTATCACCCCCAGAAAGTAGTTTACCTCTGACACCATTAAAAATGCCACTTTTCTGCCAAACATCTTGAATTGATCTATTCCTCAAACTGACGCCTGAATAGCTATCTATCATGAATGAACATGGAAACATCTCCAAATCTTCAGATATGAAAGCCGAAAACCTTGCTGCTTCGCAAGGTTCCAAATATATAGAATCGATGTTCATATTGGACACTATACCCGAAATAGAACAGCTATCAAAACCAATTTTGAACGGATATATTTTGTTATTAAGGAGATTGAAGAATTCCGAATATTTTTGGTTTTGGTTAAGTAGCAGGTTATGGTCTTTTCTATATCCAGCTGCCTTATAATTTAGAAAGATAACCGCATTTATACCTTCTAAGAATCTAGGAACTAACCTAAGCCATTCTATTGCTGTATTTACACTAATTGAAGTCAGTACAAAATGTATGTTTGTTTTTATGCCTCTGGCTTTTAGAAGTTCTAATGAGGAGATAAACTCATCAACCGGCTCATAGTAACTTATAGCAACTGCACCACAATGTCTTTTTGATGCCTTCAGTATTCTTTCTGTAAGGCCACGTCCATTTGTCGTATATGAAGGTATGATGCCGAATTTATCATTAGTGATTTTGAGGATATCACAGAAATCTGGATGTTGATTTGGATTACCACCACCTAATGCAACTTGAAATACACCAAGTTGTGAAGCTTGATCAATAATCGATTCATAGTCTTCAATACTCATGTGCGTACCATTTTCATTAGAATTACGGTAACATATATCACAATTCTTATCACACCAGTTTGTTATTGAGATATCTAGAAGTTCTGGACCCGAATGACACCAAAAAGGCTCTTCATGACCTACATCTTCTTTTCTTATAAGCAGTCCATTAGATTTGTCAAACAGAGCAGTGTAATGCTGGTCACTATATCGCTTGATCGATATCTTTCTTTCTATCATACTACCAAGCATTTATAGTAGCGTCAATAAATATCTTATCATTCTCAACCAAAATATACTCACAACAAAAAAAGGACTCCCACGTGTCATTATCACTACCCAACTTCCCTAAATACACTTTTTTCCCCTCATCCTTAGCTTGTTTTATTCTGAGCTGTGTTTCTTCAGAGAAATTATTGATCAAGTCGCGACTTTTGGACATATCTTCCATTTTGTAAAGGATAGATTCGTAGAGATCTTCGAATAAAGGGAGTAGAATAGATTCTTTATCAACTCCAATTGCTTCATAGAATTCATCCATTAAGAACTCATCATTTACTATGATAACAAATGACGTAGATGAACTGTTTGTCACAAAGTCTCTTTTAACTTTCATTTATAACTCCGTTAATCTGTCAATAGCTTCAAACATCTCATCAGAAAAAAGCATTTCAATAAAGCCGCCAAATCCCCACTCAGGTCTTCTATGATAAAGGACTTCATGAGTTGCCAGTTTAATATTAATGTTATTGATACATTCGTCATCAGCGTTACATCTCTTCTTTAGAAACTCACTAAAACTATCAAACTCGTCATCAAAGTAATTGTCATAATCTTTTTTTAGGTCTTTCGCATTACCAATAAGAGTATCATATATCCGCTCAACTACCTCATTTGCATACGTCCCACCAGCTACTTTTGCTTTATCTCTGAACTCGTCAAAACTAAGAGTTTTAGGTTTTAAAACAAAAAAACCTGAATCTTGTGTAATTATCACTTCATGCTCCTAAGTAATTCTGCTATAGAATGTTTGTGTCTCTCAAAAGTTAAAACTTCGTAGATTCTATCTTTTAAGCTAACTACTTTAACCTCCGACTTATACTTCATTAATAAATTAGCAACAACTTCCGGGTAGTTGTCCAGACATCTCTCTAATAGCATACGAGATTGATCTTTAAGCTTGTAGTCATCGCTATCTAGCATGAAAATCACCAAAGATAGGTAGTTTAGAAGTACATTATTCATCTCGGGTTTCTCTTTGAATATATCAATCAGATCCCTAATCAACTTAGTAGCATTAACCGTATTGGATTCACGCACATAGTACTCATTGGTACCATAATAAAACAGTCTTCCAAAAACATGCCTATACTCTTCTTCGTTAAAACTCATAAGGATTTGTAGCAGAAGTATGATATTCAGATTGAATGTTTGTCTCTCATCAGGGCGACGTATCAAGTTTACTATGAACTCTCTTGAGGCCAGGCTTCTTGATCTGATAACACGTTCAACTCTCATTAAATCATCATGATCAATAAAACTATCATCTAACTGGAACACCTCTTGAATAAACAGTTCATCATACCAAGCATAGGTTTTGAGCAGTTTGTTCAGTTTATGATTTTGGATTCTTCTTGATATATGGAATAAGAACTTCTGCACTCCTTCATATATCGGACTCGTGGGGACTAAGATATCAGCTAACTTCATTGATAACGCTTTAATATCTGTAAATGAAGAAAGTAGATATCTGGCCATCAGAAAATCTCTAAATTCATCATAAGTGAAATTCAAACAGAATTCTGATAACCCAGACTGGTCAATATCCTTACGTAATAATATATCCTCATTAATCATTCGAGATAGCATCACTTCTTCAACGTCTGAGAGGGTTAGTGATTCAATTTCGATATTAGTGAAAGAATTATTGTCTAGCATCCACTGAACGATTTTATCAAATACGACTTTGATCGGTTTATCGATCTTCCTAAGTGGAATTGGGGTTTTTGATTCAAGGGTAAATTGTTCAATCTTATATTGAAAGTATTTTTCAAAGATATGTTCCTTGTTTAGACTCATAAGATTATGTATTTCTATGCCATCTGATGAAGTATTAGCTTCGCAAAATATTCTTAGTAACAAGGGATCAGATGATAACTGGTCATATGCTTTATTCGATATGTGTTGAATATCAATTTTAAAATGCTTCAAATAACCCTCATACAGTTGCATCTTCTCAAAATCAGTCATGTGCCTGTTGAAATCAGTGAAGCTATATATCTCATTACTAAAGCTTGATTCTGATAGGCATTTAAATCTTTCAGTAAAGAACTCTGATCTACATGATAGGATTAGTTTGATAAAATCATAGGAAAGCAATGTTTCGATAAAATAGCATAGTTTCGGGGGGAATGTGGTTAGATCATTTACTTCATTTAGCCCGTCTATAACAATGAAGAGATACTTTCCAGTCATTTCAAAGATTTTTTGAAAATAAGATGTAAACTCCTTAAATGTAGCGAAATAGTGTGTTTTAAACACTCTCCCAATCATGTAATCACCAATATTATTCAGGTCTATACCATTCAGATCGTTACCTGTAAAAAACAGACAATGCATTCCCCTCTTAACTATTACATTTTCTATAAGGTCACATAGGAAGTTTGTCTTACCCTTACCTGCAATGGAAGTTATGAGTAAGATTCTTTTACTAATTGCTTCAAACTGTTGAATTGCCTCATCCAAAAAATAGCTACTCCGTAAGCCTGACCAAGAATGTCTCCATGCCTTCCTAGGAGTTGGGTTTAGCTTATGTAATCCTAAACTCACTTCTTGATATTCTTCCAATTTTCTGTCTACTTCAACTTTTAATTCAACCAGCGATGATGCTATTACTTGTGAATATTTAGTTATCTCGTCAACGGTAATAGCAGGTTGCAACTCAATATTGGGTGAAGTAATCTCAATACAAACATCTTCTAGTGACTTGTTAATATTGTCGATAGCATGAAAACTGATGTTTTCATAAGCCCTATAGTAGAATTTTGGGATTATAAAATACCTAGCGAGTTCTTTCACTTCTGATATCTCAACAAAGATGCCAGGAATATACTTACGACTTCTTTTCTGAACATCAATTTGTTGGTTGGTAAACTCCGTTATCATGGTAGTTATTCTATCAATGTCAAGTAAATAGTTAGTTGTATTACCAAACTCATCTTCAAATAACCGATTGAGCCTAACTAGCTTTTCTTCCCCTATCGAGTAAAGTAGATTTATTATAGTATCAAAATCCATAATATGCTCATTCTCATCAAATAGCATTAAAGAGTCCTGCTTTTCTGTAATAGTATATGAGCCTTGTTTCTGTGTAAGAATAAATATATACAGCTTATCGAATTGTTTGTTCAAGTTGTGCTTGAAGAATTTCTTCAATGTTCCACTAACTTTCGTTGAGCTCTTTGTAGATGTAACTTGAACAGAAACCCTAGTTGTAAAATCACCTAAGTCAATGCTTGGATAATTATGGGTTACAGTATTTAAGTTTATAAGATCCCAGTCATACACTATGTTAAGTATGTTTTTGATCAGATACTCACAGTGCAGGTTCTGATTATATAGTCCTTGCTTAGTTAGGCAATAGATTTCTGCTTTTAGTAGTCCTATCTTCTCAGTTATGTACTCTTTGTGCTTCCCGCTATTTAGCATTATTACTCCTTAGCCGTAACTATACGATAATCCTATCTGCCAGTAATAGACATTTATCAATGCCACGATAACCAAGTTCATAAAAGAGTGCCGCACAATGTGATCGTATTATCCATACATGCTAATACAGATTTGGATATTATAATCAACAAGGTTTTGAAAGGGCGGATCAAGATAGATCAAATCTACAGACTCCTCTTTTATATACACTTTCATGATGTCTAGATTATCACCGTAAAACAGTGTGTTCATATTAGAAGCTCCTTCTTATAAATACCAATTACCTATGGTGCAATGCAAATATACCTCTGCTTTCTTGTCAACAATTATATTATGTTACTATCAATACTAAGAACTGCGCATAATACCCCGTCATTCCAGCGAAGGCTGGAATCCAGGACATGATAATAACGTTAGCGTGCTACCTTTATTAGGTTGTATGGCAATTAGATACGTGTCACGTTCACTAGGTGTAGTACTTTACTAGATTCCAGCCTTCGCTGGAATGACGGAAGAGAAAAAATGGAATGACGAGAAAGAAAAGGTGGGATGTCGGTGCGGGAAAAGATCTTGCAAGCCCATTTATTACCGCCATTCCCCCAACACGCGAATACTCCCACTCGCCAGCACCCTAGTACTCCCCCACGCCATCCCGCCCCTCAAATCTCCCTATACAAATGCTCATAATCGTATACCACAGGCAGTAAACCCGCTTCCACGGCTCGGGAAATGCTAATGCAAAGCAGAGATCTATGGGAAGTAGTCATCTTTCAACGCGAAATACCGCATTCAAGCCCGGCAGGGCGATATATCATAGCGGCGGGTTCGTAGCATTGCGATAAGCAATGCGAAGACCCTCGTATATATACAGAAAACAGACAAGCCCCCAAGGGCGACATACACACAAACAATCTTGACACAATATGATACTTCATAAATACTAGCATCTCTGGAGGATATATGCCAGCATCATATTGTCACAATGCTTTACATATCGTCTTTTCCACCCGCAATCGAGTGGGGTGGTTAAAAGAGCCCCTCGGAAAAGAGATGCATAGCTATCTGGCGGGAATTATCAACAACCTAAAGGGAAGGGCTATCCATATTGGCGGAGTTGAAGATCATGTCCATATCTTGTGCCTTGCTCCCAAAGAAATCAGTTTGGTGGAGTTTATGACCAAAGTGAAGGCAAACTCCAGCAAATGGTTTAGGGCACAAACGAAGTTAGACTTTTCCTGGCAAGATGGATACGCAGCATTTTCCGTTAGCAAATCCCAGATACCCATGGTTATTGAGTATATCAATAATCAGGATGAGCATCATTACCATACATCATCCATAGCCGAGTTTGATGAGTTGTTGAAGAGACATAGGGATAAGTCTGAATAGTTTTGTCGCCCTACCGGGCTTAACTAACCTGTCCTATATTACGAGGGTCTCCGCTGCGCTCCGAACCCATCGCTATAATATGTCGCCCAATGGGGCTTGCCCAAGGGGTGTACGTTACGAGGGTCTTCGTTCCTTCGTCACTCCGAACCCATCGCTATAATATGTCGCCCAATGGGGCTTGCTCAAGGGGTGTACGTTACGAGGGTCTTCGTGCCTGCGGCACTCCGAACCCATCGCTATGCTATATCGCCCTTTCGGGCTAAGGCGTTATTATCTCCTGACGTGGGTCTCCGGATTGATTAGCGCAAGGCGAAGCTCCTCAGAAAAGAGAAGCATTGCTATCTGGCAGGGACTATCACCACTATGTTCTACCTAACAATTGTTGGGGCTTCATTGGGCCAGCATCCAAGCTTCTTGCATAATCCGCAAGAAGCATGGATGCTGGCCGTGTGTTTGTCTCGATGTTTTATAGGTGCTGGGGTGATTGGGTGGCAAAGTAACAAGGTAAGGAAGAGTAAAAAGTGACGATGTGCTTATAGGGCTGGATTCCCGACAACTCGGGAACGACAGGGGGTGCTGGTGTGCTGCTGTGGAAAACTGACAAGGTAACAGAGTGTATAAGTAAAGGTGTGGATATAGGGTTGGAATCACGTCTCTTTGGTAACGATGGTGGTGTGTGCAGGTATTACAATGGTCATAGTAATACCCCCTATTGCGCATTTTTCTCTTGACAAACGTCCTATGCTAAACAGTTAATACCGAATATGGCAATAATAGTGAAAAAATTCGGCGGAACCTCGGTTGGAAGCATAGAGTTAATCCGCAATATCGCACACAAACTGGCAGGAGAATACCACTCCGGTGACGGGCTTGTATTAGTAGTTTCTGCCATGGCAAAGACCACAGACGAGCTTTTCGGGCTGGCTTATGGCATATCAAAGCATCCTTCGCGCAGAGAGCTGGATATGCTGCTTACTGCGGGCGAGCGGATTAGCATGAGTCTTTTGTCTTTGGCACTAATGGAAGAAGGGATACCCAGTATATCGTTCACCGGTTCGCAAAGCGGGATTATGACCGATGATAAGCATGGTAACGCACGCATATTAAAGGTGAATGCCTTCAGGATTCATGAGGAACTAGCGAAGGGTAAAGTGGTGATAGTTGCCGGCTTTCAGGGGGTTAGCACTGCTAAGGAGATAACCACACTTGGGCGCGGGGGGAGTGATACCTCTGCCGTGGCATTAGCTTGCTACCTGAATGCAGATAAATGCGAGATATACACCGATGTGGATGGAGTATTTACTGCTGACCCACGCATTGTTAGCAATCCTAAGCTTTTGAATAATGTATCTGCCGATGTAATGCTGAATCTGTGTTACAACGGCTCTAAGGTACTACATCCACGTGCGGTGGAATTTGCCTGCAAATACGGCGTGCAGGTGGAGGTGAAGTCATCCTTTAGCTTTGCCGATGGAACGCTGATGATGCCAGACAAACCTATAGTAAACAAGGAAGATAAAATGGAAGAACGAGTGGTAACAGCCATTGCCCACAAAGGCGATCTGATGCGCTACAGCATTGTGTTTAGCCAGCCTATGCAAGAGCTGCTAAAGACCTGGCATTTGGAAGTGTTCAAGTATCATTTAGACAACAACGTGCTGGAGCTTTTTGTGGAAAGCAAGTATGAAACCGAGGTGGATTATGTGCTGGAACAGAACAAGATTGGCGGCATAAAGAAGGACTATCATCTCTGCTTTGTAACCCTTAGCGGACTGGGGCTGGGCTATGATCCTGCCTTTTTGGCCAAGTGTATGGAAATCTGCACCCCCTTTAAGGTGCTGCGCAGTATAAATACAGAAAAAAGCGTGGAAATACTGATGCCCGATGATTGGATGAAAGAGGCTGTGTTTGCCTTTCATAAAGCTTTTATAGAGGTAGTGACGGACGCCGTTCCGCCTACAAAGAATGGCTAAGATAAATATGATGAAAATGCTTGTCGCATCGGCGTGCGACACTACTGAGGATAAATAAATGAGATATATTGTAACAAGTGCATTACCCTATGCCAATGGCAAGCTGCATGTGGGTCACGTTGCCGGAGCATATCTACCGGCTGATATCTTTGTGCGCTATCTGCGCCTGAAGGGTGAGGACGTAATCTATATCTGCGGAACAGATGAGCATGGCACTCCCATAAGCATATCTGCCGACAAAGAGGGAGTTACTCCCCATGAGGTGGTGAAGCGTTATCACGATTCCATAAAAGAAGCCTTCGATGGGGTGGGGATTGAGTTCGATAATTTCTCCGGCACTGCCCGTCCACCGCATCATAAGCTATCGCAGGAGTTCTTTACCCAGCTATATAACAAAGAGCATATACAGAGTAAGGTTACCTTGCAGTTTTATTGCGAACACGACAAACGCTATCTGCCGGATAGGTATGTGGAGGGAACTTGCCCAAAATGCGGTGCCGGTGGAGCGCGCGGAGATCAATGCGATAAATGCGGGCAAATATATGACACCACCACGCTGAAAGAGCCGGTGTGCAAGATATGCGGTAATACACCAATAATCCGCGAGACCAAGCATTGGTTCCTGCATCTGGATAGCTTCCGCGACAGGCTGAAAGTGTGGCTAAGCGGAAAGGACTATTGGAAAGAGAATGTGCTGAACTTCATGATGGGGCTGCTGGAGCAGGGCTTAATAGAACGCTCCATAACTCGTGACCTGTCCTGGGGTGTGCCGGTGCCCCTGCCCGATGCAGAAGGCAAGGTGCTGTATGTGTGGTTCGATGCGCCTATTGGCTATATCTCATCCACGGTTGAATGGGCAGAGGCCCAGGGCAAGCCAGAGATGTGGAAAGATTACTGGCTAAGCCCAGATACGCAGCTTATTCACTTTATCGGCAAGGATAACATCATCTTCCATGCTCTTATCTGGCCGGCTATGCTAATGGGGCAGGATGTGGGCTATTGCTTGCCGCATGACATTCCTGCCAATGAATTCATGAATCTGGAAGGTGAAAAGATATCTACCAGCAAAAACTGGGCGATCTGGGTGGATGAATTCGTGAAAGAATTTGATGGAGAGTATCTGCGCTGGTATCTGGCGGTGAATGCTCCAGAGAAACAGGATTCGGACTTTAGCTTTAAAGACTTTCAGCTAAAGGTGAATACCGACCTTAATAATACTCTGGGAAACCTGGCTAACCGGGTTTGCGCCTTTACAGTCAAGAACTTTGATGGCAAGATAAACCCCTGTGAGTTTGATGCCGAAAGCCAGGCAGTGATAAGCGAAGCTAATGCGCTGCTAAGCGAGATTGAAGCTGGATATAAAGACTATCAGGTGAAAAAGAACACCAAGCTGGTGATGGACATCGCTCGTTTGGGCAACAAATTCTTCGATGAGCGCAAGCCCTGGAGCATGATAAAAGAAGACCGAGCCAAGGTTAATGAAACTCTATTTGTATGCATAAATCTCCTTGCAAAGCTGTCTATTGCCATGTATCCCATTCTACCAAAGCACATGCTGCGATTGCGCAAGATGATGAACCTTTCTAGTGGCTTTGCCTTTGCCGATGCCTATGGCACATTGCAGTCTGAAGTGCAACTGGGCGAGATTAAACCGCTATTCCGCAAGCTGGAAGATGAGGAAATCGCAAAGCAACTTGAACTGCTGAAAGCAAGCTCCAAGGCTGCTCCTGCAGTGGAATATGCTCCTATAAAAGAGAGCATATCATACGATGATTTTGCGAAAATGGACATTCGTTTGGCAAAGGTGCTGGAAGCTGAGATCGTGCCCAAGACCGATAAACTGCTGAAGCTGAAGGTAGATATTGGCAGCGAACAGCGGGAATTGGTGGCAGGAATTGCCCAGAGCTATAAGCCCGAAGAACTGGTGGGCAAAACAGTTACCATGCTGGTGAATCTTGAGCCTCGTAAGATACGGGGGATAAACTCACAGGGTATGATTCTGGCTGCGCATAGCGATGGTAAGATAAAGGCAATATTGCCGGATGGTGGTGGTTCTGCCGGATCGGTAGTTCAATAAGCTTTTATATGCGGTATATATTAGTTGCTCTGCTGCTGCTGGCTGGATGCTTGATGGCAGCAGAGTATAGTGACGGCCGTTTGATGTTGGAAATAAACCTGGTTAGCGACAGCGAGCTGCTTATATCTATGCCCAAAGGTGCTGCCGAAGTGCATGTATCTGAGATGGATGGCTTGTTTAGTAAACGTATGGTGGGAAACTTTAGCATAAGCATCGTAAACCCTGATGCCCTGTCCTATTTCGGAGTGCTGAATTACAAGGAGATGGGGGGAACAAAAGGGGCAGATGAACATGCCGTGCCGCGAGAGTATTTCGCCTGGGAGAATGGTAATCTGGCTATCAAGCAGGAGTTGCTTTACTTTTTTCCCGATAGCTATAATAACCGTGAACAGGCAGAAGCCTTTGCAGACGAGAAGGGACTTCCGCACAGCAAGATTATGGAAGTGCAGATGATAAATTCCACTGTGCGGATTACGGGAAACAGAGGGGAAGTAAGTTATCTGGAAACGCCCATACATATATCCAGCGTTTCAGATATCAAAATAAACGGTAGTAGTCTTGGCTATGCTGGAGAATTTGTTATCAAGACTGTTAACCGCAAGCTGGTGATAAATCATCTGCTGCCTCTGGAAGACTATATAGCCGGAGTGGTTCAAAATGAGATTGGCAACTCATCGCCCCCTGAGGCACTGAAAGCTCAGGCGGTAGCTGCTCGCACCCATGCACTGTCTTTACTTTTGAATAATCGGCATAAAGCTGATGGCTACGACCTGTGTAGCAGCACCCACTGTCAGGTATATAGGGGTAAGCACCTGCAAAATGATGCTATACGTGAGGCTGTGGCTGCAACCAGTAATGAAGTGCTGTTTGCCGGAACCTATCCTGCGGACACGCCATATCATAGTAGCTGCGGAGGTAAAACCGATGCCTCGAGCCAGATATGGAGAGGCAAACCGGTTGAGCACTTGAATGGAGTTACCTGCATTGCTGAAGCAGATGAGTATGACCTTAGCCAGGGAACCGATGCCAGAGCCTGGATTGATACTAAGCATGACACTGGGGAAATGAGCTCTTGGGAGCGGGGAGCACTGGCATGGGAGAAAAGCATTACTAAGGCAAAGCTGGCTGAAAACACCGGTTTGGAGTATGTAAACAGTATTACAATTATTAAACGGGGGCGAAGCGGTAGAATTCTTAGCATGAAGATTGCCGGGAATAAAACGATAAGCTTGGATAATGAGTTTAAAATAAGGCAGGCATTTGGGAATCTTTATTCTTCCTTTTTCTATATAAAGGGCAGTTACCAGGAACTTAATGGCGATGTAATTATGAATCCCATTTCCACAATCACTATTAAAGGCAAAGGTGCGGGGCATGGCATCGGCATGTGCCAGATTGGTGCTTTGCGCATGGCACGCTTGGGCGTATCTTATGCAGATATTCTGCAGCATTATTATCCGGGAACTACGCTGAATAGCAACTGGATGGCAGAAGAACGGCTACACAACATTGAGATATATTACGATGAATAAAGACGAAATACTGCGGTTAACCGCATCAGAAAACCAGTTTCGCATTTTTGCCGTTCAATGCACTACCTCGGTGCAGAAAGCGCGTGATTTGCATGATTTGTCACCAATATCCACTCTGTTATTAGGTAGATTGCTGGCAGCTTCAGCTATGATGAGCTGGGACCTTAAGCACCCCAAAGCAGAGATCAGCCTGCGCGTGGATGGGGATGGCGCACTGCAAGGTGCTGTAGCTATATGCACCGCTGAAGGTAAGATGCGTGGTTATGCTAACAACCCAAAGCTCTTTTTGGACAATCCGGCAGACAACCTGAGGCCGGGGAAGCATCTAGGGAAGGGGACTATTACTGTTATCAGGAATGATGCCAAAAAGACTCCCTACACTGGCACCTGTGAACTGGTTAGCGGAGAAATAGCCGAAGACCTGGCAGCGTATTACCAACAGTCTGAACAGATAGATACGGCAGTGAATCTGGGGATATTAATAGATCAGGATGCACGGGTTAGAAGCTGTGGTGGCTTTATAATTCAACAGCTTCCCTTTGCCGATGAATCGATAAGCGAGATACTTAGAAGCAACATACTTGCCACACCAAACATAAGCGACCTGATGGATATGGGGCTAAACATCGTAGATATCCTGGAACGCTTTGTATTAAAGGGCATTACCTGGAGCATTGTGGATAGGCGGGAGATTGAGTATGCATGTAGTTGCAGTAGAGAGCGCTTTGCCAATGCCCTAAGAATGCTGGGTAAGGCTGAGCTTCAGGAGATGGTGGACGGTATCAAACCGATATGCCACTATTGTAATACGGAGTATGTATTTAGCCATAACGATATGATAGACATAATTAAGCATCAATAGGTAACGTATGAGATACGCATTATATACATTACTATTTCTGTGTAGTGTCAGCCTTTTTGCCATTAGTACTGACGACATGAATTTCTTGTTGGACAAAGAGCAATTCCATCTATTGCAAAAACATGAGCAAAGCATCCTGGAGAAAACCTACAATGGCAATCAGGACGACGTTAAGGCTGTTCTTAAATATGCTCAGCGCAGCAATCAAACAGGACTAGCGATAGAATGCAACCTCAGGCTGGCGACAGAATTTAAATCGCTTGTAGCTGCTTTGGAATGGCTGTCTCTGACCAACGAAGTAGAGATGGACAGCAGTAAATGGGATAGCGATATCACCCGCATCATTGATATATTTCCTAGCCCTTTAGACAAAGCTGTGTTAAATTACTATGCTTTCGGCGAAGATGAGGAGAGCATATCTTTAGCTGTAGCTATGTCGAAAGAATACAATTCGGTAATAGAATCACTCGCTAAAGGCATTATAGACGACATAAGCGTTCAGCGTAGCGACACATTGGCATTGGCATTAATCGATAATTTCTACCTAAGCTTCCCCAATTCCAAGTATATGCAAATAGCCTTTTATTACCAGCTATACCATCTTAGCAATCGCCAGTCATGGGATGAGTTTAGCAATGCTATAAGCAAACATGGTTATGCCAACAAGGTTATGGCTTACATTGCGGCACTTTACCAGATATCGCCAACATATCGCAGATCAAACAGCCAGTCTACAGATATTTTATCCAATGCACTTAGCTTATTAGATTTCGCGAAGGCTAGTGAGCCACAAGTCCTGCTTAATGACGTTTACAGCCCTACTGATTGGAACAATAGAATAGAACTGCAAAAAGCAAAAATTGATTATTATAATCTAATATCCAAAAGCGGGAAGTATGGCGACGAAAAGGACTTAAGCAATCTAAAAGAGATATCATCTAAAGAGCTTAGCAGCCTGATATGTAAACTAAAGCGCATCAGCTTCTCGAATAACGACCGCGGTGAGCTTTCTGAGGTTCAATACTGGTTGGGCAGAGCATATCAGTTAAATAGCAAATACCGCAGGCAAGCAGCCAGGAGCTATATTCAATGCCTTGTCTGGGGATCACCCCGCAAGAAATATGACAATGAGGCTTGGGAGGCTATTACTTCTCTTCACAAAGAGCTAAAGATAAAGCTGGAGCCAATGCAATGGGCTCGTAGCCTGATGAAGTATAAAGGCATTGTGTTTGAGGATAGAAGCGAGGATGCTGGCCTGAAGGGCAAAGGATACTCCCGTGTTGCCATGGGTGATTACAATTCTGATGGCCTGCTCGATCTGCTATTCAATGGCAAATATTTATATGCAAATAAGGGTAATATGAGCTTTGCTGACAGCACTGTAGCGGCCAATCTGCAAAATCTGAATAGCAATGGTGGGTTGTTTGCCGACTTTAATCGCGATGGTATGTTGGACATCCTTAGCCTTAGCCACGCAGAAGACTCATTGGGTGACCGGCTAATGAAAAACCAGGACAATAAGCATTTCGTTAGTGTGAATGAACGTGCCGGAGATGTTGACGACCGTTACCCCACGGAAGCTGCTGCCTGGATTGATCTGGAGCAGAGTGGCTATCCATCTATATACATGGCAAACTACGAGAAATGGCAGGTTAAAAGCGGTTATCCAGACTTCTTTTGGAAAAACGAGAAGGGTTATTTTAACGATAAAAGTACCGAATCCGGCATCTTATTTCCCTATTACACCACTTCTCCAGCCCAGGCAGGACGCGGAGTTGCCCCTGCTGATTTTGATAATGACGGTATTCAGGAGATACTGGTAACTAACTATCGTCTAAACCGTAATTTCTGCTGGAAACAGGTGGATACACTGTTTGTAGATGTTGCTCCGCTTTATGGCCTTAGGGGTCATGACAAGCAAGGCTATTTTGGACATAGCATAGGCGCAGATTGGAGCGATATTGATAAAGACGGTGATCTGGACTTGTTCATTGCCAATCTGGCTCATCCGCGTTTCTTAGACATCTCAGATACCAGCATGCTGCTGCGTAATGATGGACTGAACTACCGGGTGGTAGAAGGTGACAGTGTATATTTCTGGCAGTTTACCGATATCACCAAATCCGCAGGCATAAGCTATGACGAATTACACTCTGATCCACTCTTTATTGATGCCGATAATGACGGCTATCCGGATTTATACATTACCTCTATATATGAAAATGACCGCTCCTACTTATATCGTAACAATGGTGACGGAACTTTTACAGACATAACCTGGCTTGCAGGCGCAAGAGTGTATAATGGCTGGGGCAATGCCGCTGGTGATCTTGACCGGGATGGCCTCCTGGACATCGTGGTAGGCAGTGGAAACGGCACAAGGGTGCTTCATAACCGAACTAAAACCAAGAACAAATCTGTAATGATAAAGCCGGTTTGGGCGGATGATGAGATAGTTCTATCCAGCAATCCATCCGAATTTGGTAAACTACCACAATCTCCAGCCTTTGGCACAAGAGTAGTGCTTAGCTACAAAGAGGGTGGAAAGGTAAAAGAGCTTATCCGCGAGCTGAGCAGTGCCAAGGGCACAGCATCACAGAACGCCTCAGAATTGCACTTCGGCATTGGCAGAGGCAAACTAATTGGATATAGGAGATTTACGCCATGAGAAACATACTCTGCAACGTTATAAACCCCATATCTGTCATTGAAGCAGCATTCTTACCCAGACAAATCATCACTATTCAAGATGGCGTTATTACTTCAGTCCGGCCAGACGACGGTAGAACAGCCTGTGATGATTATAGCGATAAAATAGCCTTACCTGGATTTATAGACCTGCATGTACATCTAAGCCAATATATGATGCGCGGCCTTTACGAACCCGCCTTGCTGCCTTGGCTGAACAAGCATGTATTCCCTGAAGAGGCACGCTCAGCCGAAGCTGACTATGCCCGCAACTTAGCTCAGTTATTCTTCAATGCCTTGTGCAGCGTTGGTACTACAATGTCTGTAATCTACACAGCCCCTTTTCCCACAGCTTGTCAAACCGCTTTTGAACAAGCGGATGCTAAAGGCATCAGAGCACTTATCGGGATGACCATGATGGATAAAAACTCTCCCGAAGAACTACTACAGAATACTAATGACTCTCTTCAGCAAAGCATTGAGCTGTTCAACCGTTGGCACAGTAAAAGCCCAATGCTGGACTACATCTTCACCCCCCGTTTTGCCCCCACTTGCAGCATGGAGCTAATGCAAGGGGTTGCCCGATTCGCCGATAAAAACAATGCCTGGGTGCAAACACATCTCTCCGAGAACACCGATGAGCTAAGCTGGGTAAAAGAGCTGTTTGGTTTATCCAGCTATACTGAAGTTTATCAAAAAGCCGGATTGTTACGCCCCAAAAGCATCTTTGGCCACGCGATTCATCTATCTCCCCAAGAGCTTGTTCTGCTTAAAGAGCATGATGCAAAGATAGCCCACTGCCCCGATTCCAACTTTTATCTTAAGAGCGGCGAGTATCCGTTGCAACAAATCATGGACGCGGGAATCAGCTTCGGTTTGGGTAGTGATGTGGGGGCAGGTACTAGCCTGAATATGTTGCACCATACCAAAATGATGAATTTCCGTCAAAGCAGCCATGCTGTATTGCCTGCTAACGCATTGTATCACATCACTCTTGGCTCTGCCAAACTGCTGGGTATGGACAACAAAATAGGTTCTATAGACAAGGGTAAAGAAGCAGACATTGTGTTCCTCTCTCCGCCCAATGGATACTCGATAGGTGAACAAAGCCTGTCCCAATTGACTTTCTTTGGCACCGAGTTCAAAGTGACTGAAACTCTGGTGGCAGGGCATTGCCTGTATAAAGCCTGATGTCTTATTCATTGCACATATTGCTAAGTCATTCGGTCTCTCCGAATGAGCATTTACGCCATAGGTGTAGCTGGCTCTAATGCCTTTCCTCGCTGATTCTTTCTTATCACTTTCAAATCATCTAATCAGTACCATTTTAACCATTTTACCCACTAAGCTACTGAGCGACCTCTTACAGCCATCTAAGCTATCCCCCTGAGATGAAGAATTATGCTCCTATATCCATTAAAGATTCTCAAATTGCATTAGGGAAGACCATTGCATATAAATGGAACACTGGTTTCAGCCAGTTGGATATCCGGATGTACCCGGTATTAAGGCTTAACAAATCACATATTGGGATTACATTATCGCCTGCTAGCCAGATAAATCAGGCTATTCCAGACGAATCAATTCGGCGTTCCAGATAATTCCATGCTCTTTAGGGAATGATTTGAGAATCATTAGTTATATGATAAGAGAATGTTAGTAGGCTTTCCTGATTTTAGCTTACAGCTATAGTGATTACAGTCCAACTACAATTGCAGTCCAATTACAGGTAATTAACTGATCTATCCTTCGTATCTGGGAGTAATGCCTCATGAAGCCCTCGTGATCCCCGGGTGATTCCGAGGTGGGACGAGGGAATCACGAGGGAATTACCCGAACATGATCTGGGATTAGTTCAGGTTTTGAGGTATCGTAGTGAAGTGATTAGTTCTCAAATGAGTGAAGAAATGTTTAGAAGAAGCATGGTCGGATATATCCTGGTATATTGACTGGGGAAGCTGACTATGCTTTGGCAGAAGTGAAGTGCACCCAAAAACTCTTTCTTGTTAATTCTCCTAAGCTCCGGTCAGCGTCGATAAACAGGGAGGTATTGATGAGATGTTTGTGCATTGGATACTAGTTGTTTTTTACTGGATTCCAGACCGCTGATTTGACGGGAAGAAGGACTGGCTTTTGCCTAAGCTGAAACATATCATCATGGCATCTCGGGCTAACGTGAATATATTGCTTGTCAGCTTTAGCTTACTGGAAATAATGGGTCTTTGGCTTAGACTACAAAGTAGAGGATTGCTAAGTGGCTAATAAAGAATTCGTTAGTAAGATAGAGTATTATAGTTTCCGAGCATTTATGGCATTAATGAGCATTGTGCCAAAGAGTGTAGTGAAGCATTTGCTGATTTGCCTGTTTTATCTGGTTGGTTATGGCATTGGCATTAGAAAAAGAGAAGCTCTGATCCAGCTAAGTAAGGTATATCCGTCTTATAGTAAGCCGCAGCACCAAGCCATATTGAAAAAGCTATACAAGAACATGGCGCTAAGTATCTACGAAGTGTATTTTACCTCAGATGAAGAGCTTTTTGCTAATTCGCGCATTGTAAACAAGCAATTTGTAGATGATGCTCTTGCCATTGGCAGAGGTGCAGTATTGGCTACTGCCCATTATGGAAATTGGGAAGCTGCCAGAGTTCTCCCGCTGGCGGGAATTCCGCTAAGTGTGGTGGCGAAAACTCAGAGAAATAAGCTCTTCGACAGTTACACAAACCGAATTAGAGAAAGATGCGGACTAAAAGTGATAGATATGTCCAAAGGCTTGCGAGACATAATTCATCAGTTAAATGATGGCAGGTTCGTAGCCATATTAATGGATCAAAATGCAGGTTCGTCTGGATTGATGATGGATTTTCTGGGCTATCCCGCCTCACACTGGAAAGGGGTGGCAAAGCTTTCATTACGATATAAGGTGCCAATAGTGCCTGGTTTTGCCCGCAGAGCAGAAGACGGCTCAATAGTCTTTGAGTTCTTCTCTCCCATACTGCATGAGGAACTTTCTGATAGTGAAGAGAACTTGCGAATTGTATTGGAAGAAGTTAATAAGATTATCGAGCAAGAAATCCACAAATACCCTGAGCAATGGTTCTGGGTTCATAAGAGATGGAAGTACGGTTATGACATGTTTTCGGGCTAACAGATTAGTGGAGCAGCAAAGATGTTTATAGATCATAGATATGAAGTTTTAGAGCGTCTTGGCTCTGGTTCCTGGGCGAATGTATTTAAGGTTCGGGATATTAGAACCAACAATGTGTATACCCTGAAGCTATTCCAATATCTTGCCTCAGAAGATTTATATTCATATTTCAGCGCAGAAGAGATGCATCACATAACCAAGATTGAGCATCCTAATCTTAATCATGTGGTTGATTTTGGACATGTTGGCGATCATATCTACTTTATAAGTGACTACTTTGAGGGAAAAACCCTATCTGGATTTAAGTTCAGCAAGTCTAAGATAAATCAGATATTCGATATTGCCGTGCAAACCTGCTATGCACTGAATGCCCTGCACACACAGAATATCTTGCATAAAGACCTGAAGCTTGAAAACGTGCTATACCGCACAGGGGGTAAGTCTATAGTATTAAAGCTGATAGACTATGGCTTCAGCAAGGTAGAAGCAGGGGACGATGCCCATGCCGTAACAGGTTCATTGCCGTATCTTGCACCAGAGATATTCTTGGGTAAACCAGCAACAAAAGCAAGTGACTTTTATGCTTTGGGAGTGATATTATACCGCTTAACCACTGGCAGTTTTCCCTTTAGCGTAGATCAGATTAATACCCTGATAACAGGTGGACACCAATACTTTATCCCCAACTTTCCCAGTGAGCTGAACAAAGATATTCCAGCTCCTCTGGAGAAATTTATCCTTCGGCTACTCGAACGCAACCCTGATAACCGATTTAGCTGTAGCGAAGACATAGTATCTTATATAAACCGCATTCATCACATGGAATACCCATTTTCCGCCGAATGGTCGATGATTAATACACTTAGATTCAATAGCTACATAGTTCGAGACAAGTATGCACATCAGCTTTTGGATTTTATCCCAGCCATGGAACATGGAAATGGAAAGATAGTTTCGGTTATCGGTGGTGATGGTTTGGGCAAAGATAACATTTTGTCCCTTTTCCGCTATCACCTGCTTGGCGGGCAATACTTTATATTCGACTATGAGTGTACTAAAACCGAGCATGAAGCCTTTTTTGCATTAATAAAAGAATTTGTTCAATCACTAAGCCCTGCAGAGATAGAGCAGTACGAAAGTCTGAAACAAATATCGGAAAAGCTTCGTAGATACTTGTTTGACTCTACCCAAGAAGCCAAAGCGGTAAATCAGACTGTTTCAGAATTGCGCATAGATTTTGAATCGGTTAAAAGCCTTTTGATAGATATCTCTTCCAGAAAGCCAGTTGTTTTTATAATTCGTAATTTCCAGCACGTTCATAGACATACGGTAGATTTTATAAACTTCATTTCACCTTATCTGGTAAAACATAGAGTAATGGTAGCGCTATCTTGCAACGACTATAACAAAGTGAACCAAATTGTGAACTCGATAATGGTGAACATCCCTACCTTGAGCCTGGATGAAAGCAGGGCATATATAAATAAACTTCTCTCTGCCAATACGCCTCATGACATTGTGGATGAAGTATATAGAAGGTCTTCTGGGAACCCACAGTTCATTAGAGAGATTTTGATTGATCTTGCACAAAAGAAGAAGATTGTCTATGATACGCAGCTAAGGTTTCCCGTTGATCTTGATGCTTACAGTTTGCCAACCCGGTTAGTACATTCTGTATATTCCAGGCTAAGCCATTTGACATCATCGAATTATGAACACCTACAGAAACTAAGTATAGTTCAAACTCCACTAACTCGTGAATTAATCAGCTATCTGTTAAAGATAAAAGATCAAGAGCTTTACAATCTTCTAAATGACAGTATTTACAATGAGATATTAACCAAGCAGGGGAAAAAGTACTATTTCTCATTTGCAGAGGCGAAAAAGAGGCTGTTTGATGAATGTAAAGACAAACAACAGGTTCTGGTATCTAAAAGAATCCTGAAGTACTATGCCGGAAAAGAAGACATTGATATTGGCACATGCTTGGGGATAATAAAAAATGCTAAGTTAGCCGGAGATTCTAATTCGGAGCGTTTATACTACCTGAAACTATACCATCAGCAAAACGCTGACCACGAGCAGGAAAAAGCATACGAAGCCATTTTGAATGTGATAAAAATGGACTTGAGGGAAGATTCGATAATATCGGAGAAGGAACTAATAAACGATATCTATTCTTTTCAGGAAAAAGCGGAACTTACTGGTTTTATAGACAAATCGAACTTCTTGTTTAACGAATCATCTGTAAAATTGCCTGAGATATTTGAAAAATACTACCTTTTGGGCTCTTTGAAGTTTATCGCTGAAGATATGGATGCGGCAAAGACCTACCTTCATAAGGCTGAAAAGCTTACTATTACCGGCAAACAACAGCTTTTGGCCTGGCTGTTATTAATCCAGATATACGGAAAATCTGATCCTGATAAGATGAAAACATATCTGGACATGGCTCTCAGGCAAGAAATGCCCCTGGATTTAAAGATTGCATTTATTGACCGGCTTGCCGTCTATTATTCACTGGTTAAGGATGCCGATCGAGCCATAAAGACAATTGAAGACTTTTTGGCTACTCTACCACCTGAGCACGATACCAATGTAATGATCAGACTGGCCAACATGCATAACAACCTTGGAGTATTCTACAGTAATCAAAAGAATATCGATGAGGCCGATGAGCACCTGTTTTCTGCGTTAAGCATATGGAAGCGATATAACGTACGCCGTTATTTGGGATTGATTTATAACAACATTTCTGATTTGTATCTGAAGCAAGGTATTTCGTTGCTGTCGGAGCACTATTCTGAGATTGGATATAAATACGCGGAAGAATTAAACCTCACCATGACAAAAGCTTTGGCCTTACTAAACCAGGGCGAGGCTAAGATAAAGATGGGTGATTTTGTAAGTGCAGAACAGAAACTAATGGAGAGCCAAGAGCTTATTCTGTCAAAAAACAGCACCAGTTACCTATTATCTATTCAGAGAAATCTCGCATTGGCAAAAAGCAAGATAATTGGTTTTGGACATTATTTCCAATTCATCCAAGATAATGAGCCAGAGCTGATTAATGGCTATATAAGGGAAATAAACCCATTGGTTAAAACCTATTTTTATTATTTGAACGAGATGTTCCACACCAAGAAGCTCAAGAAGCTAATCACCAAAAACGTTCAGATAAATTATAAGCATCTTCATGAAGAAGAGTTTTATCATAACGTACTTAGTCTGATTGCTCTGTCGGAAAAAGATTATGAAACAGCTCTTAATGAATTGAAACAGGCAATGCGCCACGCAGGTGAGATAAACAATAATTACGCCATTGCAGTATTTTACGTGCTTCAGATTCAGTGTTATTACGGTATGCGCGATTTGGAAAGAGCAAAGGAGCTTATAGAAGTTGCCTTGCCAATTGTAAGAGAAAACCGTTACTACTATTGGCAGTGTAAGCTTAATATCATGAAGCTGAAACTGGATTTGCTAGATCCTGAGATTCCCTTAAGAAAACTTTTAAGAAGCACTGAAGAGTATATCAGCGAATGGGAGAATCATCAATACTACCAGCTAAACGTTGAACTGATGCAGATTCGGCTACAGATATTGGTAGAACTGAAACAGGATAGTTTGGCTGAAAGCTGTTTTGATAAGTATAAAACCTATCTGGATGCTGTAACCACCGACATTAGCTCTGATGACAAAGCAAACTATCTAAGCGTTAACCAATATAGCATAGCAAATGTGAGAAAGTTCGAATTAGTGCCGATAACGGGTAGGTCTAAAGACCTTCGTTATAGATGGAACGAGATGCTGTATAACATTGCCAACGTATATAACGTTGACAGGATAAAGTTTCTGATAGAGAAGGGGCTTAATCAAGTACTATCTCCCTGGCGTTTCCGCTTGATGCAGTATTCTGATAAGATACAGAACTACACTTGTTTTCAAAGCTATAATACCGATCAGGACAGCCTAACCGATGTGGACTTTCTCCCTTACATAGAGAAAGCATTTAAGCTGGACAATGTAGTAATATTCAAAGCTCAAAACAAGAACATGATGGTTGCTCCTTTCCAGAGTGGGTCGAAGCGCATTGGTTTTCTGCTTCTTTCCGATAGGGGAGAGATGGAATTCACCAAACAGGAGCAGTCCATAATCCGCAATATAAAGCAGCATCTTACGGCTTTATTGATCAGAATACAGGACTATAATCAAATAACGCAACGCATTGAGAAGATGAACCATTTGATGCGAATAACGCATGAGCTTATGCGGATAGTGGAAATGAACGATCTTGAGCAGGAGATTGTGTCTGCCTTTATAGATTTTACTAACAGCTCACGAGGATTTCTGATAAAGCGTGACTCAGATGGAAACAATATCTATAAAGTGCAGTTGAATGACACCAAACAGATTTTACCTACAGTATCTGGAGTTAGTAAAACCGTTCTAAGCCTTAGTCAAAATACTACTGAAATGGTTTCCACATTCAATGCCGTAGATGATAACCGGTTCAAAAGCGCGATAAGCGTGCAAGACTATGTGTTGCATACTATATTTTGTGCGCCAATCTACGTTGACAACCTTATCTTCGGGTATATCTATCTGGACAACCAGGATGATAACACCAAAGAAATGTATCTGAATCCTGAGATTATTAACTTGCTAATAGAGCAAACAACCATTGCCTTAACCAATGCGATGTTGTATGAAAACTTGCTTAAGAAGAACAGCGAACTGAACGCCTTCGAAATGCTGAAAGATGAGTTTATGGCAATTGTATCTCATGAATTAAATACTCCTCTCACAACTCTCCAAGGCCATGTTTCCCGCTTGAAACGAAACCTGTATGCTGATGAAGAAGAGCGGAAAGACATTATAAACAAGATCGAAGCCGGAGTAAAAAAACTAATACTTACCAGCAATGATATCAGCACAATGAATACCTATAACCTGAAAAAGAGCTTATCTATGGCTCCTATTAATATCACGGAGATACTGGAATTGATCCAACAGGAGGTAGAGATCCTGTCGCGGAACAGAAAGATGTTTATAAAGCTGGAAATTGAGAATGATCTTCCTGTTATTAAGGCTAACTGGGAAGCTTTGCATCTGATGATTCACAATTTAGTTCTAAATGCTATACGATTCACAAACGACTATGGCACAATAATAATCGGTGCCAGGAGATCAGCATTTCAGCAGGAAAAAATCGAGGGAAAAGAAAGCGTTGTTATCTTCGTTCAAGACAACGGAATTGGAATTCCTGAATACCAACTTAAAAATGTGTTTCGGAAGTTCTATGAATTGAATGAGATTTATGCTCACAAATCTGGAACCATTGAGTATAGAAGCAGTGGTTTGGGCTTAGGATTGTCCACTTCGAAACGAATTGCAGAATTACACGGTGGTAACGTGTGGATTAAGAGCAAAGAAAATGAAGGTACCACAGTATTTGTAACAATTCCACTTAAATCTGGGAGAGTGTAGATTATATGTTATTTAGTAAACACAGATTAGTTACTCTAATACTCGGACTGTGCTTTGCGGCCTATCTGAAGGCGCAAGTATTGGGAACCAGTACTCAAGAGTATTATAATTACCGCTACATTGTGGAGTTATATGATGCTGGAGACTCTAGAACTCTATCTAATGAAGTGTATTTGTTTCAAACTAAATACCCCAATTCCAGTTATATGCCCTATGTAAGATTCATAGATGCCAATCTTGCCATGGAAAGCGGCAACTATATAAAAGCTATCAGCATGTATGACGAGCTGCTGAAATTGAATCTCAGTAGAGATGTATATGCAGAGATAATGATAAACTTTGCCTATTCCTTATCGGCAACAGGCGAATACTCGCAAGCTTTGAGTATGCTACAAAGGCTTGATAGCGAGATAGGTGATCCGGCATATAGTGCTGAAGCCACAAAGATTCGAGCCGATATATACCATAAAATGGGACACTATTATTCTGCAGCAATTGCTTATCGAGAAGCGATAGTTCACTTTCCCGAAGAATCAGAACTTCGATTTGGATTATTCTCTTGTTTAGTGAATACAGATAATGAAGTCGAAGCTTTAGCAATGCTCTGGAAAGAAGACCCTCAATCAGTTGCATATCCTAATTTTATAAGAACATGGTTATCATATCTTATTTCTACAGAAAGATATGCCGATTTCGATGACTTTGTGCAGAATAACGTGTTAGGACAAATTGAGGGCAGCCAGTACCTTGCTGATCTGCAGATTAGGAAGTCATTGTTGGTTGGCGACTTTGATACTATTGATTCACTACTCGTAAAGTGGGGAACCCCCAATAACAGATTTATGCTTTACTCGGGTTTATCGTTGCTGAATAAAGGAAACATCACAACTGCGGATTCGATATTCCAACTTATAGTAACCGATCCCAGCCCCGAAGTGGCAATACCAGCATACATAGAAAGACTGAAGATATTATACAGAAGCGAACCGCTATCGGCTATTACCCAGCTTTCAAACTATGTGCAGAATGCAAAAAGCGACGCTCGCAAGGGCGAGTTGCTTTATACATTAGGTTATTTTTGCTATCATAAGGAAGACTATCCAGAAGCCATTAAGCAACTTACTCATTCAAAGAGATACGACTTAAGCATAGAATTAAATGCCAGAATAGATATCCTCTTGGCAGAAGCATGGTTCGCTGTGGCAAGGTATGACATAGCCAAGGACTCTTTCAACCGTTATTTAAATCAATATCCTCAAGGATCGGCCAGGGATAGAGCACTGTTTTATAATGGTTATATAGACTTCAAGAACAAGGATTATATTTCAGCCAAGCAATCGTTCAATTTACTAATAAGCAGCTATCCGCAATCAGGCTATATGCAAGATGCGCTCTACTATCTGGGTGAGATGAATTTCTATTTAGCTAACTATAATTATGCCCTGGACAGCTACCTGAGTCTGGCTAAGCGTGATCCGGATAATCAACAGGTGGCACTACGAATAGCCCAATCCTATTTCTACCTTGCTGATTATACCAATTGTGAAAAATTTCTGGGTGATCTATACCCCAATTATGAATCGTCCATTCTAAAAGGCAATTTATTACTGAGCCAAAAGAACTACACAGGAGCTTTTGACCAGTTTAGCCTTGCAGAAAGCTTCACTTCCGACCGTTTGCGTAAAGCCGAGGCACAAAGTTATCGTGCTCTTTGCCTTTATCAAATGAAACGGTTTAAAGAAGCATCTGCATTGTACTTAAAGCTTTCAAACCTCGGAGAAAGCCCGGATACATATCTTTTCCTGTCTGCGAAGTCTGCCTACGCTGCAAGTGACTATCACCAGGCTCTAATACTACTGGACAGATTTATCGATACCTACCCAGACTCGCAGCATTTTTTATCGGCATTGAATGACATTGCTAACACTTACTACAACATGGGGAACTTCAATCAAGCAATGAATGATTGGATTAGTATACTAACCCGCTTCCGTAATCACACTCAATTCGATACCATGGAGCAAACCGTTGTAAGAGATGCGCTGTTAGGGCTCGAGCTTGGCTTGGGTAGAATGCAGAGTTCAAGCATTATGGAAGAGATATTGTCTATGATCGATACTTTTTCCAGCGAATACATCAGTTTTGAGCTTAGTTTATTGCTGTTAAAATCTTATGCCAGAGATGCACAATGGGATGATCTGATACGATCTGCCGAATCCATCCGAAACGAATATCCAAGCCGAGCTAATGAGGAGATTAATCTCTTAATGGCAAATGGATTCATGGCGCTCGAGCAGTACCCGGCAGCCGATTCATTGCTCTTTGAGACATATAGTAAGTACAAGAACAACTCAACACTTGTGAAATGGGCAGAATTGGACATACTTGCGAATGATTACCGTTCTGCTTATGATAAATACACTATTGTCTATCAGGATAGTTCAAGCTATGATATATGGATAATGTTGCTGGAATGTTCATCCAAACTTGATTACTTTGAGTTCAATAAATTGTGGGACTATAGGCAGAGTTATCCTGAATCCGTTGCACATGCTCAGAAGTACTATCTCAGGTATCTTTACCATGATGGACGTTACCAGGAGGCAGCCAGTTTGGCCGAAGAACTGCTTAACACAAGTTTATCACAATATGATCATGCATTATCCTTTCTAATAAGCGGTTTGATAGAGCTTAGGAAGCAAGATTATCCCTCTGCCATATCAACATTAAACAAAACTGTTGTGCTTTTCCCAGAATATAAAGATATTCAAAGTGAAGCTGTGGTGAACTTGATAACAGGCTTGCATCAAAGTGGAGCTTCGACAGAGTCATTGATGTATTTCAATAAATACAAGGGATTTATTGACATAGCTTCGCAACGTGAGCTGCAAAGTATTTTGGGGCTATCAGAATGAGAAGCGCTATTTTTCTAATCCTTTCTCTTTGGGCATGTGTCCTATATTCGCAAGTTCAAAATCTGCCAGATATTAAGGTTTCGGGACAAAGTGAGTTAAAGCCTATGCTGTTCAAAAGGGCTGCTGTATTAAACCCGCTTATCTCCAAAGGAGACAGCCTGCCTTCTTTTGTTCCTAATAACAATATCGACGAGGAAACTAATGATGATAAATCCAGCCCAAAGGTAACCGGCTTTGCCCAATTGGAGATTAATGCTGCTTTTGGAGTGAATAGTTTTGTTTCCCTCTTTCCAGACAATTCAAACTTACACAGCGTTTCACACCTAATGAGATTCGAAGCACCTCGAACGAACACTATAAGTATTCAGAATCATTTGAACATAGGTGGTGAGCTATTGCCCAGCTTTCCAGTTGGATTCAAGCTAGACCATGCATCTATAAAGTCCGAAAACTTCAAGGCAAATCATTTCCTCACAAAACTAGCACACCATAGGGCGAATCTGGTTTTAGGAGATGTTTCACTTTTTGACCTACATGCTCACATTGGTCTCGCTAATTTGCGTCAGACCGTTCGCAGCGATGACTACGATAAGGATTTTCTTGACCTGAGCTATTCTTCAAGAATACAGATAGGTTCCTTTGACAGTAGGATTAAATTCATTACCCACTCAGAGAATCCCGGTATTCAAATTGCACCAAAACTCAAATGGGAGCCGTTTGTTGCCGAAGATGTAAGAATTCATCTACTTGCAGACGAGTATCGAGTTATCCCCAGTCTGGAATTTAAATATAGAACTCCCACAATTGAAAAAGCTTACATAAGTATTAGCAATTCTCCGCTACTTTCAAGTGACGATTTCACTTCGATTCTGGAAAACAGCCCATGGATACGATTTGATGATAATCACAAATTGGAGAAAACCCCGCTAAACCTTACAGCTTCGGTTGAGTATTGGTACAACAAACAGCCAGAATTTAGCTTAAGAAGCCTAAAGATTTCCAATAACTCCAAGTACTCTATTCATAGCCCGGTACTGACTGGTAGCAACGTATATGGAGTAGCAGCCTTGAATTATTGCGATGTTGCTTCTAACACCAGTAGTGTTGAAGCCTCGTTTTTGATGAATAATTTTCTCCTTACACAAAACTTGGAACTTGATTTTTCTTATATTGCAAGCGAGTCTATGCGCAGGGCACCCTACCGGCCAATCCTCGGTATGAGTACGCGAGCTTCATATACACAAAAGGCATGGAGCTATTTGTTGGAAGTATCACAACAGTACTTTAAGAAAGACCATTTAGGTTACAACCAGCCTGAAGCAGTTATTGGGAATATTGGAATAGAATATAGGAAAGATAACTCACTAATATATGCCCAGTTATCCAATATCTTCAATCATCGTCAATGGTATTTCAGCGAACATCCCTCAAAGAAAAGAAACATATATTTGGGACTAAAACTTCGCTTTTGATGGTTAGTAACGAGGTGAAACGGTTAATGGACTATATAAGACACATAATAAAAGCTACGATGAACATGCTCTTTGGTGAGTTCAGCGGAATCCAAGTTTTTCTTGCGCCAATCACACTGCTCTACCTTATAGAAAGCCAGAGTATACTTAGCTCGCTAACCAATCTTTTTAGTTTCAAACTTCATTATTTCCCGTTGATCATATTTTTGGTGCTTCTGTTCTTTGTGATCTTCATGGTGATAAAGATGCGCTTGGTGGACTATATAGATTCAGCACACTTTGTCGATAGAATAATCGAGCTAAATCTGTTTGTGTTAACCGCAGTGATTGTTGCTCTCATCTACTATGCTTTATCTGGTTTCTTTGCTTATTTCTATGGGATTAAGGGAACATTGAAACCAGGTTTAGCCATTATCTTTAAGCTGGTCACCGCTACCATCATTGTACATCAATACCTGTTAAACTTATGGCTTACCCCTTATAGAAAAAGAGGGTATGGTATTATGCGATCTACGCTGGCATGTAAAGCATGGTTTCGTTGGAATAAGTTATCATTCTATCGCTTTAGTGTTCTAGTCGTAGCATTCATTCTTCTCGCAACGCGTTTGTATCAGTTGGTTATTAGCTATCTGCTAATCCCTGGTTTGGACAGTGTAAAAGAAACATTTAATATAGACTTCAGACTGGTTCTGTTTCCCTTTAATAGCGTTCCACAGGTTTTTGCTAATGTATTAATCATGTTTATAGCTTTACTTGTGTCCAACATGTTGTTCTATCCTTTTATGTACGCTGTAACCCATGTATGTCGAATATTGAGCCCGAATAACACAAGGTAGGTTTAAAAGATTAGGTATGCCAAAACTTAGAAGTAAAAAACCCAAAAGAATTCAACGCAAGTCAAAGCATAAGCCAATCGGCATCTACCTGTTAGTTGGCTTTTTTACTTGCCTTGTAATCTGGTTAATAGTGAAAGAACCCACACCGATTAGCAAAGACAATTCCAATGATAGTGTAGAACATGAATCAGTAAATAAGGAAAAGAGATCAAGCTCTCTCAAGCAGAAACACAATAAAAAGAAAGACAGTACTAAGGATAAAGAAATACGCGATAAGGCTGACTTGTCACATGATGCTGCAAGTAAGCCTTCCGCTCCCGAGATTAAGACAATTGAGACAGCCATCCATGAGACTATTGACAAACTGGGTATCCCTAAAGGTTATACAAAGCGAAAGAAAAGTGATAACCTGATAACTTTTTCGGTGCCTATAGACAAATCGGTGATGGACTTAACCTATGCCAATATGATCTTTAAGGGCGAGATAGAACGTGCAGGCGGATATTTTGTAAAAGGCACAGACTCATCCGGAAGACAAAGCCTGATGTTTGGTACAAAACAAAACACCGATAGATATGTTATAAACCTCTTTTATGATTCCAAGTTATACGCCGGAAAATCAAACCCAAAAACTATATCGATAGTGATTGACGATTTCGGAGCTATTTCCGGAGAGCTGCTTAACGCCTTTCTCTCTTTAGATAAAGAAGTAAGCTTTGCCATTTTTCCTGACGAACCATATAGCGTTCTTACTATGGAGAAAGCAGCTGCTCAGGGGAGGGAAACGCTTATCCATGTTCCCATGGAACCCATTGGCTATCCCAATGTAAACCCAGGCAAGAACGCCATATTTGTCCAGTATAGTAGCTCTGAAATAGATAAAATCATTACAAGATTCATAAAACAATTACCAGACTGCGGAGGGATTAACAACCACATGGGTAGCCTTGCTACAACCGATGAGGATGTTATGCGTGCCGTCATGACATCTCTTAAGAAACACAACAAGTTCTTTCTTGATAGCAGAACTTCTAATGTTTCGGTTGCTTACTCGGTAGCCCAGAAAACCCATATCCAATCATACCGTAACGATATATTTCTGGATTCTCCGAACATAAGTCAATCCACAATGGATGCCAAGTTAAGTCAGATTGTTGAGCTTTCGGCAACCAGAAGCAACATAGTAGCAATAACTCACTGCCATAATATGGAAAAGTACCACTATCTAAAACGCTTCATTTCTAAGCTAAAAGCAGCAGGTTTCACTCTTGTCCCATTATCAAAAACCGGGCAGTACAATGTTCCCGGATTATTATAGGGGTTAATATGAATTTCTTCCAGGCAATATTCTTAGGTGTTATTCAGGGTTTAACGGAGTTTATTCCCGTAAGTAGTTCTGGGCACCTAGTATTGACGCAATACTTTTTTGGTATTGGTGAGGGTGGCGATATCACCTTCGAACTGTTTATGCACTTAGGAACGCTTATGGCGGTTCTTGTATATTTCCGCAAAACACTGTGGGACATGTTAGTGTCTTTGTTTAGTTGGGGAAACACCATGAATGGTGAGAGTCACAGAAAAAACCGGAATATGATCTTGTTTCTTGGCTCTGCCTCTTTGGCTACTGGCATATTCTATGCATTGTTTGGTTCTTATCTAAAACAGATTTACGACATGCCTATAACAGTTGCCGTGCTATTATTGTTTACTGGAGCTATTGTATTTGTGTCAGATTATCTAAAGGATTCCGGCATTCCTGCCTCCAATATGGGATTATGGCGTTCTATCATCGTTGGCTTAGCACAAGGCTTTGCCATTCTTCCTGGCATCTCACGCTCTGGAACCACCATCACCGCATCATTGGCAACAGGTATTAAGCGCAGAGACGCGGCTTATTTCTCATTCTTACTTAGTATCCCTGCCATTCTTGCAGCCAATGTTAGTGAATATAAGTCCTTCACCATGCTCGATACAAATCAACTTCATGTCTATATCGCTGGTTTTGTTAGCTCTATGATTGTTGGATATATGGTTATTGCTTTTCTAATCAGGCTGATTGAGACTAACTGTCTGAAGTATTTTGCAATGTATTGCTGGATAGTTGGATTGATCTCCATCCTTATAATGGCTTTCAGATAAATGGACGATTACAAAGCCCAAAGCTCAATGAGTTTGCAGGTAAAAGACATTCGATTAGGAAAGTCATACTTTCTTTTGGGTGGCGATGCTTACCAGGCAGATAAGGCAATACAGCTGATAAAATCCACATTACAAGCAAGTAATGTTGTAGATACAACTATTTTGTACGGGGATGAGATTAAGTTCTCTGCTTTGGCAGATCAATTAGACGCTTTCTCAATATTTTCTTCGGCGAAGCTGGTAATGATTAGAAATGCTGATAAACTTGGAAAAAAAGAGCTGGACGTTCTAGCAGAATACTTCGATGCTCCTTCTGATATCCAAAGTATTATTGTAATTGCAGATAAGGTAGATGCACGCTTAGCTGCATGGAAAAAGATTAAAGCAAGCAGTATTCTTGTCACTTGTGATCCGCCCAAGTATGGAGGAACAATGAGAGAGTGGCTGGCTGCTGAAACAAAAAGAATAGGTAAGAGGCTTAGCCCTAAAGCTGCAGAAGAATTTATATCTCGCATAGACTTGGACTACTATTACGCGTCAAATGAGCTTGGCAAGCTTGATTTGATAAGCTGTGGAAGAGATGTTATTACTGAAACTGATGTGATAAAAAGTCTTGGTACCACCAGAATGGGAACTTTGATAGATTTTTACCGTGCATTGGGTAAAAGAAATCTAAAGCTTTCACTGGAGGCATTGCAATTAATGATCTCTGCGGAATGGGAAGCTCTGCAAGTGCTTTTTCACTTCAGCAAGTTTTACACAGTCGTCTGGCGAATACTGATGTTAAGAAAGGCACACATATCAGACTCGGAGATCCAAATCAAGCACCTGATGGATTTGTATCAATCCCAAAGAAAAGAATATATGGATTTCTCAAGGAACTATACTCTAGATGCTATTGAAAAGATCTTTGCCATATTACTGGAGACAGATTCCAAACTTAAGCTTAGTGTTGCCGAGAACAATATAGTACTCACCATTTGTCTCATAGAGATACTTAAAGCATAATGAGACAGCTAGGAACACTATTACACATATCCTCTCTTGAAACAGAGTATGGCATAGGAGATTTTGGCCCGGCGGCCTATAGATTTGCAGAGCATCTAAGTAGCAAAGGCTTTACACTTTGGCAAATCTTACCCATTAATCATTGTGGCTATGGTAACTCCCCATACAATCCAATATCTGCCTTCGCAATATCACCTTATTTAATTAGTCCAGAACTGCTATACAGAGAAGGACTGGTAAGTCTCGAGACTTTAAACGAAGCAAAGCTACCATCATCCGATACTGTGTTTTACGAAAGTGTTTACAAAGCTAAAGATAAGCTGCTAAATGTAGCAGCTAAGAATTGGTTGCTGTCCAGCGATGTGGAATCATTCATCGAAGACAATGCCTACACCATTAAGCCTTACATTGCGTTCCAGCTACTAAGTCGAATTTATGATGATAATGCATGGCAAGCCTGGAATACTGAACACCGTAGTTACAATGAAGCTTTGTATAACCAATTGTGGGAGCACTATAGCTCCGATATGAAGATTATCGCTGCGCTCCAATGTATTGCTCGAGATCAGGTAATGGAGTTTAAAAAAATACTAAAAAGGCATAATATTCTTTTGGTGGGAGATATTCCACTGTATCTGTCTTATGAAAGTGCAGAGGTTTGGGCTTATCAGCATTTTTTTGATCTTGATCCTAATGGGGTTAGGCTGCATTTCGCTGGAGTACCACCCGATGCTTTCGCCGAAGCTGGGCAGCTTTGGGGAAATCCGATTTATAATTGGGACAAGATAAAGGAAGATGGATTTAAGCTGTTTTTAAAACGCATATCGCAATGCTTAGAATATGCTGATCTCCTTAGATTGGATCATTTTATAGGTTATGTGAATTATTGGTGTGTAGACCCAGACTATTCTGCCGAAGGAACACCGATTACTCCAAAAAATGCCACTAATGGTAAATGGGTTCCAGCTTATCCAATAGACTTCTTTGCTGCCCTGTGCAGTAAATTCGGGAAAGATCGGATTATTGCAGAGGATTTAGGCGTTTTGAACGAAGATGTATGTAAGATTAGGGATACTTTCGGCTTTCCGGGAATGATTGTGCTTCAGTTTTGCTTTTTAGATAGCGTACCTCAGATTCACCAGTTTCCAGCAAATAGATGGCTATATACTGGAACTCATGACAATCCAACTCTAAAAGGGTGGTTTACATCATTAGATGATGATTCTGAAGTGAGAAGCAACATCCGGCAGTATTGCATCCAGAATAAAGATTGCAGGGCTTTACCAACCCCAGATAACATCCATAAGATCATGATGAATATAGCAATATCATCATCATGCGAGACTATTATAATACCATATCAAGATATCATGGGCTTGGATGATAATGCCAGAATGAACATACCAGGAACTGCATTGGGTAACTGGCAGTGGCGTATCTGTTCACAGCTTGAATTGCTCTAAAAGCTTCAGGAGAGATTTGCCCCTATGCCTATGACAGCGCTATATGCTATGATTTATATGATTAGCAGCATAGTTACAAGAGCTCTGTCACAATGTTTCTACTTGACGAAATGCTGCCTTATTTCACGCTGTAACAACATAGGGGTCATTGGGTGTGCAGTCTGCTAAGTTATTATACAGTAAAAATATAAAACAAGGAGACACAATTATGGATGCTTTGATGCTGTTAGGCGATGAAGCCTTAGCGCAAGGTGCTTTAGATGCCGGTATCTCTGGTTTCTACGCGTATCCCGGTACTCCATCCACCGAGATTATGGAGTATGTTCAACGAAGCAAACAAGCAGAAGGAATTCACAGAACCTGGAGTTCAAACGAAAAAACTGCTATGGAATCCGCAATTGGTATGAGCTTCGCTGGTAAGCGCACCATGGCAATGATGAAACACGTTGGTTTAAATGTGGCTGCCGATCCTTTTATGAATTCAGCTTTCACCGGAGCTAATGGTGGGCTGCTTGTTGCTGTGGCAGATGATCCTTCAATGCATAGTTCACAAAATGAACAGGACTCCAGATTCTATGGCAAGTTCGCTATGATCCCAATCTTAGAGCCATCCAATCAACAAGAATGTTATGACATGGCGTTCTATGGGTTCGAGCTTTCAGAAAAGTACAAAGTGCCTGTACTGATACGCCTTACTACTCGTTTATCGCACTCTCGCGCTGGAGTACTCAGGCGCACACCCATTTCCCAGAATGCATTAAAGACCCCCGAAGACCTGTTCCAGTTTATGCTATTACCTGCAATAGCCAGAAGGAAGTATCAACATCTTATTGAGCTGCAACATGACTTTGTTCGCGAATCTTCCAATTCACCCTTCAATTCATTCCAATCTAAAGCAAAAGACCATAGTAAAGGTATTATCTGCACAGGTTTGGCATACAACTATCTAAATGAAGTGTTCCAAGGAAATGATATCCCACACCCTGTAGTGAAGATTTGCCAATACCCGCTACCCACCCAGCAGATTCACGACCTGTATAACAGCTGTGATTCTTTGGTAATATTCGAAGAAGGTATGCCCCTGGTAGAAGAACAGCTAAAGGGTTTATCTTTTGCGGGAATGAAGCCTATCCACGGAAGACTAGACGGCACACTTGCCCGCGATGGCGAGCTAAATCCTAATAAAGTAGCCAAAGCCTTAGGAATGCCCGATACCTACGGGAAACCCATACCGGAAGTCGTGGCTGGAAGACCTCCCATGCTATGTGTTGGCTGTCCCCACAGCGATTCATATCTTGCGCTTAATGAAGCCATTGCCGAATACGGTAGAGGACATGTTTTCAGCGATATTGGTTGCTATACTCTCGGATTCATGCCCCCATACAATGCTATTAACTCCTGTGTTGATATGGGAGCTTCGATTACAATGGCAAAAGGAGCTGCTGACAGTGGTCATTTTCCTGCTATCGCAGTTATCGGAGATAGCACCTTTGCCCATTCAGGTTTAACCGGCTTACTGGATTGTATCTTCGATAAGTCCAACGTAGTTATAGTTATCCTGGACAATTCAACCACTGGTATGACAGGTGGTCAGGATTATACTGCGTATGGTAAACTTGAAGACATCTGTGCCGGCTTGGGAGTAGAGAAAGAACATATCAGAGTATTTGTTCCATTCAAAAAGAACTATCCCGAAATGGTGCAGATTTATAAAGAAGAAATTGCCTACAATGGGGTATCTGTTATTATCCCGCGTCGCGAATGCGTTCAAACCCTAAAAAGAAAACACAAAATGGAAGGCTGAAAATGAAAAAAGATATTATTCTTGCAGGAGTTGGCGGACAAGGTATCTTAACCATCGCCACAATAATCGGTACAGCAGCCTTAAAACGCGGAATGCATCTTAAGCAAGCCGAAGTTCACGGTATGAGCCAACGTGGGGGAGACGTGCAGTCTCACTTGCGCTTATCCGACGAACCCATCTGGAGTGACCTGATCAGCTTTGGCGGAGCAGATATGATTCTCAGCGTTGAGCCGATGGAATCATTGCGTTATTTACCCTATCTTCATAACGATGGATGGATTATTACCAACGCAGTTCCATTTAACAATATTGCCAACTATCCGGATATAGACACCATCTATAATGAGATTAAGAAAACGAACAACCATGTTCTATTTGATGCAGATACGATAGCCAAAGAAATCAAGGCAAGTAGATCGATGAATATCGTTGTGTTAGGCGCGGCTATAAAACATCTGGGCTTTACTCAGAAAGAGATAGAAGACGCTATTAAAGAGATATTTGCTCGCAAAGGTGATGCAATTGTAGAGGCTAACATCAGGGCTCTACAGGCAGGGATAGATATTGTAAAATAACCATTTGCAATTAATCGATCAGCCTTGTATTTGTTGCGAAGCCTAAAGCTACAGGCCGTGTTTAAGGGAATTATCTTGACTAAAACACGGCCTTTTTTTCCCATGCCAGAGAACGTATCATAATCAACAGGAGCTAAAATGCATAGACTACTCATAATCCTTATGCTGGTCGTAGGTGGGCTATCTCTATTTGCAGAAGACAACACTGCGGAACAAATCACATTCGGTCTGATATCGGCTCCTGAATACAATCTTGATATGCGCATGTCTCTTTCGTTAAAAAGGGTTTATGTTACAGCTGAATTCGTTGTTCAGCCAGACAGCTCAAAGAGCAACGACTATTATAGTTTTTTCATTAGCAAAGATGCAAAAATTGAGCAAGCATACATAAATTCCAAACGTGCATATCCATTACTAACCACAAATCTTGTACCAGAGCATTTTGATCCGGTTCTTTCAGTACCCGCGTTGTTAGACAGTTCGTCTCTTGTGCTTTGTTATAGCTTTGATAATACTACTTTGATGAAAGAGCCTGCCAGTATCAAAGTAACATATTGGATACCATTACCCGAGTGGCACCCAACCGATGATGGTAAGAGTGTTATTGGTTTTATGGCAGATGAATACTGGTTCCCACGTAATATAGAGTATGACAGCACTGTTAATATAGAACTACAAAGCACAGAGAGTTACAAACTGGAAATTGATACCCCATGTTCTTTTAGCGATGACGAGGGTATCCGCATGCATAAAGGATGCTTTCGAGATGGCATCGGGAAATCAGCATTCTTAAAGATTATAAAAGGCTAAATTAGCTCAGTCCGGTAGAGCAACTGATTCGTAATCAGTAGGTCGGGGGTTCGAATCCCCCATTTAGCTCCAGAATATATGGGCGTAATCCCATATCATATATGCAACACCCCAGCCTCGGTTGGGGTTGTTCTTTTCTTGATGAATTCTTGAACGAGCTTCCTTGACCGAAATACTAATGCATTACGCATGAAATACGGATGAGATGCGTATTTCATGCGTAATTATAAAGTAATTGCAGCAAGATAGAATTAACTGAAGACTGAAAATGCGTTATTTATTATATCTGTATGGGGTAGAAAACTCTGAAGGTACCCGATCGTAGAAATCATCAAAATGCCCAATTTCGTGCGCATCGCTACCTATAGAGAATAAAGTACCCCCCATACTCTTATATAGCTCGATGTGCTCATTCTCCGGATGTAGATTGGCATAACCCCTACGTAAAGGCCCAAAATTAATCTCAAGTGCAATCTTTCTTTCTATCATCGTTGTAAAGATGTCCTTAATAACCGGTAATACGTAGCTTTCATCGGGAACGTATGGGTAATAACGTTTGTATACTCCCAAGTGAGCCAGAACATCAAAATCGCAAGTGGATACTAAATCAAGATTGTATCTGTAGTATTCGATGGTCTGTTGCTTGCTAAGCGCACGTTTCAATGGCATGGCCATGTTAGAATTGTCGGAAAGGAAATGAACGGAACCCAGAATAATGTCAAAGTCTATTTCTGTTATCAGAGAATTGGCAAAGTCCTTTACCCGATGAAAATCACCAATTTCAATACCAAACAAGATGCTCAAATCCGGAAACTCGGACTGTAGCTTTGTTACTGCAGCGCGATATTTGGTTAAAGAAGGCAATCCGCATACCGATAACTCGTGGGGAAGTAAATCGAGATGTTCGGTAATGGCTATCTCATCGTAACTACATGCTATTGCTTTAGCTGCCAGATCTGTTCCTTTCAACCGGCTGTCAGGGCTGAACTCCGTGTGAATGTGATAATCGTACTTCATTTGTTTCCTGCTAAAATTGCAGCTCCAAGAGCTCCGGTTATTTCTGGTTCAGGTGGGATTAATACCTCAAAACCAAGCTCCCTGGATATACACCTGGCAAGGTCTTTGTTCATGGCTACTCCACCTGTGAACACAATGGGTGTTTCCCAGGCCAGAGAGGACATTTGGGAAGATATTCTGCGGGAAATGCTGTTATGAACAGCGCGCGCTATCTCTTTAGGGCTTACTGCGGATGCCATCATGCTTATGATCTCAGATTCGGCAAAAACAACACAAGTAGAATTAAGCTTTAATGATAGCTCTGCTTCGGCGGCAATATCCGCTAAACCACCAACTTCACAAGCAAGTCTGAATGCTGTCATTTCGAGAAATCGTCCTGTGCCAGCAGCGCATTTATCATTCATCACAAAGTCATCCACCTTACTTTGCTCATTTATGGCAATTATCTTTGAGTCCTGGCCACCAATATCTATTATACAGCGTGCTTCAGGAAAGTAATATTGACAGCCTCTGGCATGGCAGGTAATCTCAGATAGAACATAATCTACCTTGGGGAACAGCTTCCTGCCATAGCCCGTGGTGCCAATGCGGTTAATATTATTCCATGTAATGCTACTATCACGAAATGCCTCTTCAACCAGCCTGTCAATGCTGGTTCTTACTTCCACATCTGTAGTGCCATAGCTGTGGTATATTATCTCGCCATTAACAACATTATAAAGCACTACTTTCGTATTACGTGAGCCAATGTCTATGCCAAGATTTATCATAGTTTACACCAATATATGCACAAATTGATCGTCACTTCTTAGCCATCTTTGGGCAATGCTGTTTAATCTTTCCAAGCTTACGGCTTTTATGCGTGATTCCCTGTTTAGATAGTAATGTGGTGCATAGCCCAATGCAGCGAGGTTGGACATAGAAGATGCTGTATAGGAGGCACTTTCGTGATCAAAACGATTTATTCCAACTAAGTACTTCTTTGCATTATCAAGTTCTAATTCTGTAATGCCAGCATATACAACATCTGCTAGCAAGTCTTGCATCACAGCCAGGCACTTATTATAATCTTTCTTGTCGCAAAATGCATAGGCATTCCAAAAACCGAGATCTTGCACTGAGCTAAAGTCAAATCCAGTTTGATATGCAAAACCATACTTTTCACGCAGAACATCAAAGAATCGCGAGGAAATATCACCCCCAAGTATATGTGCTAATACATGAAATGCTGCATTGTCTTCCACAGAGGAAGCGGGCGTGGCAAAGCCCCCCAGATGGATAATGGCTTGATCTGTTTCTCTATACTGCTTTTTATATCTGGCTGCACCAACACAAAAAACCGGCTTGGCTTGAATAGTGGCTTTGCTAGTCTGGATTCTATGAAACAAGCACTCAGCCAAATCTGCTATTTGTTGGGGAGATTGTGAACCCACTATTCCAAGATGAAAGTCTCTGGATATATTCCATGTATCATACCAGCTGTTAATATCACGCAACTTAATGGAGCGGATATCTCCAGCATTGCCAGTGCTTCTGAATAAGTTGCTGTTATTGCCAACCAACATTTCGAACCATTTATGGTACGCATAAGATACGGGATAATCATTGTCTCTTCGTATGCCATCCAAGGCCGCAGAAGTAAGTAGCTTAAGGTGCTGGGAATCAAAGCGAGGGCTGAACACTATTTCTGAAAGAATAGATAATGCCTTATCCAGATGCTCTGGCCGGCACTTTCCCCTGTAGGTTGTACTATCCAGATGATGAATAGCACGGATGTTAAAGCCATATTCACGCGAGAAGCGCATTAGCTCAGAATGAGTATGATTCCTTGTTCCATAAAGCATCAAAGTTGATGTAAAGAAGTTCAGCCCACGCTGGTTTTCATCTTCACACAGCTGGCTAAGGTGAGAAGACAAGGCAAAGCCGGTAACACTCTTGTTCATTACCTGCCTGAATAGGATATTAAATCCGTTACCCAGCTGTATGGAGTATTGATTCCCGGCTACCTGCTCAATTTGCGCATATTGGGCACTACTATAGCTTTCCTGGCTGTTAAGATTTGTAGTAGTATCTTTGTATTGGTTACTAACAGCCTGATAGATTTGTCGTTTGTTCCTTATGTGTTCCAGTTTGAAGCTATCTAAGCAAGAAGGTTGTTTCGTTCCTTGATGATAGAGCCTGATGGATTCTGCCTGCCAATATTGGTGCATTGCCTTAAATACGTCATCCATCTTTATTGCCATTATCTTGTCACCATAGCTTTGATACTCGCTCAGACTTTCATTAAATTCCTCTGCAGCAAGCAGGTTAGCCGTGTTTTCCACGCCTTCGAAGCTATACAACCAGCTATGAATAACGTCTTGCTTAATCAGGTGCAGTTCATCCTCAGGAATACCTTGCATCATGAGTGAGCAATACTCTTCCTTAAACACGTTTAAAATTCGGGCAATGTTCTTTCTGCCCATTGGGCTTGTCAGGATTACCGATGCGCCTGATAATACACCGCTTAATGAACTTACCTTTACCGATGAGCATAGCTTCTCTTCTTCCACTAAACGCTTGAATAATCTCGATGACTTGCCAATTGCCAAGTAGCGAATTGCTATTAGTAATGCATCGGACATTGGGTGTTGCTCACAAAGTTCTTGGACAACAAAGGCCAGGAACTCCTCGCCTTTCTTCTTGTTGCGGGAGAGGTATCCGAATTCTTGCTTTTCGGGTTCTACGCTTACATTAGTCTTGCGTAAGGCGTATCTGTTATCCCATGTTCCAAAATATCGGACAATACCAGTTTGCAGCGTATCATAATCAAAATCGCCACATGCAACCAGGAAGGCGTTATTAGGATTATAATGGTGTTTGTAAAAGGCAAATAACGACTTGTAGCTGGCATTGCTTATGGAATCCAAGGAACCAAGAACGGGCTTTTTTAGTGGGCTTTTTTGGAAGTGATTTACTTGAATGAACTCTATGAAGTCAGGTTCAGGATCATTTTCATACTGCTTAATCTCTTCTATTATCACGTCTTTTTCCATGGCAACATCCTGCTCGTTGAATCTGGTGTGACACGCTAATTGGCTCAGGATGTATAGTCCGGAATTTACTTCCTCGGCGGGTAAAAGAACATAATAACATGTACAATCATAATCGGTAAACGCATTTAACATCCCTCCGAGCGAAGAAGCATAAGCAGATAGTGAGTTAGCTGGGAAATCACAGGTAGCTTTAAAGCATAGATGCTCAATGAAGTGTGAATAGCCTTCCTCAGCGGGCTTCTCTTTAACCGAGCCGGTTCTGATATATAATTGCAAGCATAAGACATGATTGCTATCGTCTTTATAAGCAATTGTTTTCAGGCCATTGCCAATGGTTTTCACTTCAAGGGCTGGCAAGTTCTTTGCTGCAATAGGAGATAGGGAAGGGGATGTTCCTCTGTTATTATAGTTTATCATATCAGGTATTCAATTACTCAAGTGCGGGTAATCATTGCGTAGGCATTATGGTTGTGAATAGATTCGAAGTTCTCAGACTCCACATGAAAGCCAATAATCCGTTCATCATTCTGAAGCTCCAATGTTATTTCCCGCACTATGTCTTCCACAAACTTTGGATTGTTATAAGCTTTTTCGGTTACAAACTTCTCATCCGGTCGTTTCAACAAGGGATATATCTCACAACTGGCATGTTGCTCGGCAATGGCGATAAGCTCTTCTAACCATACAAAATTATCATAGCAAACGCTTATTCTTATCTCGGAGCGTTGATTATGTGCCCCATACTCGCTTATCTCTTTGGAACAAGGACAAAGGGTGGTAACCGGAACTGATACGCCAATCCATAGGCAGAAGCTATCTATATAGGAAGCACTGAATGTGCAATTGTAACTCAGAAGCGAGGCAATCTTAGATACCGGAGCCTGTTTTCGGACAAAATAGGGGAAATGGATATCCACATAGGCAGCCTCAGCTTTCATAGTCTCTTTTAGCTCCGATAGAAACATATCCAGCTTTCCAATGAAGGCTTCGGTATGATACCTGTTTAGCACCTCGATAAATCTGCTCATGTGCGTCCCTCGTCTATAATGTGGAAGCTCAACGTATATATCAAAATCCGCAACACTGTGTTGTATTCCCGCGCTCTTATCTTCCACTACAATCGGGTAACGCACTCCCTTCACACCAACCTTATCAATGGTTATCTTGCGTTTATCTGCTTGGTTTTGAATATCGGGTATTGTCATAACTTTTCTGATAACTCGCTGTCCATAAATCCCATGGACTTCAATGAAACAATCTCTCCATCACGGTCGTAGTAGATAAGTGCGTTGGTATCCGTGAAATGCTTTGATACTTCTATAGCCTCGTCTGGGGGTAAGAGAAACAAAGCAGTGGACAAACCATCTGCCCACACTGCAAGGGGAGATTGAACTGTTACAGAATATACCTTTGGCACAGGATATCCGGTTATGGCATTAATGATGTGATGATAACGGATGCCGTCTATTTCATAAAACTGCTGGTAATCTCCTGAAGTACCAATGCTTTGGTTATCTATCTTGAAGCTGGCTATGTGATCTTCCGACTTGCGTGGATGCTGAACATAAACTATCTGAGGCACACTAAGCCCAAAGAAACGTATTGAACTGCGGCAGCTTATGTAACCGCTCTTTAAGCCCTTAGACTGCATGAAGTCATAAGCCTTATCAAGAATATAGCCTTTGGCTAACGCACCCAGAGTAATCTGCATATCTGATGGCTTAACAAGCTTATGCTTATCAAATACAATCTTGTCAAACCCAACTTTAGCCAGTTCAGCTTTTATTTCAAAGGAGTCGGGAGGAGTTGGTGACTCAGAATTGAAACCCCACAAGTCCCATACAGGCTTGATCGTTGGATCAAAAGCTCCATGGGTAATATTATACAAACTATCGGCAATCACCAGCATTGCATACACATCCAGGTCCATATCGAATGTTGTTTGCTGGCTATTATTTACCTTGCTAAGCCAACTGGTGCCAGAGTATTCATTCAGCTTGTCTTCAAGATTCTTGATGTAAGCAAATACGGCATCAATTTGCTTTCCCACATTCTTATTCTGCGAAGTTGCCGAAATCTCGACCACAGTATCCATCAGATATTGGCTTTTAGTTTCAGTGAAAGATCGAGTGTAGTACTTATATGCAGCAAAAGACACAACAACAACCAGGATAATCAGGGATAAAATTTCTCTTCTATTCACTTATCTTTCCTTATCTATGGTATTCAAGCAGTTCAAAATCAATCAGTTTACCTGTATAATCCCTAATCGCAAACAAAGATAGCGGAAGAGATATTACCAATGGAGCAAAAAACATAAGCCCAGCGATAAGATTAATAACCGTTAGCACCAAGGCTAGCAGATATACGTTCCAGCGTACATCATGAAAGTGACGATAAGACTTCTTTATGGCTGTCCATGGGCTAAGGGCGTATCGTTCAATTAATACCAATGCAGGCAGGGTAATGGCAATCCAATAGTTTAGCAAGACAATCCAAACCAGCCTTAATATCGGTAATGAGGCAAAATTGGGTGTGCCAAAACATATTAGGTAAATCAACGAGTAATACAAGGCGGATATCAAAGTAAATACCAGATACTTAGGGTAATTCCTCAATGAAGCAATTACATCGCCAAAGCTTAAGTGATATTCTGAATGCTTACCAATAGCCGAAAATGCTATTAAAACTAATGGGATGAATGCACTTAATGATATAGACTTTATAATTAGGTTAATTATCATCTTCATAGCCGTATTGTTTTCTAATGAGATATAGCCAGAGAATAACCATATCAGAATGATAAGGGGAATAACACCGCAAATAAGTAAAAAAGCCGCTCCGGGAATGGATTGTGCCTTCACTGGCATGAACTTGGTATAGGTATCCTTAAAGCTCTTCATCGCCGAAAGCTCATTATTTACCGCATCTGTCTGCTTTCCACACTCCACACACCATACATCATGGCTTGCCAATTTTGCATTACAATGTTTACAACGCATCAATACTCCTAATACTTACAAAATATATCCATGCCTTAGTTTCTAAAGCTGACTTAATAACATGTTTTACGTGCATGAAATAAAAAGGGCTTCTTTTGTCAAGTAGCGGTTTATAACCCAGTGAAGTAGGTGCGAAGTGTTATCTGGTATTGGTAAGATCACTCAACCAACATAATCACAAGATGGATTTGTTGTATTCAGATACATTTAATTGTTTGAATTGTTCGGAAACACATTGTTCGGAAACACACATCGTTCCCCCCTTTTTCCCTCCCCCCCCTTTTTTTCTTCCTATAATCCTTGTTCCATCTCTCTCGTTCCTCTCTCCCCCAAGGAAGCATTGCTATACAATAATGCCGAGATCACGCCGCAATTCTGCCACAACGCGGCGTGATCGTGGCAGGTATGCGGCAGAAACGTATTACATTACTTACTTGGTGAAGAGAGGAAGGATAAGGATACGAGAGTTAATATCGAGTTAATATCGAGTTAATATCGAGTATGGAGAGCAACCCTATTTGGTGAAGAGAGCATTATTACTGATGAAGTTAGTATTAAACACATAGTCACAGTATTAGGGTGTGTGCATGCTTGTCTTGAGGAACATATTTTGTAAACCATAAGAGCAAAGCAATAAAGTGCAAATGCCTCTTGACAGAAAGTGCCTGATTTACGCTTTGGAGATATGAAGAAACACAGTGCAATAGCCCTATTCTCGGGCGGATTAGATAGCCTTTTGGCGGTTAAATGGATGCAAAGCAGAGGATATACCGTTTACCCGGTATTCTTTAGAGCTCCGTATCTAAAAGCAGATAGAGCAATACTTTCAGCCCAACAGAATAATATCGATTTAGAAGTGATAGACGTTAGCGATGAACACCTAAAGCTATTGGAAAAACCTGTTTACGGATTTGGCAAATGGCTTAATCCTTGTATTGACTGTCATGGTTTTATGTTTCGCAAGGCAGCCGAGCTTATGGAAACCAGGCAGGCAAGCTTTCTAATCTCGGGTGAGGTATTGGGACAGCGTCCCATGTCTCAAAGACGAGACGCATTGGATAGCGTAGCCAAACTTAGCGGAGTTCGAGAGCTATTGGTTCGCCCCTTGTGCCAGGCTTTGTTACCTGATACGAAGCCCTTATTAGAAGGCTGGGTGGATAAGGCGGATATGCTTGGCATTCACGGCAGAGGTAGGCACGAGCAGATGAAACTGGCAAAGGAATTAGGCGTTAGGCAATTTCCACCACCCGCTGGAGGATGTTTGCTAACCGATAGAAACTATTGCTTGAGATTAAAAGATTTGATGGACAGGCAAGAATTAAAAGTGGCTAACTTGGAGCTTCTGTCATATGGCAGACATTATCGGATAAGTGAATCCACCAAGCTGATTGTTGGTAGAGATGAAGCTGATAATGATGCTCTGGAAGCATTGTTCACTGATGGATACAAGCTTTATGCCAAAGACATTATGGGGCCTTTGGGCTTGGTGATTGGTGATAAAGTAAGTGAACACGACATGCAGATAGCTTTATCGGTATATCTGTATTACAACAACAAGGCAGATAACGAAGCTTATGTGGAAGCGCAAGAATACCGCTCTGGTAAGCCCGTCAGTTCCGTTAGTCTTGTTATGACATCCAAAGCAAGTAGCGAAACAATAAAGCAATACATACTATCATACAGCTAAAAGAGGCAGAGCATGATACATATAGAAAGCTATGTTTTAACCCAAGCATATCAGACTAATACCTATGTTTTATGGGACAATGATAGCAGAGAAGCCATCCTTGTTGATCCGTCCGTTCCTTCAGGTGATCTACTTGACACTATTAATGCCAACGGCTGGAAGGTTAGGCTAATCGTTAATACCCACGGTCATGGCGATCACATAGGCGGAAACAAGTATTTTTCCGAAGCACTCAAATGCCCTGTGGCGATACATAGCTTGGACGTGGATATGCTAATAGATAATCGCAAAAACTTTAGCGAGCTTATGGGCATGTCGCTTTCCCTAAATGGAGCAGACATTGTGTGGGAAGGTGGTGAAGAGCTAAAACTTGGCAAGCATTCAGTAAAAGTGTTGCACACACCCGGACACACTAAAGGTGGGATATGCCTTTGGGTTGATAAGTACCTGATAAGTGGAGATACTCTTTTTGAGCAAAGCATTGGCAGAACCGACTTACCTGGCGGTAGCAATGCCATGCTCATTAAGTCTATAAAAGATAAGCTTTTCTGCCTAGATGATGATACCATTGTGTTTCCTGGGCATGGACCCGCTACAAGCATAGGGATGGAAAAGGCTAATAATCCCTTCGTAAGATAGGAGAGTAGATGCATAACAAGGTTTTGATACTTGATTTTGGCTCACAATATACTCAGCTTATTGCCCGGGTAGTGAGATCACACAAGGTGTATTGTGAGATTCATCCATATAACTATAGCTCGCATGAGATAAAGGGCTTTGCACCTTCGGCAATAATACTGTCTGGCAGTCCATTTAGCGTAACTAACGATAAAGCACCCTTCCCAGATAAATGTATTTGGGAGCTTGGTGTGCCAATTCTTGGTATCTGCTATGGTATGCAGCTTGTAGCCAGCCAATGGGGTGGAAAAGTAGAAGCAGCCGAAAAGAGAGAATACGGCTTCGCTGAGCTTAAGATTATAAAAGAGTCACTGCTTTGGGATGGATTAGAACCAGTGGAGCAAGTGTGGATGAGCCATGGTGATGCCCTGTCTGAACTTCCTGATTGCTTTGAAGTTTTGGCTAATACAGATAACTCACCTCACGCGGCTATTCACCTGAAGAGTAGCAATGTATATGCTTTGCAGTTTCACCCCGAAGTGGTTCATTCGCCATGCGGCAGCTTGATACTGGCTAACTTTCTGTTCAAGGTGGCTAAGCTAAGCGGAGATTGGACACCAGGCTCTTTTATAAGCGAAACGGTGGATAAGATACGTGCGCAAGTGGGGGATAAGAGAGTGATACTGGGTCTAAGCGGGGGTGTGGATTCCACTGTGGCGGCAATGCTACTTTACAAAGCCATAGGTAAGCAGTTAATACCCATCTTTGTGGATACCGGACTAATGCGTTATGCTGAAGCTAATAGAGTTAAGGAGTTGTTTGCTCCCTATCCGGATTTGAATGTTCGCTATGTGGACGCGGGGGATACATTCTTAAGTTTACTAAAGGGAATTAGCGATCCCGAAACAAAGCGCAAGATTATTGGCAGTGCCTTTATTGACGTATTTGAGCAGGTGGCAAGCGAATACCCTGACGCTGAGTATTTGGCTCAGGGAACCTTGTATCCTGATGTGATAGAAAGTGTATCCTTTGCCGGGCCATCTGTAACCATAAAAAGCCATCACAATGTGGGTGGTTTGCCTGAGAAGATGAAGCTGAAGCTGGTGGAGCCACTTAGAGAGCTATTTAAGGATGAAGTTAGAGAAGTTGGGGCATGCTTAGGTTTGCCTGACAGCCTTGTGCACAGACATCCCTTCCCAGGGCCGGGATTGGCTGTAAGAATAATAGGGGATATAACAAGAGAGAACGTTAGCCTTTTACAACAAGCGGATGAGATATTCATAAGCGAGCTGTATAAGTGTGGGCTTTATAACTCTACGTGGCAAGCTTTTGCGGTTCTATTACCGATTCATAGCGTTGGCGTTATGGGCGATGAGCGCACCTATGATAAAGTGTGTGCTTTGCGGGCAGTGAACAGCATGGACGGAATGACAGCGGATTGGACTGAACTGCCACATGAGTTCTTAAAGAGGGTATCAAATCGCATTGGAAACGAGGTTAAAGGCATCTCGAGAGTAGTGTATGACATCAGCTCAAAGCCGCCAGCAACCATTGAATGGGAATAAATGTTACATTATAATAGCATGCTAAATAGTATATTAGGTTTTTGTGGGCTGTCGAGTGCACAATTTTATCTTGACAGAATAAGGCTGCTTATAGAAATGGCCAATAACTATACAGTGTTTAACGCGCTGGGGGCGTAGTTCAGTTTGGTTAGAACGTCTGCCTGTCACGCAGAAGGCCGCGAGTTCGAGTCTCGTCGCTCCCGCCAGTTTATATTGACGCCTACGGGCGTCTTTTTTCATAATATAGGAAAACAATGAATCTGCTATTCACTTTATTCAATCTACTTCTTGAAGTCGTGTATTATCTCTTCTATCCACTTATATACCTCTATCTGGCAAGTAGAAACTATCTGGGAGCAATACGGGCAGAGGGAGTTGATAGTTGTAAGGGCATAATGATTCATGCAGCCTCAGTTGGAGAAGTAAACGCCATAAAACCGTTAATCATGGAGCTATTGGAGAAAGATAACAATATAATAGTGACCATTACCACCAGTACTGTTACCGGCCTTAGGCTTGCCAATCAGATATCCAAACGTGTGAGAGCATTTCTTTCATGTGTGGATGTGAGGCATTTGAGATTCAAGCAATTACACAAAATAAACCCAGGCATTATCTGTGTGGTTGAAACTGAAATTTGGCTTAACATGCTTGATTGGGCTTCATTGAATGATGTACCCGTCTTGTTTATAAATGCCCGCATGTCTGAGAAATCACTAACAGCGTATGGAAAACTAAAGCCACTCTTGAGCAAGTGTGGAAAATCGATTAAAGAAATACACGCCCAGAGTAAAGTGGACTGTCAGCGCTTCGCAAAGGTATTTGATAAACCTGTTTATAATAGTGGGAATCTGAAATTTGCCCTGCAATTAAGCGATTACAATTCCGCTGATATACGCTTTGATTGGGGCTTTAGAGATAGTGATTATATTATCTGCTGGGGTTCATCACGACCTGGTGAGGAAGAACTGGCTCTAAACTTGTTAAACCAGGTTAAACAAAAGCATCAGAATGCTAAGATGATAATAGCCATCAGGCACCCGGATAGGATTAATGAGGTAATGGCTTTGCTAAAAGATTACAGCTATTGCCGTTACTCGGAGCTAAACCAAGCCAGGAAGGGCTATGATGTATTACTAATAGACACCATAGGTGTATTAGACAAAGCATATGCGATTTGTGATATAGCCATAATTGGCGGTTCATTCTTCGACTTTGGTGGACACAATCCTTTGGAAGCAGCTTTTTATGCCAAACCCGTAATTATTGGTGAGTATCATAGCTCGTGCAAGGATTCTGTAAAACAGCTAGTAGCTGCCAATGGTATAGTTGTATCGGATAAAGAAAGGCTCTACAGTGATGTAACAATGCTAATGGACGATAAAGATATGGGCCGGAAGCTTGGGGCTAACGCAAAGCAGGTATTGCAAGCTAATAAATCGGCATTAGACTCTCAGCTAGATGCTATCTGTAAGTATAGGTAAGCAAATGAGAGAAGCCTTATACTATCATGCAATTGACAATTACCTAATCTGCGACTTGTGTCCTCATGCGTGCAGATTAGAAGATAGTCAAACAGGGCTGTGCCGTGGAAGAAAGGCATTATCGGGGAAGCTGTATGCGGTTAACTATGGCAATAGTGCTGGTATGGCTATTGACCCCATAGAAAAGAAACCGCTGTATCACTTTAATCCAGGTACTATGATTCTGTCTCTGGGTCCAAATTCATGTAATCTGTCTTGCAGCTTTTGCCAGAATTGGCAGATAAGCCAGGAGCAATGTGTAACTTATCCCATTACTATCGAGGGTTTGTATAGTCAGATTGTTCAAATGGATTGCCAGCAGGTAGCATTTACGTATACTGAACCGATGATGTGGTATGAATTCATTATGGATTTCGCCAATAGCTATCCGGATGTGCAGATAGTAATAATTACCAACGGGTATCTGAAGGAAGAACCCTGGAAGGCTATGCTGAATAAGGTTAGTGCGATGAACATAGACCTGAAATCCATACGAAATGAGTTCTACAAGACTGTTTGTAAGGGTGATGTTGCCACGGTAAAACGTAACATAGAGCTTGCTTACTCAACCGGTATTCATCTGGAGCTTACCTATCTGCTTATCCCTGAAAGTAATGCCACTGATAAAGAGATTGAAGAACTGGCAAAGTATGTCGCATCGATTGATCCGATGATACCGCTTCATATATCCGCTTATCATCCTGCATATAAAGACACAACAAGAGCAACCAGCCCAAATGAAGTTATGCATGCCTGCGATATAGCAGCAAAATGCTTGAAACACGTTTATGCCGGTAATGTATTCATTCCTAAGTATTCAAGAAGATAAATACCATGTGGTATCATTTAATTAAGCGAGAAGTACGATTAGCCGATTTAGTTCTGGTAGTGCTTGTAGTGGTTAGCATAGTGCTTAGTTTTAAAGCATATAGTATAGAACCCAATGATGCAAAGGCAGTTGTGTACAAGAATGGTTTAGTTTTCGGTGAATACCCACTATATGAAGATAGGGTTATTGAGATTGATGAACACAATTCTGTAGCGATAAAAGGTGGAATGATTAGAATGCTAAGTTCTGACTGCCACGATAGGCGATGCGTTAAACAGGGCTTTACAAAAGCCATGCCGATAATCTGCTTACCCAATAGAGTTGTGATAGAGATTAAAGTGAAACAAGACAAAATCCACTACTTGCAATAAGCTAAGGTATTATAAAATGTTAACATTCGCAGTCTATATCTCAAATCATGGTTATGGTCACGCTTCCAGGGTCAGCGCATTGGCAGAGGCAATGATATCATACGGTGTTTACTGTCACATAGTAACTGAAAAGCCACGCTTTCTGTTTGGAAATCTTGATCAGAGATATAGCAAGCTGCACCACAGAAAGATTGATACTGGCGTAAAGCATGGAGCAAACTTACAGACTGATTTGACGGGCACTATTGAAGGGATATTGGAGACGCTATCTAATCGTAACGAAATAGTTGCGAGAGAGGTGGACTTCATACGAGAGTGCAAAATAGATTTGATTATTGCTGATGCTCCATACATAGCTGGTGATATCGCGAAGTATAGTGGAGTACCGATTTTTGCAATTAGCAACTTTGATTGGTACTTCATTTACAGCAATATACTGGATAGCCATCCTCAGTATATGCCCGTTTTGAACACTATCTGGTCTATGTATCAGAGTGTGGACCACAGTTTTCGTTTGCCATTCAGCACGAATGATTCTGTTCAGGCATTCCCAAGTCCAGATTCATGCGGCTTACTTGCCCGAAAAAAGGGCATTTATAATAAAGTTAGAAAGCCATTATGTATCGACCCGGCAGCCAGGATACTATTAGTGATGTTCGGTGGTGAAGGGAATCTGGAGCTGAATTACGAGTCGCTTTGCCAAGCCTGGGATGGGATTGTGATATCTACTCAAGATGATGTTCAAGCACAGAACCATCGCAGGGTAGAAGTTAGTGACGACTTTTTAGACCTAATGTATAACGCCGATGTAGTTATGTGCAAGCCAGGATATAGCACCTTCGCTGAAGCTGTTCAGTTCGGTAAATACATTATGTACAGCCCCAGAGGCGGATATCCTGAAGAATTAGCCCTTTTAGATGGTATAAGCAAGTATAAAAATAGCTGCTTGATACCGAATCTGAATATGAATACTAAAGAATGGAAAGCAGTATTCGAGAAATTAAAGCTATCGCATGGGAAGCAAAAGACGTTTATAAACCAGAACGAACAGATAGCAAGCCAGATACTGGCGAAGTATATAGAACTCAGGTATAAGCATAATGTATTGATGAGTGTATTTGATATTGGCTCAAACAGCATGAATTATGTATTATATGACCTTTATACCGATAGACCAATACATATTACTCATTGCACTACCGGATTAGGTAGAGACGTAACAGGTGATGCAATACCAGCTAAGAATCTTGCGCGAACCATGAAAGCAATCGCTCAAATTGTAATGATTGATAGTAAGATAAAGTCATCCAAACATGCGATTGGAACAGGTGTGCTTAGGAATGTTAATAACGCAGATAAAATGATAAACTCGCTAATGAAAAAGCATTCCTTAGCTTTGAATGTGATTTCGGCAGAAGATGAGGCTAAGTATGTTTACTATGCAGCCATGCCTTTGGGTGATAGGGAAGAGGTATGCGTGGCGATTGATGTTGGAGGTGCAAGCACAGAATTAGCATACTTTGGTAAGGGAAAGCGATATCAATTAACTTCCATACCTATCGGGCTTTTAAAACTCCTGAAAGAATGCTCAAACTCACTCACAATGGCGGAAGTGACCATAGCCAAGGCTCTGGAGATTATTCCATATGTAAAAACAGATAAAGTAATCGGCGTTGGTTTAACCTATACCTATCTGGCTAGAGCGCTGTTTAAAGACATTTATGCAAGTGATATAAGTATTCACGGGAAGGTAATCACAAAATCTGCTTTATCAGCAATGCTTGAGACCTTTGATTGTGAGAAAGAACATGAGTATATACCTTACTTAGTATCAGACGACTATCTGCCTATTCTAATGCTTAGTGCCATGTTTCTGATTTCTATGCTGGACAAATTCCATTGCAATGAATTAGTTGTCTGCTCGTATGGTATATCGTCTGGATATGCCAGAAGCAGTATTATGAAAGCACATAAGAAAGGCAGGAAGATTTGAAGTTTTACATAGAAACCTACGGTTGCCAGATGAATGTAGCTGATAGTGAATTGGTGATAACCATTCTAAGCACAGCCGGGCATACCTTGGTAAGCGACATCAATGAAGCAGAACTGATAATGTTTAATACTTGTTCGGTTCGTGCTCATGCGGAAGACAGAGTATTGGGCAGAATATCCAATGAAAGGCACCGCAAAAAAGCGAACCCATCCCTTATGATCGGGGTATTGGGATGCATGGCTCAGAGAATTGGGATGAGGCTGATAGATGATCACTTAGGTATAGACTTTGCCATTGGTGTGGATCAATATGACCAACTACCACAGATACTAAGCTCAGGCATTGATAAAGAACATGTGAAGCTTGATTTCGATAGTGAGCAAGTATATCCAGACCTGATGCCCAGCCACCAAAGCAAGACATGTGGATTCGTAACCATTATGAGGGGATGTAATAATTTTTGTACCTATTGCATAGTTCCTCATGTGCGTGGTAGAGAGCGCAGCAGACCTTGGCAAGATGTTTATACAGATGTGTTACAAGCAGGAAAACAAGGATTGAAAGACATTACTCTTCTTGGGCAAAACGTTAACTCATATAATGATGCAGACTATGATTTCTCAGATTTGTTACGCAAGATTAACGAGATTGACGAGATTGAGCGCATTAGGTTTATCACTTCGCACCCCAAAGACCTGTCTTTTAAGCTAATTGACGCCATGGCAGAATGCTCTAAGATATGCGAACATATACACCTGCCGTTGCAGAGTGGCAACGATAGAGTGCTAAATGAAATGAATCGGGGCTATACTTCATCCCACTATATGTCTTTGATAACCAGGCTAAAGAGCGTTATCCCAAGAGTCGCTATTACAACAGATCTTATAGCCGGTTTCCCTGGTGAGACCGATGATGAATTCAAGGATACTCTTTCTCTGATGCAGGAAGTTCAGTTCGATTACTCATTCTGTTTTAAATACAGCCCAAGAGAAGGCACTACTGCTGCATCTTTCTCAAATCAGATAGCTGAAGAGATTAGGCTGACCAGGCTACAAGAGATGATTGACCTGCAACGCGAGATAACCTTAAGTAAGTTCAGGGCGAATATAGGCAAAGATGTTGAAGTGTATGTTGAAGACATCAGCAAGAAGGATGCTAATATGGTTTCCGGTAAAACGCGTGATTATAAGATAGCAGTATTGCCAGGCAACAGCTTTGATATTGGAACCCTAAAGACGGCAATCGTGAGAGAAGCCACAGCGGGGACGCTAATATGTTAAGCAACAGCAGTATGTGTGTATAAGACATGTTATGTATACTAGCCTTCGTGGTGTATAAGTCCCTTGGGCTTAACCTCTTATCCCCTGCATCTGGCAAGCAGGTGCATTAACAAAAGGAGATTGAATGAAAAGCATGACTGGTTTTGGTAGTGCCAGATTAAATGAGAATAACATAGAGATTGAGATAGAGATAAAGTCAGTTAACTCGAGATATCTTGATCTGAAGACATACCTACCCAGAGATCTAAACTTTTTCGAATCTGTTATTAGAGCTCATATCCCCCAACACCTAAACAGGGGCTCAGTTGAGTTGCGTTTGAATGTGACAGACCATCGCGAGCCCATTATTAAACTAGATAAGCTTAAACTGCTAAAATACAAAGAAATAGCCGATGCTGCTGCCGACATGCTTGGAGATAATAATAAAGTTTCTATAGAATACTTGTTACAAGAACCAGGAGTATTAGAAAACACTAACAATCTTAAAGAAGACACAGTTTTGGCAGGCATGTTCGTCAGGACTTTAGATTTAGCATTAAGTAAGCTAATAGCCTCACAAACACTTGAAGCTGAACAGATGAAAGTAGTACTAAAGAGCTCAATGGACAAGATTAGCAGTTCATTGTCTGCTGTAGAATCACTGAGCAGTCCATTTAAGCAAGAGCTCTATGAAAACATGCTTACTCGCGTTAAAGAGCTTATCGGTATGTATAAGCTTGAAAACCTTGAGCAACGCATAGTTCAGGAGACTGCCATATACGTTGATAAATATGATATAGGTGAAGAGCTTAGCAGATTAATAGGTCATATAGATACACTCAACGCAACTTTAGAAAAAGAAGGTGATTGCGGTAAGACTTTGAACTTCATAATCCAAGAAATGCAAAGAGAAGCCAACACCTTGGGCTCTAAATTCTCTACCTCAAAGAGCTTTCAACATATACTAGTAATAAAAGAAGAAATTGAAAAGTGCAGGGAGATTGTTCAAAATGTTGCATGAACCATTATTAACATGGAAGTCCTGGCCATTTACAGAGCGTCCGGCCACTTCGGTTTTCCTGCTATCCTTCCTAATGCTATTAGCTGTTCTGCTCTATAGAATAACCGTGTTTTCATGGGCACAGCCATTGTACTACATCCTGGGCATGAGCTTAGTATTAGTGAATCTTCTCCCCTACTTCATCCCCACCGAGTACTATCTCTATGAAGACAAATACGTTGTAAGGTACTTAGTAATGAAGATAAGCAGACCATACACAGATTTCGGGTGTTTTTATCAGGACAAGCGTGGGATCATGCTAAGCACCTTTAAGATGCCCCGCCGATTGGACACCTTCCGTGGTCAATCATTCAGGTTCTCAAAATCCCGGCATGAGGTGGAGGATTTGAACAGGATATTATTGCAAAAGATTGGAAAGAAGTACTAGATATGGATAAGAAACATAAAGATATAGAGACACGTCTATTAGAGGTTCTCTCGAAAGATGCCGCCATAGCTCTGTCTTACAACGAGATAAACATAGCTATGGGCTTGTCTAAGAAAGAGAAACATCAGCTAAGTGATGCTCTTTCCAAACTATTAGCTATTGGCACAGTAATCAAAGCCAAAAAGAAGTTTAAGCTGGCAAAACCTGTTAAAAGCGTATCTATTATTCAAAAGGCTGTTTTAACCAGTTCCAAGCTAATTGAAGGCACCTTTGATGCTACACCCTTGTCGCGTAACTTCTCTTTTGCCTTCATCAGAACCCCAGATAAGGACTACTTCGTGGGCGCAGAAGACACCTTTAATGCCTATCATAATGATACAGTGCTGTTTGAGCCCAAGCTTCGGCGCGGTAAACAAGAATATGCCATTATCCGTAGAATTATAAAGCGTTCTTCCGTGATGTTCGCCGGAGACATAGCCAAAGTTGGCAAGAGATGGACTTTTGTATGCAATAACCCTAAGATTCACAAATGGTTTGACGTGTCCGATACTGGCGGGGCTGTAGAAGGGGATAAGGTTATACTAACCGTAACTAACTGGGGCAATCCCCAATCAGGCTTAGCACCTGCTGGCAAGATAACCGAGATACTTGGAAAGTCTGGCGATCCCCAAGTAGAACTTCTGGGAGTTATCCGCCAATACAATCTTCCCCTTGAGTTTCCCTTGGATGTGCTTGAAGCCGCTAATCAGCTTGATTCCGACATTGGCAATCATGATACCGCAAAACGCAGGGATCTACGCGACCTCTTCACTTATACTATTGACCCTGCATCAGCTAAAGACTTTGACGATGCTATATCGATTGAAACCACTCCTAGCGGATGGCGTTTATACGTCCATATAGCCGACGTGGCGCATTATCTTCCTATAGATGGAGTCTTGTTTCAGGAAGCTGCAAGGCGTGGCAATAGCTTCTATTTCCCAAAAAAGGTAATCCCCATGCTTCCGGAACGACTCTCTAATCTTATCTGCAGTCTGCGCCCCGAAGAGGATAAGCTTTGCATGACTGTTGAAACTGAGTTCCAGGCTTCTGGAGCAATAAAGAATCAGAAGATATATGAAAGCATTATTAATAGCAATCAGCGCCTGGCATACGAAGAGGTAGATGAGCTGTTTGATAAGTCTGATGCAAACCCCAGTTATGTTTCAGAGCTTCCCGAGGAATTGCTTACCGCCCTTAATGAATCAAGAAAGCTATCTAAGTTATTAACCCGTAAACGCATGGCTGCTGGATACATATTTTTTGACTTACCCGAAGTGGAGTATCAATATGATAATGAAGGCTTTATTCACAGGCTTACTCTTGCAGAAGAAACTGAAAGCCATAAGCTGATAGAAAACTTCATGCTGGTAGCCAATGAATATACTGCTGAGCGACTTTCGGTGCTCTCCCCCACTACCATGTACCGCATTCATGAAGATCCCGAATTTTCAAAGCTGGAAAAGCTTTTTGAAACCCTTTCGCACTATGGTGTTTACTGGACTATGCACGAGAACCTGAACAAATCTCTGCAATACCTCTTATCCTCATTTCCCAGCCCCGAATATCATAAGGTGTTCGATAGAATAGTATTACGCAGCATGAAGAAGGCGAGATACAGTACTGAGCACATCAGCCACTTCGGTCTTGCGCTAAAGAATTACACACACTTCACCAGTCCGATAAGACGTTTGTGCGACCTGGTTGTACACCATTTATGCAAGATTTACCTGATTAAAAGCAGTGATCAGAAGTTAACCGGCATTCAGATTAAGCATTATGCGCAAGTGGCTTCCGAGCAGGAAATTCAAGCTGACCAGGCTGAACGAGACATTGAGCGCATCTACAGTAAAGCTTATATGAAAGACAAGATAGGCGAATCATTCAATGGTATGGTGGTAGGCACCAATTCTTCCGGCTTGCTAATCCGCTTTGAAGAGATACCTGTAACAGCGGTGATGAAGCAAAACGAACTTGGTGCAGGGACTTGGGATTATTACGACAAAGAGATGCGCTACGTAAATAGAGGCACTGGCAAGTATTTCCAGCTTATGGATAAGTTAAAGGTTAGCATCATTTCTGTTGAGGATGATGTTTATCTTTCACCTGCCAAAGGTGCTGAGCCGATACATGTGTTCGATAGAGATAAATACACTCCAACGGTTATGAAAGCCATGAGAAACCCTATGCCGACTAGCAAGAGAAAAGCTGTTGACGCCAATGCCAAGAATAAAAAGCATGCTTCACAACATGGCAAGAAAGCTAAGCAAAAATCGAGGAAAAGATGAAGAAAGCTATTGGGATTTTTGATTCAGGTGTTGGCGGACTAACAGTTTATAAGGCTATTAGGGAAGCCTTTCCAGAAGAAGACCTAATCTATTTTGGCGATACAGCCAGGGTTCCCTATGGCCCCAAGTCACCCAACACGATTATTGAATACTCAATCCAGAATTCTCGTTTTCTTTTGCAGCAAGGCATAAAAACCCTTGTAGTAGCCTGTAACACTTCATCAGCAGTTGCTATTCCGGCACTTAAGCAGCTTACGGATATACCAATTATCGGTGTAATCGATCCCGGTGCAGAACAAGCGGCACGTACATCACAAACCAAGCGGATTGGAATTATCGGTACAGAAGGAACTGTCCGTAGTGAGGCCTACACTTTGGCTATCCAAAAGCTGGTTCCCGATGCTCAGGTATTCTCAAAAGCCTGCCCCCTGTTTGTTCCCATTGTGGAAGAGGGTTGGCAAGATCATAGTGTGGCATTCAGCATTGCAAATGACTATTTATCTGAGCTTAAAGACTTGGATATTGATACATTGGTTTTGGGATGTACTCACTATCCTTTGTTAAGAAACACGATACAACAGGTAATGGGCAACAAGGTAACACTTGTTGATAGTGCCGAAGCTATAACCAATTACCTATCTTGCTTGCTTCCCCCCGACACAGACGGTCAGCTAGGCAATGATAGCTTCTTTGTTAGCGATAATGAAGACAAGTTCTCCAAAATAGCCCAAACAATACTCCACGACAATTTTGGCAGCCTAGCTCGTGTTAGGCTGTTCGAAAGCTGGTTCAAAGACTAATATTATAATAAGATTCAAGGATGTAAAGATCATGGAACCTCTAATTATTACTGCCGCTATTACAGGTGCAGAAACCAAAAGGAAAGATCAGCCCAATCTACCCATCACCCCCGCCGAACAAGCCAAAGAAGCAAAGGCTTGTTATGAAGCTGGTGCGCGTGTGGTTCACCTTCATGTACGCGAAGACGATGGTATCCCAACCCAGAGAATGGAAAGATTCAAAGAATCCATAGATGCTATTCGCAATGCAGTACCAGAAATGATAGTCCAGATCAGCACCGGTGGTGCCGTTGGTGAGCCATTCGAAAAGCGTCTGGCACCATTACAACTAAAGCCAGACATGGGCACATTGAACGCCGGAACGCTCAATTTTGGCGACGACATATTCATTAACCACCCCAACGACATAGTAAAATTGGCAGAAGCTTTTAAGGAATATAACGTTGTTCCAGAAGTGGAAGTGTACGAATCCGGGATGATAGACATTGTGGCAAAGTTGGTAAAGCAAGGTCATATTGTTCACAGTCCTCTGCATCTCCAGTTTGTCCTAGGCGTTCCTGGTGGCATGAGTGGTAAGCCCAAAAACCTCATTTATATGATGGAACACTTGAAAGAAGAGATACCCACCGCCACCTGGGCTGTTGCCGGAATAGGCAGATGGCATTTACCTACCTCTATGTTGGCATTGGCTACCGGAGGTCATATCAGATGCGGTTTTGAAGATAACATCTTCTATCACAAAGGAATTGTAGCAGATTCCAACGCCCAGTTAGTAGCACGCATTGCCCGCATAGCCGAAGAGATAGGACGCCCCGTAGCTACCACAGCCCAAGCCCGCAGCATTCTTGCTCTACCGGCTAAGTAAGGAGGCAAGATGCATATAACTGATAATGCACTGGTTGTGCTGAAAAAAAGGTATTTTCGCAAAGACGACTCCGGCAATCTGATTGAAGACTGGGATGCAATGCTCCATAGAGTGTCAGAAAACATCTCTGCTGGTGACCAGGAGCTATACAAGAAATGCTATGCCTTAATGGACTCCGGCTATTTCCTGCCCAACTCCCCCACTCTGATGAATGCGGGTGGCGATTTACAACAGCTTTCTGCTTGCTTTGTCCTGCCCATCGAAGATAGTATGGACAGCATTTTCGAAACCGTTAAAAATGCTGCTCTTATCCACAAAAGCGGTGGAGGCACAGGCTTCTCTTTCAGCCGCCTAAGAGAGGCAAATTCACGCGTTCGCTCCACCAATGGTGTGTCCAGCGGCCCGCTGTCGTTCTTAAAAGTGTTTAACGCCGCCACAGACGCTGTAAAGCAGGGCGGAACCAGACGCGGTGCCAATATGGCAATCCTGAATGTAGATCATCCTCAGATTTTGGATTTCATTGTGTGCAAGGAAGACACAAAAGAGCTAACCAATTTTAACTTAAGTGTTGGCATCACAGAAGCATTTATGCAGGCAGTGATGAATGATGAAGACTATGATCTGGTATCACCTCACACGCTTCAGCAAGCCGGAAAGCTTAATGCCAGACAGGTGTTCGATTTGATAGTGGACATGGCATATAAGAATGGCGAACCCGGCATTGTTTTCTTAGATAGAATAAATCAAGCCAATCCCACTCCTGCCGTTGGCAAGATAGAATCCACAAACCCTTGCGGAGAACAGCCGCTTTTACCAAACGAAGCCTGCAACCTCGGCTCCATTAATCTTTCTCTGCTATTCACCGGTGACGGTATTGACTGGCAAAAGCTAAGAGAAGTAGTGCGCGACTCTGTGGATTTCCTGGACGCTGTGATAGAGCAATCTCGCTTTCCCCTACCCCAGATTGATGAAATGGCAAGAGCCAACAGAAAGATTGGCTTAGGCGTGATGGGTTGGGCAGACCTGCTCTATCAGCTAAAGATTCCCTATGCCAGCAGCGAAGCGGTAAGCCTGGCAGAAAAGATTATGGAAGCTATAGACTTTGAAGCCAAACAAAGGTCTATGGAACTTGCAGTAACAAAAGGCTCATTTCCAAACTTCCCAGAAAGCATCTATGCCAAAAATCTCGTTCAGCGAAACCCCGGAGACCAGGATTGGGATAGCCTGCTAACTAGCATATCTCAACGTGGGTTGCGTAACGCTACTCTAACCACCATAGCCCCTACCGGAACTATCTCTATGATTGCCGACACATCCAGCGGTGTAGAGCCTCAATTTTCCCTTGCGTTTGTTAAGAACGTGATGGATGGTGAAAAGCTGATTTATGTGAATAAGCACTTTGAAGCTGCATTGGCAGAGCGCAACCTGTTAAGCGACGAGTTGCTGCAAAAGGTATCACAAAGCGGAAGCATCGCCCATGTAGACGAGATACCGCAAGATATAAAAGACATCTTCCAAACCGCTCATGACATTAGCCCGGAATGGCATATTAGAATGCAGGCAGCTTTTCAAACTTACACCGACAATGCCGTAAGCAAAACCATAAACTTCCCTAATAATGCCACGGTTGAAGATATCCGTAGTGCCTATGAACTTGCCTATCAACTTGGCTGCAAAGGCGTAACAGTATATCGTGATGGCTCACGGGAAAATCAAGTTCTCTCGGTTGGAACATCCACTACCCCTACTGCCAATCCCGAAAAAAGAGTAGCCCCAAGAATGCGTCCGGAAATTACTCATGGTATTACCCAGAGGCTGGAAACCGGTTGTGGCCACATGTATGTAACCATAAATACCGATGAACAAGGCGCGTGCGAGGTGTTTGTGCAAATGGGTAAGGTAGGTGGATGCGCTTCAGCCCAGCTCGAAGCCATTGCCAGATTATCATCCTTAGCTCTGCGTTCCCACATCAAAATTGATGCCATCATTCGCCAGCTTAAGGGAATCCGTTGCCAATCTCCTATGTGGCACAAAGGGAAGATGATAACTTCCTGTGGTGATGCTGTGGGACAGGCATTGGACAACTTCCTGAACCTGCATAAATCAGGAGAGATTTCCTCCCTTAATTTCCAGATTGATCCCTCTCTTGCTGATGATAACTCATCTTCGAGAAGAACTTCAGCTCTCTGCCCCGATTGCTCATCTACCATCGAGCATGTAGAAGGCTGCCTGAAATGCCCTTCCTGTGGCTGGAGTAAGTGCTGATAGATACCTTAACAAACATGATAAGCAGCATCAGCAGATGCTGCTTTTTTTATGCGCAATGCTTCCTCGTATCGTAGCTTTCCAAAGTTACAATGAGTAAATCAGCAACATCACGCATAATGTCAAGCTCCAAATTCTGTGTTCGACAGGGAGGAGGTTTACTCGTAGCATAGGATTGCCACTTGGAATGCAACCTAAACTCCTACCACTTATACCTTTAAGTTCCCCTTAACTGATCCAGTATCGTAACTGTATGAATGCTATGCACATCCCGTATGCTCACACGGGGGTTACACAGGAGTCACACAGCAACCACACTGTGATTGTTTGAGATATAATAAGGATGGGTTAAATCAAGTTTCGGTCATGGTCACGGTCATGGAGCAGTATGGAGCAGTATTAACTTCGAATTTAGTATGGTAGATACAGAATGTTGAAGAGGATTTAGTTGTGCAGTTTTGTGGACTGGTTAAGTGGTTATTAATGATTATGGATTGTTGGTTGTAGATTGACGGGTTTTCATCACGTATTGGATGCAAATAGAGCAGTTTATTTAAGACGCTTACTTTTTGCGTTTTGCCTGGCGAAACTCCCATGGAGGAATAGGCTTTGCCTCTTGCCACAAGCCGATGCGTTTGTTTCGAGCACTTGCTTCGATAACTGCCAGATTAGCATCCTTATTGAAGTGCTTGTAATGCCATGCAAGTCCGTAGTATAGCAGCTCTTTATTAAGGTTATAGTTCACATCGTAAAACACAGTTCCCAGATACCTATTATATCTGTCTTTTTTTGTGTAAGTCACACGGACTAGTTTGCCAAATACCTTAGCAGAAACAAATTGCTTAGCTTTGCTTCCGTAGGCTTGTTTCATTTCGGGGCAGTCGATTCCGTCCAAGCGAATGGTGTAGCTTGTTTTGTTCTTAAGTACTACAATGGTATCGCCGTCTTTCACCTTTATCACCTTGCCTGTTATGCTTTTTGCGGATAGTTGCGAAGCACATAGCAAGCATAGCACCGTCAAGAAAACAAGCACTTGGGGCTTTGGTTTAGATATACCCCAAGTGCATATAGACCTGCTATTTAACATATTATTTGTCTGTTTTGAAGCCCACTGGTTTGTTTTCGTTTTGGCCCTGAACCTTTATCTCGCCAAACTGGGTTTCGTAGGTCTCGATGTTCTTTTCCAAAATCTGCATAAGCTGTTTGGCGTGGGATGGGGTCATTAGCACGCGTGCATAAATTTTGGCATCAGGAATACCGGGAAGGATGCGTCCGCAGTCCATAATGAATTCCGAAGGTGAATTGGTGATCATGAAGAAATTGGCGTAGGTGCCTTCCCCCACTTTCTCGTCGATCTTAATCTGAATCTGGTTTTGTTGCGGTTGTTGGTTTGCCATTGTGTATCTCCTTGTTATTTATTATAGTTGTTGCATCAAGTCGGTGTAGCTGAGTATTAGCCCCGAGCTCGATATTTTGTTAATTATCTTGTGGTAATGCGCCGATTTTTGGCATAGCATCATGTTACCTACTATTATTATGCGCTGTTTTGCCCGGCTAATTGCCACATTTAGTTTGCGGTCTATCAGTTCGTCGTCGGAGATGGATTCCAAGAGGAGCAGGTCGTTTTCAGACCTTATGGGCAAGCTAAGGATTATGTTGCTTCTTTCTGAGCCCTGAAAGCGCTCTACAGTGTCTATAACAATAGCTTTATCAAGCTTGTTTATACTATCCCTCAAGGCATGAATCATAGCTCTAAACGGGGCTACTATGCCAATGTCACGCGCTGGGTGAATCTGCGAATGGCTACTAATCAGACTGGCTGTAATGTTGCTTATCAGTTCCACCTGAAGCGGGTCGTAATGCGCAGATTTAGCCGGAGGACAGTCTATCCATATCAAGCGATTGTTCAAAAACGGAGGTTGCCCCGGCATGACATCAAGAGCTTTATGTTGCTCAGGAGTTGCTGCGTTTAGCTTGTTCTGATAGTAGTCGCCAATCAAATCGGCGATGGCATTATGCATTCTGTAGTGTTGGGTTAGCATAACCGTAGATTGCGCAAAGCAATTGGTGTTATGTAGCTTAAACAGCCTTTCCATTAGTGACTGATGATAGCTTCCATAGTTCAAGCTATGTAGCTCAGGACTGTTAAAGCTAAAGGGGACGCTATTTTGCACGCTGATGGGAGGAAGCTGGTTTTGGTCGCCAATCATAATGGTTTTGGGAGAGCGGGTTACCAGACCTAAAATGCTGTTTTCTATGATCTGCGACGCTTCGTCGATAATTAGCTCATCTATTTTTATGATGCGCATCATGTCTTGATACCAAGCGTTGGCACTGTTTGTAGTGGCTATCCATATTCGGTTATTGCGCACAATTTCATCTATCTCATCAAAGCGTTTACCATCAATTCTTTGGCTAAGTAGATTGTCTGTAATGGTATTGGAATTGCCAATGCGTAAAAAGGGTATTGAGGCACGGCTAAGGCATAGGCATATCTCGTCCACAGCTCTATTCGTAAAGCTTACTATTAGCAGTCTTTTATCGCTTTGTTTATACACTTCCTGAACATATCTGCCAAGTAAGCCTGATGTTTTGCCTGTTCCGGGGGGGCCTTGAATAATGAACAGCTCTTGGGTGGAGTGCATCTTTGCTATAACCTGCTTGATTTCAAAGCTATCCCTGTTAATAGACACTTCATCGGAAGCGGGCATACGCAAACCGAGATAGAGCTGGCGTATATTTTTGGGTGAGGAAATGAAGGCAGTAAGAGAGCTAAGGGGCGAATACAAGGCAGTTTCCATGGTGTCATGTTCCATTGCCCACTTATTTTCTTTGGAAAGGCGTTGGCTGTTTCTTATCCCACCTCTAATGTTTATATGCAGGCTTTGCTCATCGAGGTGTGAGATTGCCCCACGCAGTATCTCTTGCCTTTCAATGCCTTCGTTCATGGAGTATAGCACCACGATGTCACCTTCGCGGAAATCGGCTATTATGTCCGCTTCGGGCAGGCTGAAGATAATCTGCTTTTTGTTGTATGAGTGTGGCTGTAAATCTGAAACAATCTTGTTGGCGGCAAGTTTTTCGGAGCTACTTTGTTGCCAAAGTGCATTATGCCCATAGCTGCTTTCACTGCGTAGGCCATTGTCGCCCGTTTTGCTAAACCATATCTCACGAATTATGCGCTTTATCTGCTCATAAAACCATTCTCGCTCGTAATCTTCCAATTGAGACAGCAATGCCTTTATGTGCTTGAACTTAGCTTGCATAAACTCGTTGGCGGGGATATCAGTGCTTTGTAGTATCCATGAAAAGAATGATTCCGGTTGCTCCGATAGCAGGTGCATGATGCCAAGAATCCTATTTCGGCACATCAACAAATCTTGTTCGGATTGGATGGTGTTACTTACATAGCGTTCGGGCTTGTCTTTGGCTGATGAATACAATATGGCAGATTTATTAACCCGCTGAGAGCCATATACACTACGGATAATCATGTTATAGGCAATGGTTTGCATTCGGTGCGTTGGCCAAACGTCTATGGGATGTGGCTTGCCACTTTTTAGCTCAATTATGTTATACTTTCCATCGCTTTGGCTTAGCAAGTCCAATCTGCCCTGAAGCCCATATTCTGGGCAAAGATAAGAGGGCTCAAGCAGTATGGATTCATCGTTCAGATTATTGGCAAAATCTATCAGCTGAGGTAGATGCTCGTCACGAACCCGATTGTAGATGCGATTGGCTACGTCCTTACCCAAAGAAACAAAAGCAATGGGCATGGCTGCGATACCGGACTTGAACATCTGCAGATAGTCCTGACCGGGGTTTAAGATAAGCTCGTCCAAAATACTGTTTACCACCATTCCCTGAATCATGGGCTCGGCAGCAGGACTGCTAAACAATCTGTTTAGTATATAATACGCGGGATTGGAACTGCTCTCGTCGAAACACTCGGCTATGGCGGAGGCATCTACTAAGAAGTCTGGCTCTAACACCACCAGGGTTTTGGGATTGGATTGATATACCCCTTCCCTACCGGATACAGGCGTTAGATGATGAAAATGAATACTGGCATACTTCCATAGTGACTTTGCCAGAATAGTGTACTTGCGTCCGTCTATACCATGTTCTGTGTCGGAGTTGTTTAGAATAACCGTGCAGCTATAGCCATCATCTTTGGTAGCAATAATCTCCAGAGCTTCTTGTCCTGCACTATTGGGCTTTATGCTCCATGCATCCAACACGCAGATAAAGCTATGCTTCTCGCTATGCTTCCTGGTTTGGTAGTCCTTAATTGAATCAGACGTAAGTAACGGGCTTATTAGCGGATTAACATAGCCTTCGCAGAAGATGCTTATCAGGCTTGCCACTACCCTGGCAGAGGTTTCGAAGGTGGATTTATCTACAGTGCTTATCTCGTCGTGCACAATCTGATTGCACAGAATGCGCAGTTGATTGGATCGGGTAGCAAGCTGGGAGCTTACATTTGCCTCGTTATTGGCATATTGCATGCGGGCAAATAGTCCATTGAAGCTTAGTCTGGAGTTCGTTGTAAGATACTTATATAGCTGCTCAGTTAGCTTACGCAGATGCAGCATACGGTCAATGTATGGCAGTTCAGACTCGAAAAGCTCTGCCAGACGCTCTGAAAGTTCAGACGCTTGGGCGATGTTTAAGCTAATCATTGATGCCTACTGATAACCTGTTAAACCCGTATATCAAGCTTTATGCTTGCCTTTCTTGCCCAGTAGATTTGCCTTTATCCACGACCAGTTGTAATACACATGCAAACAAGCAGTAAAGAAGAACAGAGCACCGCCAAAGGTATGAAGCTGTGCCAGGGTTTCGGATCCACGCCAGGCAGCGGGTCCGAACTTATAAAGAACCATGGAGATAAATGTTAGCAATACAAAAAGTGCTAAAATGGGATTGATAAACTTAAGGGCTGTGTTTTTCATTATTCCTCCTCGTTGTTACTGCTATCGTTAGTAAAGAAAGCCTTTACGAAATCTACTATTCTAAAGCGCATCAGGTCATCAATGCCTTCGCCAACTCCCAATAGCTTTACCGGAAGCTTTAAATTGTGTCTGAGATTGAACATAATGCCGCCTTTGGCAGTTCCGTCATACTTGGTTAAAGCCAAACCTGTTAACTTAATGGACTTGTCGAAATTCAAAGCCTGGGAAATGGCATTTTGTCCCGTGGTGGCATCAATTACCAATATTGCTTCATGGGGGGCTTCTGGTATGAGCTTTTTGATGGTTCTATCTATCTTGCCCAGTTCTTTCATCAGCTTTTCTTTGGTGTGTTGACGTCCGGCAGTATCGATAAGCACAATGTCGTACCCCTTTGCCAGCGCAGAGGTGAGACCATCGAATATTACAGACGAAGGGTCGCTGTCAGGCTGAGAACGCACAATAGCTACATCGGCACGCTCTGCCCAAATGGCTATCTGCTCTATAGCCGCAGCGCGGAATGTGTCGCCAGCTATGATAAGCACTTTCTTACCCTGTTGAGCAAACTTATTTGCAACCTTGCCTATAGTGGTGGTCTTGCCTGTGCCATTTACTCCAACAAAAACTATCACATGGGGTTTGTGGTCTTGATTGGCAAAGAAGTCCGGTGCATCTTCATCTTCACGCACTAAGAGGTCTTGCATGATGTCGGTTAAGGTAATCTGAGCTATTTCGGCATCGGTGATTCTTTCTATGCGTATCTCTTCGCGCAGCCTTTGGATTATTATGTCCGTCATTTCGACACCGGTGTCGCTTCTAAGTAGTATCTCTTCTATTTCTTCAAGCAGCTCTTCATCTACCTTGCCACGAAGCTTTATCGCCTCGGCAATCTTGCCCAGAAAACCGCTTTTGGTTCTATTTAGTTTCTGCCTTAGGTTTTTTACAATACTAAGCACTATTAATCCTCCATCTTGGTAGCAAAGTAAACTTAAATACCCTGATGTTGCATACAAAGCTGTTTGGTAGCTACGATTATTATTGACACAACATGAGCGTGTGATAAGTTTGAACTATTGGTTTGGACGTCAACAGAAATCTAATAATACAGAACACTCAAGGATATATATGGAACAAAGTAAATTCTTGCCCAAGCATTTACTGCTGGTGGCATTCCCCGCGATAGCAGCGTTCATTGGAGGAGCTATTACCTCCGATAGCCTGGCTTCGTTTATGACCGTATCGGGTAGTAAAGGGATAAGCACGGCACAGTTTTATCTTGGCATTAGCATTGTTGTGGGGCTTCTCGCCTTTGGCTGGAAGTGCCTTAGTGGCACCTATATGGCTGCTTTGGCTTTGTTTGTTTCACTCATCTCCAGTGTGGCTATGCGTAGCGTGCTTGGCTTCAAGTCCAGCCTGTTTCTTCTGTTCTTTCTAAATCTTTCTTTGGCAGTGATACTGGCTTTGGTGATTAGGCTAACCTTTCATATAGGGCTTATGCTTCGTATCCGCACCGCTGCCTTTGCAGCTATAGGAGCTTTGGCAAATACCGGATACTTGATAGTGCTAAACAAGTTAATAAGCCATAGTGCTATGCAATATAGCTTTAGTGCAACTTATATGAGCTCCCTGTTCATGTTCATCTTTATCGGTTTTGGATTATCAGTAGCCAACATCATAATAGTTAAGCAGGAAGTGGATGCACTACGCAAAGAACAACAACGCCTGGATGAGGAAGAAGATGATATCTGATAGGGATTACTTTCTTATAGATGCTCCTGGCAATCCAGACACTAATCCCGATGAAGTGAACATTATTGGCCACTTCCCCACTCTTCAGCCCTTATATCTTGAGATTGGCTCCGGTAAGGGTGAATTTATCTCTGCTTACGCGGTAAAACATCCTGACTATAACATAATTGGCATGGAAGCCGCACACAAAAGAATAGATAACATTCTAAAAAAGATAAGCCCCATTACCCATCCCAATGTAAGGCTAATGCGCTTGCTTGTGGATGCTGGTATTAGCAAGCTGTTTGCACCGGAATCAGTATCCGGCGTGTTTATTCAACATCCTGATCCCTGGCCTAAGCGCAAGCACCATAGACGCAGACTAATTCAAGCTGATTTTCTGAATGCTTTGGCACATATAATGAGGCCTGATGCCCTGGTTCAGATTTCTACCGACCATGTTGGCTATGCAAACTGGATACTGGAGGAGTTTATTGCCAGTCCGTGTTTTGTTTCTGTATATGATGATCCCTTGCGGACTCAATCTACATTTGAGGATCACATCACCACCTGGTTTGAAGCCGAACAGCGCAGGCAAGGCTTCGACCCTCATTTCATGCTATTCAAGCGTATATAGGAGAGCAGATGAAATACGATTTTAGTCCTAATAACAGCGTTAACGATATGCTAAACAATGTAGTGCAGAGCATCACTCATCTCGCCGAAGAACAACTGCTGCATATTAAGCGTTTAACCAGAATAGGAGAATCTCTATCTTCTGAAACCGATTTGGACAAAATATTCGACATGATCTTAGAGGAAGGTGTTGAGTTCACCAAAGCCGATGCCGCCACTATCTACAAGCTAAGCGAAGACGGTAAATACTTGGAATTTGAGATATTATACAACGCTGCTCTAAACATTCGCTTGGGTGGAAGCAGAAACCCTACCACTTGGGCATCAAAAATACCATTATACACCGAGGATGGACAGCCCAGTCTTAGCTACATAGTTACCAGTGTATTCCACAAAAAAACCAGCCTTTGTTTTGACGATGTGTATGAAACCAAGGACTACAACATCTGTGGCACCATAGATTTTGACCGCAAGAGCAATTACCGTTGTAAGTCTATGCTAACCATTCCGCTTAAGAATCACGAGGATGAAGTTTTGGGCGTAATCCAGTTTATAAACGCTATGGACGAGCATAAGAACATAGTTTCCTTTAGCGACGAACACCGCACCATGCTCTCTTCCCTTGCCTCACAGGCAGCAATAGCTCTCTCTAACAGGAAGCTTATTCAGAGCCTGGAAAATTTGTTAAACCAATTCATCCGTTCTATAGCCACAGCTATTGAGCGCAAGTCTAAGTATTCCTCCGATCACATATCCAGAGTGGCAATTCTAACAGAAATGTTTGCCGATAAAGTGAATCTGGCAGACGAGAATTACTTCGGCGGGAAACGCTTTAGTGACAATGAGCTAAAAGAGCTTTCCATGGCTGGGTGGATGCACGATGTGGGTAAGATCGTTACCCCTGAATACGTGATGGACAAAAGCACAAAACTGGAAGCTATTTTCGACCGCATAGATATGGTTAAATTGCGCTTTGAGAAGCTCGAATTAGGGCTGAAGCTAATCAAATGCCAGCTTAGTGAAGCTGAGTTCCAAAGCTTCGTGAAGACTAATATCGACGATAGCCTCGATGGAAACGATGTGTTTAGCTTTATAACGGATGCCACTCAATTTGTAAGCAAGCTAAACTTCGGGGAAGAATTTGTAGCAGAGGAAGACCTGGCACGAGTAGAAAAGCTTAGCACCATAAACTTCAGTTACGATGGTCAGCAGTATTACCTCTTTACCGAAAACGAAAAAAAGAATCTGATGATAAAAGGACGTGGCACGTTTACATCAGAAGAATTCCAGGTAATGAAAGATCATGTGTCCATCACCTGGGAAATGCTATCACAGCTTACCTTCCCCAAGAAGTTTAAAAACGTGGCATTCTACGCCTCCACTCACCACGAAGCCCTTAATGGAAAAGGTTATCCGCGTGGCATTGGTGCCGATGAACTACCCCTTCAATCCAGAATAATCGCCGTTGCCGATATCTTTGAAGCTTTAACGGCTGCCGATCGTCCCTATAAGAAACCCAAAACCTTGTCTGAATCTCTGGATATAATGGCTACTATGGTAAGGATTGGTCATTTGGATGAAAGCCTGGTTAGCTACTTTATGGATTCAGGATTATATCTGGAATACGCAAACAGATTCATGAAACCTGAATACGTGGACAACGTTGATATCGAGGCTATTAAGAGTAAGTTTCGCAATTCATGACCAGTAGCTTGTTCAAGAACACTCCCATATTCCTGGCTCCCCTGGCAGGTTACACCGATCAAGCCTACAGAATGCTATGCAAAGCCCATGGAGCTGAGGTGTTGGTAAGCGAAATGGTTAGTGCCGATGGTTTAACGCGTGACTCTGTCAAAACCATTCAATACATCTATTTTGACCCCATTGAACGCCCCTATGGAGTTCAGCTATTTGGTAATGACCCCGATGTAATGGCTAAAGCGGCTGAGTTTGTGTTACAATACCAGCCGGACTTTATAGATATAAACATGGGCTGTCCGGTTAAAAAGGTCATCCGGCGGGGAGCTGGCAGCGCATTGATGCAAACACCGGATATTGCCTCAAGCATAGTGAAAGCGGTAAAGAAAGCTGTGGCTGGGGCATTGCCAATCAGCGTTAAGTTTCGCAGTGGAATAGATAACAATAATCTGAACTACGCAGATTTTGGCCTGCTTATGCAGGATTCTGGAGCTGATTTTGTCTGCCTGCATCCACGAACAGTTAAACAGATGTTTTCTGGCAAAAGCAACTGGGAGCATATTAAGCATCTAAAGTCCCTGCTAAACATACCTGTAGTGGGAAATGGTGACATTCTCTGCCCCGAGGATGCGCTGTTGATGCGTGATATGTGCCAGTGTGACGGTGTAATGATTGGCAGAGGTGCCTTGGGCAAGCCATGGATATTCAGCCAGGCGCGTCAGATGATGGACAGGGGTGAATACCAAGCTATTACAAAATCATCACTGCTTGGCACCATAATGCAACACATTGATTTTGCCTTAAAGCATAAACCCGAACATGTGGTGGTAAAGGAAATGCGCTCGCAGCTATGCTTTTATACCAAGGGCATAATTGGTGGATCAGAGCTGCGCAATAAGATTAATCATACAGGGTCTGTATCCGAGCTTAAGGAGCTATTGAATAATTACCTTGGTGGATTGGTATAGATCATTACTAATTCCGGATCCGAACTTGAATATAAAAGTGTTATATTAAACTATCTAGGCCAGATTAATAAATAACCTAACATGTGGATCATTTCATGCAAGTGTTATGCTATATCCAGACAACAAGCCAGGAGGTGATCATGAAAGCCAAACTATTATTGCTCATAGCAATGCTTTTTGTTAGCTATGCATTTTCGCAAGAAATTGAGGTTCGCAAGGCAAACCGCCTAGAGTTTAGTAGCCATCATATCAAAACTACCGACAATAACTCTTTCGTTTTTTGGAAGGATTATGTAGATTCACGAAATGACATTACCGTTCAAAAGCTAAATCATCTAGGCGTAGAACAATGGCAAAGCCCTATAAGAATTGGAGTGGATGGTTATGACAACTTCCCTTTAGCAGTTTTACGTAGCTCTGATAGCGCCAATATTCTTCTCTGGACAACGGTGGATTTCCCACAACGCAAGCTATACCTTGCTAAATTTGATGATAATGGAGCAAGTCTGTGGCCATCATCCCCACTTATGGTATTCAGTGGTAACGTAACAATGCCATCAATTTGCATGACTTCTAACTCCGTTGGCGGTGTTTTCATTGTTTACACAGAGGAATTTAGCAGTACACGCCTTATGGGTATAAGTGTCGATGGTAGTGGCAATCAACTGTGGAGCTCAAACGGACAGCAACTTTTTAATTTTGGGGGCGAAGTTCAGGTGATTTCTACTCATCCAGATGGTGAGGGCGGTATTATTGCAAACTGCTTGATTCAGAATGCTGACCTCACGGTTAAGACACATCTAATCCGTTTTTCTCCCACTGGGGATATTATTGGATCCAATCCCCTTGTTCCAGATGGCTCATTTAACATGACGTACAAGCATTGTCTTTCCACCAGTGATGGTAATCTTTTACTATACAATGCAACAGGTCTCATGCTTAATATGCAGAAGATAGACAATCTTGGAAATCCAGTAAGTAACCTCCAGGCTTATCCTTATGAAGGCTTTCCGTTACACCAGGATATAAAGATTAAAGCTTCAATAAATGGTGGTGTAATTGCATCATGGAGAGAGAATACAGAAGATTCGGTAATCACCAAATGCCAGAGTTTCGACGGCAATCTCCAATGCTTGTGGACTCCCGCTGGAGTTACCACAAACTTTACAACTTACTACTATAATGATCTGGAGCTTGAGCCAGATGCTTCTGGAGGTGCCTGGATATACAACTACGGACATATATATTATGTGAGTTCAATCGGCGAAGCTATCTACAGCCCGGAGGGAATCATCATTGGCTCGGCTAACGTTCATCGTGCAACGCTTGTAGCTGGGCAAAACCATCTGTCTGCCTTCTGGAAGGAAGAGTATAATAGAGAACTCAGCCTGCGCAAGCAAGTGATAAACAGCAGCGGTGATAAGCTTTGGGGAGACGCGGGCACACCAATTGTTTCGCGACTTGCTGGTAATGCAAGTGGTAGCAAGAGCTTCTATCTGGACAACAAGTACCTATGCCTATGGTCGGATGGGCGAATTGGCATGAAAGAGTATAAGCTATTTTACCAGATCATTAATGAGGAAGGACAGACCTATCTGGAGGTTAACGGCAGGGAACTAAACCCCGGCAGCGATTCTCCAGAGACACTAATAGAAGCCAAAGTACTACAGGGTGATAAACTAGCTATTGTTTATCGATCCTACAGTTCTAACTCCACTAATCTTCTACAAGTAATAGATGCAAATGGTAATCGATTAATAGAGGGTGCTGGGCTCGATTTAGGGGTTCACAGCCCCTTCATCAGACTAATGATGGATTGCTACGAGCAAGATATTTACCTGGGATGGATAGAAGAGTCTGCTGGCTACCGCCTAAAGGGACAACGCATTTCAAATCAACAAAAGCAATGGGGTGAAGGGGGTATTACTTTAATTGAGTTTCCCCAAAATAGCTCTGCTTACCTTTCTTCGCTATGCGGTAGATACTACATTTTCACACTCATAGACAACAACGGAAACAACCCAACAGCAAGAGCTGCATTAATAGACCCGGCCGGATTGGTATCACAGGGCTGGAATCCCTTGGGAAACCATCTACTTGATCCGGAAGTTTACAATCTACAATTGAGTTTTCGTACCCAAATGCTGGATAACGACCTAATTGCGATCGTTCGCACACATCAAGGGATTTACCCCATAGCTGTCGCTCAAAGAATGAATCCTGCCGGTAACCGTCTCTGGTCGGATGCAGGCAAATTGATTCCTGAAACCGAAAGGAATGATGACGTAAGCTTGTATGTATTCAACGGTCAGGTCAATCTCTTATACTTAATCGGTTATGACCCTCATATCCTTCGTTATCAGAGAATTGATGGCGAGGGAAACCTGCTTTGGGAAAACGGAGGAATGGATATCGGCACTACGAACGGCTTTGGATTATCTCACCAGCTAACAGGTTTTAACAATGGTGTTCTAACAGCAATATTTGAAACAGACGGACCCGAAGAATCATACTACGGAAGCTTCTATGATCTGGGCATGAAGTACATTAGCCCGCAGGGTGTGCCAGCCCTGGGAAATCCGATTCTATGTTCTGCACCCTACGACCAAAGATATATATCTGTTGCCAGCAGTGGTGATCATTCATTTGTTAGCTGGACCGACGACAGAGCTGGGCTTTATAGTGAAGACTATGCCTACAGCTCAATCTACGGCAAAATTGTTAATTCGGTTCCGATAGCTGTTAACGATCCTGTGCTGCCTCCCCAGGCGAGGATTGTCCTCAATCAAAACTATCCCAACCCCTTCAATCCGTCCACATCAATCAGCTTTAGCCTGGAGAACAAGAGAGATGTGAGCCTTCAAGTATTCAATATGAAGGGACAATTGATAAAAACCCTTTGCTCAAATAAGAGCTTTTTGCCTGGCAGGCATGAGCTTCTGTGGGATGGAATGGACGATACTTCGCACTCTGTATCCAGTGGTATATACTTCTATAGATTAAGTAGTAGGGGTACCTCACTGGTAAAGAAGATGGTACTGGCAAAGTAACCATAAACAGCCTATTGCAAGACAGCCCCAAGCATGCTTGGGGCTGTTTTCATTATTAGTACACATCATTATGTTCTTCTGGGTAATCTGGTTATATTGCCCAGACTATCACGCATTTGCCATTATCGATTCATCTTCAATTCCTGCTTCTTCCCTGCTGCTATCCCCTATTCGACACAGGATAGCAGCAAGGAAGAAGCAGGGAACAAAGCTGTTTGATCGTTCTGATAACTGGTTACAGGAAAGACGTGCTAACGGTATTACATTAGTCAATTGATTACAAGGTCTTCCATGTTTACTTCAGGGTGGTGATATCGTCCGCGCTTAATGGTTTTGGTGCTGAAGTCAATTGCAATTATTCCGATTGTTACACCTGATAAGCTCTAGCAACTCAGTAATAAAAATAAAGAGGCAGATGATTAGTCTGCCTCTATTTATAGAATGTTAGTACTTTAGCTAAGTTCACGTCTGCGATATAACCAGGCTCCACTTATACAGAAGATTACGCTGTAGATAATCTGCATTAATGTATTGGTGTTAAAGAGATTGCTCCACCTGCCGTCAATATATTTGTTAAGGTCTGATACACCCGTAATCATGGTAGCAAAATTAGCTTCCGGTTGCACCGAAGATAGCCTAAGAATATAGCTAACCAATGATGGTATCTCCATATTCGCAGTATAGTTTAAGATGCTAATAGCTGCTTGGATTGTAAGTATCGCTAAAGTTCCCATGAAGAAGGACTTTCTTTTGAACAAGCCGGCAAAGAACCAGTATAATGAGCTGACAAAAGCTAAACAGAATATGATTTGGATAAACAGTTGAGCCCAGGCGGTTAAGCCAAAATATAGTCTCGCTCCTGTGTAGTAACCAATGAATAAGGAGATACCAATGCTATTGATAAGAGTGATGATGCCTAACAACACTAATGTGCCTATCAGCATAAATCCATACTTAACACCTAATATTTTGGTGATGGATACAGGTTGTGACAAGTGCAAGATTTCACACTTACGCTTGAATCCTCCATTCAGCAAAGTGTCTGCCAGACCAATTGCTGAAAGAGTGGCAACAAAGCTTAGCCCTATCAGGCTACCAGATGAAGCAGAGAAGAGGGCAAAGTTTTCTACGCCAGTTGGGTAGCCATGCGTAGTGAAAGCTGTTTGAAGTAGATTGCCCTTTGCAGCATTGATTATCAGACCTATCAATCCCATCACGTAAACACCAAGAGTGAACCACAAAGGAATAAGGAAGGTATTCCAGTTTGTGTTCCATTCTTTTACTATGAGTGCTTTTATCTGTTTCATTGGTTACCTCCTACTACAGCCAAAAAGATGTCTGCAAGATTAGCCCTGCTATAGTTCGCCTCTGGTAATTCGATGTCTGCGGGTAATACGGCACTTATGAATCCAAGTGTTTTGGAGGTTACTTTGGGTTTATGTTGACTAAGCTCTTCGGCACGCTCAATGGGTATGGTAACTACTCTATATCGGGACTTTAACGTTTCTACATCCTCATGTAGCAGTATCTTGCCATTGTCTATAAAGATGATGTCTTGCAGCAGGTCTTCCACTTCCTCTACCTGGTGGGTGGAGATAAGAATGCTTTTGTTCTCGTCAAAATACTCACCCAGGATGGTATTAAAGAATTCCTTGCGAAATGCTATGTCCAGGCCAAGGGTTGGCTCATCCAAAAGCAGAAAGCTTACATCGAGCGATAGCGTGATAAGCAGATACAGCTTGGTCTTCATACCTTTCGAAAGCTTAGAAACCTTTTTGTTAGCAGGAAGATTACTTATGCTAAACAGCTTATCGGCTATTGCACCGTTCCAGCGTGGATTTACACCACTAATGTAGTCCATGGTTTGCTTCACGGTTAGCCTGTCATCCAATCCGCTTACATCCGGGATGAAGGCCACGTGTTCAAAGATTCTATGGTCGCGATGCTTTATCACTTTATCATCTAATATCACATCTCCCTCATGCGCCAGAAAGCCAAGCATGGTGCGCATCAAAGTGCTTTTCCCTGCTCCGTTCTTACCCAGTAGGCCTATTATTCTGCCGGGGCTAATGCTTAGATTAACGCTATCAAGAGCCTTAAACTTGCCATAGTATTTGCTTACATTACGTAGTTCGTAGTTGGGCTTAATCATTATTTCCTCCATATACACTTTCTAATGTTTCTATTATCTGCTGTTTGGGAATCTCAAGCTGTTTTGCCATCTTAATGGTAGGCTCAAGGGTTGTGGCTGCGAAGTCTTTGGTCCTAATCTTTATTATCATCTTTCTTGCTCCGGGAGTAACGTAGATGCCAACTCCACGCTTCTTATACAGGATGCCCTCGTCAACCAGTGCGCCAATGGCATTACCGACCGTGATGGGATTCAGATTATAATCCCGAGCCATATTACGAAGTGAAGGCATGGGCTCGTCATCGCCTATTGCCCTGTTCAAAATGCGTTCTTCAATATGCTTGCGCAATTGAAGATACAGGGGCGAATCATCGTTGAATATCTTCATAAGAACCTCTCTTTTAGTTTAGTTCACCGCTCACTGCTTTAGTGTTGTAGTCATATAATACACCGAGCATATTCGGTCAAGCTTTATTTTTTGACCTTTGTGGTCGATGGACTTCAAACTGCTTCTGTATGAAGTGATTGACAACATTGTCACAGTCATAAATTGGGATTAGTTATAAGAGTGGAGGATGATATGAACAGACCCAAAGTAGTGCTTTATGTTGGATCATCGGTAGATAGCAGAATAACCATGGGAACAAATTCTACCATGTTTGATACTTACAAGCATCCTGAGCTTTATGAGATGCTGTTTAAGAAGGAAGAATGGGAAGCCTTCACCAATGAAGTATTCGAGCTATATAAACCCGATATGTTTTTGGAAGGCTGCAATATGGTGGTGGCAGACAATGGAATAGTAACCGAATTACCACCCTTTCATGGAGACATAGCAAGTCTGTATCATGACTTCTTACCTTCGGAGATAGTAAATCGCCCCGGGCGTAAGACATGGACATCGGTGGTTGATGGCAGAGGCAGATTTAGAAATGGTTACACCGCAGAATGCGATGATCCGGAAACCTATATGATTCACCTTACTACCGAAACTGCCCCACCTGAGTATCTGGCATTTCTGCGTGAGCGTAACATCCCTTATCTGATTGAGGGCAAACATCAGGTAAACCTACCTGCTATGCTGCAAAAGATAAAATCAAAACTGAATGTAAACACCATCGCCACAAGTTCTGGAGGGAAGCTAAGCGGAGCATTGATACGAAGCGGGTTACTTGATGAAGTAAACATCCTGCTAAGCCCAATTGTTATAGGGGGCTTCACGGTGCCTACCCTGTTTGCATCACCAGAGCCAGAATGGCCTGATAACATGCCTTCCAGGCTTTGTTTGATAGAGCAAAAGAACTTAATTAATGATAAGATATGGTTAAGATATGAGACACTATGAATTGCTTAACCTGTTAACTTATACCTTATACTTCTGCTGGATCATAAACACTAAAACGGTCGAGATAACAGATAGCACGCCTGCTATAAGCAAAGGCAGTTCGTAGCTTCCTGTAACATCACGCACATAGGCACCGGCTTGAATGGCAATGGCACCAAAGCCATAAGCAGTAAACACGATTCCGTAGTTCATACCCAAGTGCTCTACGCCAAATAGTTCGGAAGTTAATACAGGGTATAATGCCAGTGCGGAGCCAATGCCAAAGCCGAGAATAATGGCGGCTATATTCATGCTAAGCAGATCAGTTATATAGTATGGGAATAGAAAGAATACAATCGCTTGTGCTGCGTAAACAATCATCATTACCTTAGGTATGCCAATCTTGTCACTGGTAAAACCAACGATTGGCCGGCTGATACCATTGAACAGCGCAAACAAAGAGATTGGGATCGCTGCTTTACTACCACTTAATAACGCTACTTCCTGACCATAAGCAGGTAGTATGCCGATTATTAGCAATGAGCCGTAGATGATAAACAAAAACGAAGACCAAACCATCCAAAATAAGCTGCGTTTTACCATTTGTTTAGGCTTGATATTAGCTCTTATCATGCCAGTTTTGTCGGGTAAATGCATAGCGCCAAAGAGATGAATGTAAGACTGCTCTGTGGGAAACACTACTAAACGAGAAGCTAACATGGTTATGATAAAGGTTAAGGCAGCTATTAGTAAGAAAGTGCCGTCCAATCCTAATACTGGTATGGAGTAGTTTGCCTTAAATGGTGCAAAGAAAAATGAAGCCAAGCCAAAGCCCATAACACCCAATGATACTGCTAAGCCAGGAAAATCTGGAAACCACCATCTAATTGCAGGAGCTACGCATGAATATGTTAAACCGCAGGCAATTCCTCCAATAATGCCGTATGTAAATACTAACCAAATGCGGGAAGCAAAAACTAATACAAATGAACTGAGCAGATTCGACAATAAGAACAGGCAAGCTCCCGTAACGATGAGGCGTCTTGTGTTAAAACGTTCTTGCAGCCTTCCGGCTGGAATCATTACCAGGGCAAAGACCATCATAAATACAGAGAGGGGCACCATTGCAGAAGACTTTGACCAGCCGAGAATATCGCCCAATGGTTTCACAAATACACCCCACGAATATGATAGTCCCCCCATTAAAGCAAGCATGAAACCACCCAACACAACTGACCAACGAGTTCCCCAAACAGGTCTATCGCTATACATACTTCTCCTACTGAGATATTAATTATTCAAGGTTTATCAATCACAATGGTTGTTAAATCTGTCTGATCGACAAGTGCAAGAAAAGCCATGACGCCAAAATCTGTCTATAAAAAAAGCTGAGTTGATAGGATTATCAGACCTTTTACGGCTGAAAATGATCAACACTCATATTGCTCTGGCAGTGAACTGCAATCTTGATAGCCTCGATCACTGCCAGAACAGCACAATCTTCTATACTGCCTTTAGAAGTATCTAATCAGTATGTAAACATTGGAGATAACCAAAGAGAGGAACATATGTAGCATCCCCAATTTCGTGAATTCTTTGAAGGATATATGGAAGCCATTTCTATTGGCAATCCCTACAGATACGATGTTTGCTGATGCACCTATCAGAGTACCATTGCCACCCAAGCATGCCCCCAATGAAAGCGACCACCAGAGTGGGTTTATAGATGTATCTGGGAAGTATGTCCCAATGGTTTTTAGCAAAGGAATCATAGTAGTAACAAAGGGGACATTATCTATGATCGCAGAGAATATGCCAGAGAACCACAACAGCACGATAGAAGTAGTTTTCAAATCATGTTGGGATAGTTGTACAATCTGCTTTGCAATCAGATCAATCACCCCTGTTTGCTTCAATGATTCTACAATCATAAACAGGCCCATGAAGAAGAATATCGTTGCCCAATCTACATCGTGCATTAATACATGATCTACTTTTTTTCTATTATGTAGAATGAGAAGAAGTATGCCAGCAGTCATAGCCACAGAAGCAGGTTCTATATGAATAACATCGTGTAAGGTAAAAGCTACAAGCATTATGAATACTATAACCAGTGATCTATACAATAGCTTTTTATCTTTTATCAGGTTATCTTCCTTAAATTCCATTAGTCTGGCGCGGCTTTCACTGCTAACATGTATTCCTCTTCGGTAAATGATATGTAGAACTCCCACGCTGACTATAAGATTGATTACAATGATAGGAGCTAGATTAAAGATGAAATCCATGAAGCTGAGCTCTGTTGCACTGCCAATAAGGATATTTGGAGGGTCGCCTATCATTGTGGCTGTCCCCCCTATGTTAGACGCGATTGCCATGTTTATAATGAACGGAATCGGACTGATCTTAAGTTGGTTGGCGATGAGAAGCACGATCGGTATAAGAATCATCACTGTAGTTACGTTGTCTAAAAAGGCCGATATAACTGCTGTTATCACAAACATATATATCATTATGCGCAACGGTTGTGCTTTGGCTAGTTTCGCCGTTTTAATGGCAATGAATTGGAATATGCCAGTTTCTTTCAGCACGCTCATAACTAACATCATGCCAATTAGCAAGAATATAACGTTCCAGTCTATGGCAGCAAAAGCGGCACTTTGTGGTAAGATACCAAAAAGCACAACTAAGAATCCACCCATCAGGGCAGCCAACATCTTGTTTATCCATTCTGTGATTATCAAAAGATACGTAAATGCGAAAACCACAAGGGCTAATAGCATCATAGTCATGGTACTTATGCCCTCACTACTTTTGTAAAGATGTCTGTTGCTGAGATCACTCCTGCCAGAACGTTATTTTGAACTACAGAATAGTATCTCTTGTTACCTTGAATCATTTCGTGTGCAGCTTCAATGATCGAAGAATCAGGACTAAGAAATTCCTGATCGGTTCGCATGATATCTGCTACCAACATTCTATCTTCTTGCTCAAGCAAGTTTTCCAGGGGTTCATAGCTATCCAGGAAACTAAGATGATCCAGCATCATCAGATAGTCTGGAACACCAACCTTTAGAAGGTTTAGAATATCCACCTCGCCAAGATACTTCCCTTCATCATCCACAACAGGCAAATACGTGAGACCGTGATTACTGAGAACATCAGACAGTTCTTTCAACGTTTTATCTGGCCCTATGGTAATGGGAGTGCAATTCATGATATCGGATATGTGTAGGCTGGCTTTAATAGTTATTCCAAGTCTTTTAATAGCTGAGATAAGTTGGTGTGCATCTTTTTGTCGCTTTAGTTCTTGCATTGCTAACGTATCTTTAGAAAGCTGTATAAAGGCAGAAACCAAGTTCAGATACAAACGCGAGGCAGTTTTTTCCGTTATCATTAAAACAATCACAGTTACGTCAATACCATCATAATCGAGTGGGTCTTTCAACATACAAACTGACACAAGAGTGTCATCAATTCCCTCTATCCTTATGTGTGGTATGGCAATCCCAGTTGGATATGCCGTGCTTGATTCGGCATCACGCGCCAGTATAAGCTTAAGCAGTTCTGTGGTACTGATTCTAAAGTCAGCACTTCCATGTAGACGAGATACCATCTGATGGTAGATTTCTTCCTTATTTGCCGCATGATCAACAAACAAGACTGCTTTGGCATCTAAATAGTTAGCTAATAACATATTAACCTCATTGTTACTTTGAGGTGATACCATAGCGTATTTGATTCTATGCAGTCAAGCAAATAAACAGCTTTTTATCTCTCTAATAAATACCTGTAACAGGCAATAGAACAGCCTGACAATCTGGTATATGCCTTAGTTGGGTTGGTGATTTAGTCTCACTACAAAATGCACTTCCCAATAATGTCTCTCATGCTATAGCGATGTTCAATGAGAAATGCGGACAAACCTTCGTGAAGTTTGGCAGCAGATAGTGGATCAATAAAGTTTGCCGTGCCCAGTGCCACCATTGATGCTCCAGCCCAGAAGAATTCCAATGCATCCTCCCAGGTGTATATACCGCCCATGGCTGTAATGGGAATCTTTACTGCATTGGCTGCTTTATAGGTAAGCGCAAGAGCTATGGGCTTTATACCAATACCGCTATAGCCACCAATGCCCTTTTTAATGCGTGAGCGTCCTGTTTTCCAGTCTATCGCCATACCAAAAACGGTATTTATTAAAGCAATACTGTCTGCCCCACCTGCTTCGGCAGCTAAGGCTATGGAAGTGATATCCGTTACGTTGGGGGTTAGTTTAACTATCACCTCACGTCTGGTCATACTGCACAGCCTGGAACATAGCTGGTATATTACTTCTGGATCCACACCAAAAGCTATGCCTTCATTATCCACATTCGGACAGGAAACATTCAGTTCATAGCCGGCTATACCACTTTGAGTTTCTAATTTCGCCATAATCTCTTCAAACTCAGCTATGCTACTCCCCGAAAAGCTAACTATTAGTGGCACTTCCAGCTTGTCTCGTAGTATGGGAAGGCTTTCTTGAACAAACAAATCCAATCCGGGGTTTTGTAGCCCAATGGAGTTTATCAGCCCTGCTTCACTTTCATACAGTCTTGGGGTAGGATTTCCCTTTTTGGGGTATCTGGTGATGGTTTTACATACAAATGCTCCCAAACATTTCTGGTCGATAAAGTGGAAGTTTTCTAAGTCGAACGTCCCCGAGGCTACGGTTATCGGCGAATCAAGAGTCAGCTTACCCAGCTTAGTAGTCATTATGCTCATAATTCGCTCCACAATACATCATTGGCATTAAACACCGGGCCTTCCTTGCATACCCGCAAGTAATCCCAGTTATCATGTGACCCAATCGGAACCGCGCAACCATGACACACACCAATTCCACACGCCATATAGGCTTCCATGGATGTATAATGCTCTACCCCATGCCGAAAGGCTATTTCTGAGGCTTGCTTTAGCATTGGTAGTGGCCCGCAGCTATATAGCACTTCAATCTTCTTGTTAATAATAACGTCTTCCAGCCCTTGAGTAACCATTCCCTGCTTGCCAATGGAGCCATCTACTGTCCAAACTTCATCACAAGGGAATACATCGGCTTGAGTAGCCCCTCCATGCAGCCAGAAGATAAGGTTATGGTTAATAATCTCTTTCTGTAAGTAGCTTAAAGGCGGATAGCCAATCCCACCGCTAAGCAATAACACGCGTTTACCGCTTACCACCGGGAAGCTATTTCCAAGCGGGCCTATAAGCTCAAGCATATCTCCGGCTTTCAGTCTTGCCAATGCACTGGTGCCAGCTCCAACATTCTTTATAAAGAAGCCAATTCTTCCACCCGAATTGTCGTATACTGAAATGGGCTTAAACAGCTTTGGTATTCTTTGAGAATCCCAGGCATCATGAAAACTGGCTTGCGCTCGAATCTCAAAGAACTGCCCAGGACTACATTGTTTACTTAGCTCATCATCCCAAATCCATAGCACAAAATAGCCCCCACAAAGCTCTTCACGCGAATAGATTGCAATGCTTCTTAGCTCTGGTGTATCTTTCATTTGGCTTTCCTACTCAATCTCGCTGTCCTGGTATGTAAGGTTTCCATTACAGATTGTTACCATTACTCTGCCGGGTAAGCTGTGATTAAGCCACGGAGTATTCTTACTTTTGGACAAAAGGTTTTGTTCGCTAAATAGAGTCTCTTTTGCCAGATTGATAATGGTAATATCTGCCGGGGCACCTTCACAAATCTCTCCCCCTGGCAAGCCAAGCACCTGGGCAGGAGCTGAAGTAAGCGCATTAACCAGGCAGGCAAGAGATATCTGATTGGTTATTACAAGATTCTTATACAACACAGGGAAAGCAGTTTCCAGCCCGATAATGCCAAAGGGAGCGTAGTCAAATTCCTTTTCTTTTTCAAAATCGGCATGTGGTGCATGATCGGTGGCTATGCAATCTATTAAACCTTCTTTCAGGGCTTTCACACAGGCAAGTCTGTCTGCTTCCGATCTTAGGGGTGGTTTCATTTTTGTATTCGTATTAAATGTCGCACAAGCCTCTTCATTAAGCACCAAATGATGGGGAGTTACTTCGCAAGTAACCGGCAGCCCCTTTGCTTTGGCGTTGCGAACCAATTCGAGTGATTTAGCTGTGGATATATGCGCAATATGCAGCTTTGCACCTGCACTTTCGGCTAACATAATATCGCGGGCTATTATCACTTCTTCTGCCAATCCGGGTATTCCACTTAAACCTATTTGAGTAGATATCTTCCCACCATGTATCTGTCCCTTGCCGGCAAGATTATAATCTTCCGCGTGAATGATAACCGGAATATCGAAGTTAGAAGCATAGCGCATGCAAGAAAGCATTAATCTGGCATTCTGAACGCACTTGCCATCGTCACTAACTGCTACTATTCCACCGGATTTCATAGTAGCCATTTCGGATATCTCTTCACCGGCGCTTTTCTTGGTGATTGCTCCTATTACATAAACTCTTGATGATCCAAGCTCTTTGGCACGAAGCTGGATATACTCAACCGAGGCTATGTTATCGGTAACCGGTTCGGTATTTGGCATTGCGCAGATAGCGGTGTATCCACCATGGGCTGCGGCTTTGGTGCCTGTAACAATGTCTTCTTTATAGGTATGGCCGGGATCACGCAGGTGGGCGTGTAAATCTATAAAGCCGGGAAATACGCAGGCATCGCTGGCATCTATTATTTTGTCTGCTTTTTCGTTTAATTTTGGAGCTATCTTGGCTATGCGCTTGCGGTCTATTAATATATCGGCTTTTATAAGCTTATTGTTCTGATATACTTTGGCGTTCTTTATCAGTATCTTCATTGTTGTTCTCCTCTGTTTGCATTATTGCTTGTTTGCTTAGCTGACATTGACGTATTCATGCTTTGCCTCCAAGAATCAAGAACATCAGTGCCATGCGTATAGCTACGCCATTTGCCACTTGTTCCACTATTATGCTTTGGCTGCCATCGGCAATCTCCGGTAAAATCTCAATACCGCGATTCATTGGGCCAGGATGCATAATAAGAGCATGGCGTTTGGCATACTTCAGAGTATCTTTGGATAACACATAGTGCTTACTATATTCTTCGAGAGAGGGGAACAAACCCTCAGACATACGTTCAAGCTGCATTCTTAGCCCCATAACCACGTCTGCATCCTGAAGAGCGCGGGCAAGGTCGTATTCTACTTTGCAACCATATACGCTTTCCATGTTGCCGGGCATAAGGGTCTTTGGCCCGCAAACGGTAACCTTGGCACCAAGCTTTTGCATGGCGATAAGATTGCTTCTCACCACCCGGCTATTAAGAATATCTCCTACAATAGTAATCTTTAGCCCTTTGAGGTCACCAAGCTTTTCCCAAATGGAATATATATCCAGTAGAGCTTGAGTTGGGTGAGCATGACGGCCGTCACCACCATTAATAACCGGCTTACCGGAGTATTTGTTCACCAATTGCGGGCTGCCTGGGCTGCTATGGCGTATGCAATACAGGTCTATACCCATAGCGTCGAGGGTATAAACAGTATCTTGCAGGCTTTCGCCTTTTTGAAGGGCTGAGATACTGGCTTGGAAGCTAACCACATCGGCACTAAGGCGATTGGCTGCCAATTCAAAACTCATTCGTGTGCGGGTGCTGTTTTCAATAAATAGAGTGCAAACAGTCTTTCCGCGCAGGGTGGGGATTTTTTTGTATTCCCTTAAGTTAATTTCTTTCATGCCTTTGGCAGCTTCCAAAATGTACATGATTTCTTCTGGGGAATAGGTGTCGAGGTCGAACATGGAACGTCCGAGGAATTGAGGACTGGGGCTCATATTTTCTCCTTTCCAGCTCACTGGCTGTGATTAAAGGTATTTGTGCAATTCTATGCGAAAGCCATTTCGGTCAAGGATTATTTTTGGGGCTACAGGCTTGATAGACAGCCAAACTGTGGTAAGGAGCGTGGTGGAACTACACAAGGCGTGAGAAAAGGATTATAGGCGTGGGTAGTGGATTATAGGCGTGAGAAAAGGATTATAGGCGTGAGAAAAGGATTATAGGCGTCAGTAATAGATAAAATGCGTATGAAGTGGATAATAGGCGTGGGTAGTGGATTATAGGCGTGGGTAGTGGATTATAGGCGTGGGTAGTGGATTATAGGCGTGGGTTTTAACCCACGTATAATGAAACCCAATGCACTAAAATCAGAAACATCAGATTACAGACTTTGAAGGGGATTTTAATCCCCTTCCAAACAAATACCTTTACAAAAATCAAACACCTTATTCTCATGAACGAAAGGAGATAAACCTATGAGTAGTGCAACATTAACCTATCTATTGTATCACATCGTATTCAGTGTTAAAAACAGAGACATTCGCCTTAACTCAGAGCTTCGCCTGCGCTTGTATCCCTATATGGGTGGGATAATTAAAAAGCTTGGCGGTATCCCAATTATAATAAATGGAACTCATAACCATGTGCACATTCTTTGTTTTTTGCCTCGTCATCTCTCGGTTTCCGAAAGCGTGAAAATAATAAAGGCACGCAGTTCTCTGTGGCACAATAGAGTATATGATTTACACAATCACCCCTTCCATTGGCAAGATGGATATGGAGTATTCACGGTTAGCGGGGATAATCTGGAAAAGGTGAAGCTATACATCGCCAATCAAGAAGCGCATCATAGCCACATTAGCTTCGATGATGAGTGGACTGCCTTGCATGAAAAATTGATGGAATATAGCAGTTACCGCGAAATGGAATACGAACTGGTGGATGATTGAGGTAGGGCAAGGAAAAGGAATATTAGCGTGAGTAATGGTTTTAAGGCGTGAGAAAAGGATTATAGGCGTCACTAATAGATAAAATGCGTATGAAGTGGATAATAGGCGTGGGTAGTGGATTATAGGCGTGGGTAGTGGATTATAGGCGTGGGTAGTGGATTATAGGCGTGGGTTTTAACCCACGTATAATGAAACCCAATGCACTAAAATCAGAAACATCAGATTACAGACTTTGAAGGGGATTTCAATCCCCTTTACTATCCCACACCAGATAAACCAATTATGCTATTAAGATGAGGATAAATCCTCACCAAAGTCCGTAACCGGTTAAAACCGGTATGAGGTGCTTTGGTGTTCATTGAACGTGGGTTAAAACCCACGCCTATAATCCATCGCCCATCTCTTCGTGAATAATGTTAACGCCTGAAACAGTGCTAAGTGGTTAAAACCCACGCCTATAATCCATCGCCCATCTCTTCGTGAATAATGTTAACGCCTGAAACAGTGCTGAGTGGTTAACACCCACGCCTATAATCCATCACCCATCTCTTC
>CALLHY010000044.1 GCA_938009275.1 uncultured bacterium
ACTATACGCGAATTGTGAAAGATGGACAAGGGGGATATCTTGCTTTGGATAGTGATTTCCATATATTGCATCGCTTGGATAGAAATCTAATGTTTGTGGAAATGATACAGCTATATTGTGATGAGGGACAAATTGGCTATGTATATGATATTTTGGCTGATGACAATGGCTTCATTGTGCTGGGATACATTGGCGGTACAAATAACAATGGAATTATCAAGTATAATTATACATTAGATTGCCTCTGGAAATATCAAACTCCTGTTCATTCTAACCAAACGATAACAACTACCTCTGATGGAGGATTTCTGTTTAACTGGTGGTGTTCTCCCGAGATGGGGTTAATGAAAATATCGGCAGAGGGAGATTCATTATGGACCAGAAAATACGTCCCGGGAGCCTATGAAGAAAGCATTATTGAATCAAATGGCAACTATTATGGGTTAAGATATAACGGCAATGCAGTTGATGGCCTTCTTAAAGTATATAACTATGGTACGGACTTTTCCATCTTATACCCAGAAAGCCCAATTCATGTTATACCAACGTATCAGCTGCTCGAGGAAGATGTCGTGTTTCCCACCATCCGAACATCAGATAATTGTATTGTTCTGGCTGTTTCTACTCCTGTCGGTGAGATACATAAGTTCGATAGTGGTTTCAATCCACTCTGGAGCAGCAATGCTCTGCCACCAGAAAGAATAGGGATTGGGAAACAACCAATGATTGAATTGGGGAATGGAGATATTCTATACTGTGCGAGAGTATTGAATGGTGCATCATCCTTAACCGAGCGACTTGCTTTAGTAAGGATAAATTCTGCCGGTAACTTTGTAGGCATTGAGGATGATACCGAACAAACACCTGCACCCTCGCTTATCTCTGCATATCCCAATCCATTTTCTAATGCTATAACCTTAAGCACCAGTAAGAGAGTTCATCCAACCAGCAAATTCAATATTTACAATATAAAGGGTCAACAGGTAGAGTCCATGGATATCATTGATAATAGTGTAACCTGGACACCGAAGGGTGTTCCTTCCGGGTTATACATTGTCAAACTGGTTAAGGGCAACAAAACCATTGCAAACCGATTGGTTACATACATTAAATAGCAGGGATTATGAAAAAGATTATCGTACTCGCTTTTATCGCTTCAATTTCGATGTCATTGTTTTCAATTATTGATCGCACCATTTCTATCAATACCCAACTTATGCAGCAGTTCAGACAGAACCTTTTAAGTTCCATATCATGACCCTTTAATTGGAGATTACATTAGTATTAGTCGTAACGATCCTGAAGGAAACCCCATAGAAAGCTCTGAGTAAAGGGTAATAGACTGTATCCAGGACTTAGCATATTATTCAAGGCTAGCATTTATAAGGCTACAAAACATCATGATCCAACATATTATCCCTTCATTGTAGATCAATTAGTTCGGGGGATTTCTGGTGACATAACAAGCGACTTATAGAGTTAAGTCTAATGCATATCCAGTATACAATTTGGCAGGCTATCTCTCGTTATTCATTGCTTTTAATAAACAGTTGCGTCGTCCCCGAGGGACTTTGTATTGGTATTGCCTGATACCTGAGGCTCACGCCTCAGGCTAGTATCTGCCGTTCTTACAGAACTTTAAAGTGTTACCTATCTACCCACTAACCTGTTAACCCCTTAACCCGTTAACCTGTTAACCCGTTAACCCGTTAACCCTCAAACCCATTCGATTAGTTTATTGTGAGTTCAAACTCGAAGGCACACCAGTCCACACAATCGCAGCACCGAACACTATGCCCAGCCAGTGTTTCACTTTTTCACTTTTCCACTCTTCCACTTTTCCTCGACATAGTAGCTTCGGAAAGCTCATTTTCTGCTTGACATAATTAGCGACGCTAATAATTTGTTCATTATGTTAGCGATGCTAATTTATGCGCTATACAAGAACAAGTAGAGAGGAGCAATAATGGCAAGGCGTTTAAAAGAATCTGATGCTGAGTGCTGCTGCATTGAGATATGCGGCAATAGATTAACCGTAAGGTACAAACAGCGAGAGCATAGTTTTAAGTATAGCGTTGGGCTACGCTATATAATTGAGCTAATCATCAATGCTGGCATAACTATTAGTGCGGCAGGTCTGGCATCTCTAACTGCGAAGTCCGCTTCCATATATGAGGGTATCAGCAGCAAAAGCGCTCTGTTGGAGCACGGTTTGAGCTGCATGGATAGGTTTAGCGCTATGCCGATGACAGATGCGGTTAGCATTAAAGAGATAAAGGGCCGGTTGCTGGACATTGTGGCCGAGCTTGCGGAAATGGATGCGAATTGTGACTATGGGCGGGCAGATGATTTGCGTGAAGAGCAGGAGGCATTAGTAAGATATCTGAAGGAAGTATATCGCCCCGACCAACGGATTCGCTGCTTTGCCAGTGAGCAGCAAAAACAAGGCAGGAGTGTTCGTAAATCTATTAAACGGGCTTTGGCACAGATACTGGCGGTGGATGCCGAATTGGGAGCCAAGCTTGCTGCAGGTATTAGAACGGGGAAAGACCTGGTTTACGAACAGCAGGAACTGGACATCAGGATAAGCTTCATAAAGTTTGGCTGATGCTGAATTCAGCTTATAATGTAATAGGTCGCAACCAAAAAAACGAATCGAATAGGAGATAGCCATGGAGGCTTTCACGTTTCATAATCCAACCAGAGTTCATTTTGGAGTGGGGACAATAGCTAAGCTGGGGGAAGAGCTGGCTAAGGGTGGACATAAGAATTGCATCATGATAGCCGGTGGCGGCTCCATAAAGCAAAACAGTGTTTATGATCAAGTGATAAGCAGCTTAAGTAACAATGGAATTCGCTGCACAGAAACCTGGGGTGTTCAGCCCAATCCCAGTTTAGCCAAGGTTAGAGAAATTGTTAGCATCGCTAAAAATACTTCCGTTGATGCCATAATCGCAGTGGGTGGGGGCAGCGTGATAGATACCGCCAAGGCTGTGGCTGCTGGTGTGTATTTGGCTGATCCCTGGGACGCATTCAGCAAGCAGGAACCCATAAGCCGTGCCTTGCCGATTTATACCGTGTTGACTCTTTCTGCCACCGGAAGCGAGATGAATGGCAATTCGGTGATAAGCAATACTGAAACCATGCAGAAATGGGCATTTTATTCGCCTTTGGTGTATCCCAAGGTTAGCATTATAGATCCGGCTGTTCAAAGCAGTTTGCCATTCAAACAAACTGCCAATGGTGCCATGGATGCCATTGCCCATATTTTGGAGTATTATTTTGCCGATGCCAAAGCTCTTAGCACTCTGGCAATAGATGAAGCCTTGCATAAGACGATAGTGGAAATGGCAGACCGTTTGCAGGGACATCCGGCAGATTTGGTGGCGCGTGCTAATCTGGCCTGGAGCGCTACGCTGGCTTTAAATGGCATATCCGGTGCCGGACTAAAGGGCGGGGACTGGGCTTGCCATCAGATAGAGCATTCATTTTCGGCTCTGTATCCCAACATTGCCCACGGTGAGGGATTGGGAGTAATCTTTCCTGCCTGGATTGAGTATATGAGCGAAAAGAGCCCCTCCGCATACCTGCGTTGGGCACAGAAAGTTTGGGGCACAGACAGTGTATCGATGGCTTTACGCCGCTTTCGGGACAAGATAGAAAGCTGGGGATTGGCAGGTTCGCTGCGTGACCTCGGGATAAAAGAAAGCGATTTGCAGAAGCTGAAAGAGCTTATCATGATTAGCCCCAGAATCGGAGCTGTAAGCAAGCTTAGTGGCACAGAGATAGAGGCATTGTTGATGCTTGCTTTCTAAGGCGCAAATTGAGCTTGACACAAACCCCTGATTTTGTGGTATGTGGCTGTAAATGGAATATGTGTAAGGACAAACAATATAAAAATGAGAGAGAAAGCCACACCCAAGCATGAAAAAAACAAGCCAGAAGCATTAACATACAGCATTAGCCCCATCCCCGAAGGCAAGAAATTCCGTAAGCGTAAGCCGGTGGTGCAGGATTGGATTGAAGCCATCCTTTTTGCCTTTGTGGTGGCAATGATAATTCGCAATTTCACTTTTGAGAACTTCCTTATCCCTTCGTCATCTATGGAGAAGACCTTGTTGGTAGGGGACTATCTGGTGGCAAACAAACTAAAGTACTATTTCACCGATCCCAAACAGGGAGACATTGTAACCTTCCGTTATCCCAAGATAGAAGAGGGAACTCCTGAGCATGAGAGCAGCAGGAATAACTTTATAAAGGTGTTTCACCCCTTGTACATAAACAAGGCGCAGAGCTTTGCCAAGTTTCCTATGACGGCATTTCACATCACATATTACGCTCGCAAGAATGTGGTGAAAAGAGTAATCGGGATGCCGGGGGACATTGTGGAAGTGCGCGATAAGATAGTGTACGTGAACGGTGAAGAATACACCAAGGGCTTTGAAAGCTATGGTCTGGCTGAACCCAGCCCTCCGCTTCCACCCAGAATTATTCATGATCACCGCATGCCAGAAGCTATGATAGACCAGATTTCCATGAGCCAATGGTATGAGCCCTACCGGGTTAATAATCCAGCCGATAGCACTGCAGTGCGTAAATACTTCAATCGTGATTGGTTTGGCCCCATTAAAGTTCCCGAGGGGCAATACTTCGTTATGGGAGACAACCGTGACGTAAGCGAAGACAGCCGCTATTGGGGATTTTTGGATCGAAAGTATATCACCGGCACACCATGGTTGATCTTCTGGAGCAAGGGCATAGAATTCAACAAGCTCTTCGACGAGCCTCATATCCGATGGGACAGGGTATTTCGTCACCCCCATTAAGCCTGTATATTCACATCCCCTTTTGCCTTTCCAGATGCGGTTATTGCAGCTTTTTCTCGCTACCTTACAGCCAAAGTGCCTTGGAGGAATACCTCCGTGCCCTGCATATAGAGCTGAAACTATACCAAAACTATCTTGACAAACCTCTGGCAAGCATCTACCTTGGCGGTGGCAGTCCCTCACTTTTAAGCCCCAGTCAGATAAATGGCATTCTTGATGCACTCACCTGGAACGAAACGGCTGAGATTACCCTGGAGATAAATCCCATTCAGATAACTGCGCAGTTTGTGAGCGAACTGAAGCAAAGCCCGATAAACAGGCTATCCATTGGGCTGCAAAGCATGGATGATGCGCAACTGAAGTGGCTGGACAGACGGCATAAAGCAGATGATATGCTTTATCGCATGGAGCTATGCAGGAATGCAGGATTTGATAATATTTCTTTGGACTTTATGTATGGCTTGCCCAATGTCGAAATAGGCGATGTAACCAGCAATCTGGAAGCCTATATGATGCTTAATCCCGATCATATATCTGCCTATCTGCTTTGCCTTGATGAAGGCTGTGCCCGGCACGAACAAGGGATTTACCTGCCTGATGATGACAGGGTGGAAGCCGAGTATAGCAAGCTGTGCGAGGTTATTACCGATAATGGCTATGTTCAGTATGAGATATCGAACTTTGCCAGGCAGGGAAGAGAATCGCTGCATAACTTAGCTTACTGGAAGAGCAACAGCTATTTGGCATTGGGGGCCTCCGCTGCTGGCTGGATACCGCCCATCCGCTACCAGAATCATAGTAACTTACAAGCTTATTACAATAACGTTAAAGATGGCATGCTGTTTCCAAATGCCGTTCACTGCGATGCTAAGCGTCAAGAAGAGGACTTTATTATGATGGGTTTAAGGCTACTGCAAGGCATAAGTCTTGATGTTTATAAGCAGCGTTTTGGCAGAGAGTTGCTTGATGTGTATGCTAAGCAGATAGATAAACTGAAGCAGATTGGCATGCTGGAACTAGATGGGAAGTATCTGTGCCTAAGCCGTGCCGGGTTGTTTGTTTCCAACAGTGTGATTGCCGAGCTGATACTATGAACCTGTTATGTTTATCTGAGCTACTTAGGGAGTACATTGCCGGAACTGAATTTGAGTCCAAAACCTATTTTGCCGGAGGCTGTGTACGCGATTATCTGATGCAGGGGACAACAAGTGTAGAGCCAGGCGATATTGACATCTGCATCGAGCTTAAGAATGGAAGTATGCTTCTGGGAGAGCATTTGGCAATGCGGCGGAACGGCATCATTACCAGCCGTTACCCAGAATTCGGCACGCTGAAGATGATTATGCAGGGTGTTACGCTCGAGTTGGTAACTACCAGACGGGAAGTATATCGCTATCCTAGCCGCTATCCTAAAGTTAGTTTTGGATCTCTAAGGGATGACAGCTTGCGCCGAGATTTCAGCATTAATGCTCTCTTAATGGATGTTTGCAGCATGAAGGTTTTGGACATTTGCGGCTTTGGCATTCAGGATTTGGAGCATGGGACAATCCGCTGTATTGGCAATCCAATCACGCGCTTTCGTGAAGACCCATTGCGGATGTTACGAGCCTTGCGCTTTGCCCTGCGCTTTCGCTTTGCCTATGAAGATGCCACCTGGTTGGCTATGAAGCAATGCAGAGATGAGCTTTCCCGGCTATCTCATAGATTAGTAAACAGCGAGATAAGCAAGATACAGCAGTTTAGCAGCAGAGATGAGCTAACAAAGGCTATTGGTCAGCTTGGCTGGGGAGAGGCCCTATCTGACTATTTATAGCTATTCGCGGTAATAGATTGCCTGAATTGGATCGATGCTTGCCGCTTTTAGGGCAGGATATAAACCGGATAGGAAGCCAACCAACAAGGAAAATCCCACGCCCACTGCCACTCCCTGATAGGGCATATACAGAGGAAAGTGAATGGCTTTGGCAATAACTGATACCAGAATCCATGAAAGAACTACCCCGGTGATGGCACCCCAAAAAGCCAGAGCAAGGGCTTCAAAGATAAAGTAGAAAAAGATGTCTGTTTCACTTGCGCCGATGCTCTTGCGAATCCCTATCTCGCTCATACGTTCCTGGATGGATATAAGCAGAGTGCTAAACAGACCGATGCCGCCCACAATCAGCGATATTGAGGCAATAGCGATAAGCGTGATGTTCCATTTCTTCATGAATTTTTCCACCTCCTGGGTGATGGTAAGGAGAAAATCTCCCACATCCATGAAGGTGAAATTTGGATACATGTTATGGCGCGATAACAATAGCTGTCGTGCTTCACGTTTGAGGGCTCTATATCCATCCTGAGATGACGCTTGCAGGTATATCTGATGCAGTGTTCCCCCGGTTCCGAAGTATTTCGCGCCGTACTTCAGGGGTACATATACGGCTTTGAGATCTTCCCTGCGCTCCCAGGTATTAAAATTCATGCCATTGTTCGTCGCCAATGCATCGGAAGATAACACGCCCACTATCCGAAATCGGTGTTCACCAAGCAGCAAATACTGGCCAACCGGTTCTTTCCCGGCGAAATACTCCTCGGCAAAGTGATAGCCCAACACCGCCACAGCCATGGCGTTTTCGTTCTCATACTCGTTAAAGTATCTGCCCTTGCCGACATTATAGGTTTTGTTGCGCAGAAACTCGGTATCAGTGGCGCGTAGCCGTACGGTTCGGGATTTGTTACCGATATTGAACAACCCGCTGGACTCAATTATGCCATACATGCTTTTGTAGCTTAGCTGTTCCTTTATGGCCAGATAATCATCATAATTCAAGCTGGGGATGCTCTGGGTAGATCGTTTAATCCCCCCAGAAGCGCTTACGCTACCCCGCTCTGGTTCGTTGTATCCAGGGGTTATAACCAGCGAAAAGTTCCATCCCATGCCTTCCATATTACGGTTTATCAGCTCTTTCAGTGCATAGATGCTGGAAAACATGGTAACCACAGCCAATACGCCGATCACTATACCCGTTAGGGTAAGTGAAGACCTTATCTTGTGGCTCATGATGCTCTGAATTGCGCTTTTTATGCCGTCTTGAAAGTGCATAATCAGTCCAATACTTCCTTACACTTGGGACACTGCTTGCTGGTTCCCTTATCCTTGCTGTATTTCTCTACGATGTAGGGGTTACCGCAGTGGGGGCAGGCGATATCCAGAGGTTTGTCGTTAGTTATAAACTTACATTCAGGATAGCGATTGCAGGAGTAAAACGGGCGTCCTGTTTTGCTTTTGCGGGAGGTTAGCTCGCCTATGCCACACTCGGGACACTTTATCCCCATGGTTTTGGGACGCGCATACTTGCATTTAGGATAAGTGGAACAGGCGATAAACTCACCGAACTTACCGGAGCGCATTACTAATGGGCTGCCGCATTGAGGGCAGTTTTCGTCTAAGGTAGAAGGAACCAGTATTACTATCTTGCCTTCTGCATCACGCTTAAAGCTTTTGCTGTTCTTGCATTCGGGATAGCGGCTGCAGGAAAGAAACTCTCCTCCTTTGCTGCGTTTAATTACCATGGTTCCGGTTTTGCACAGATCACAGCCAAGTCCGCTGTCTTGCACGAAGCTATTCTTTTCTTTTTTTACGTCTATCTTGGTTATCAATGCCTGAAGCTGGTCGTAATAAGAGCGCACCAAGTCTGTCCAAACTATGTGGCTATACTCAACCTTGTCCAGCTTATCTTCCATCTCGGCGGTGAACTTAACATTGAATATAGCATCGAAATTATCCACCAAAAAGCGGTTTACATCTATCCCCAACGAAGATGGCAGAAACGACTTCTTTTCCATAAGTACATACTTGCGGTTGCGAATAGTGCTAATAATGGAAGCATAGGTAGAGGGACGGCCAATGCCCTTGGCTTCCAGTTCTTTTATCAAAGATGCCTCTGTGAATCGCGAAGGCGGGGAGGTGAAGTGCTGTGTGGACAAGAGGTCGCTGTGTAGCAGTTCATCATCTTTGCCGTAGTCGTCGTGTATTTTTTCGCCCAGGGGGATGTTTACATGCGGATATGCTTTCAAAAATCCTTCCTCGGAAATCTGATTGCCGTTTGCGCCAAATCTGGCTTTGCCAATGCTAATCTTTGCGGCACTAACCAATAGCTTTGCCGGCTTCATCTGAGTGGCAATAAAGCGTTGCCAGATTAGTGTGTAAAGCTTCAGTTGCTCTTTGCTTAAAAGCCCTTCCAAGCTTTCGGGAGTACGGAAAGGATCGGTGGGACGGATGGCTTCATGGGCATCCTGTGCACTCTGCTTGTTTTTGAAAACCCGCACACTAGCATTTAGCATGTTTGCGCCAAAACGCTCTTTTATCAGCTCCTTACAGCTTGCCACAGCCTCTTCTGCTATACGAGTGGAGTCTGTTCTCATGTAGGTAATCAGTCCCGCGCTTTCTCCGCCCAGGTCTATACCCTCATACAAAGCCTGGGCTATGCTCATAGTTCGTTGTGCCTGAAATCCCAGTATTTTTGAGGCTTCTTGCTGCAAGGTGCTGGTTATAAAAGGTGCCGGAGGCTCCACATTCCTGTTGCTACGCTTAATCTCGCTTAGCAGAGCCGGGTCATTCTTTATAGATTCCACCAGTTGCAAAGCTGTTTGCTCGTCGGCAATCTCTATCTTTTTACCGTCGAACATCTCCAGGCTGGCAGAAAACTTAGGCAATTTATCCCGCCAGAAGTCGGCTTCCACTTTCCAAAATTCTTTGGGGACAAATGCCTGTATCTCCGCTTCCCGCTCGCAGATAAGCCTTAGGGCTACCGATTGCACTCGTCCGGCAGAAAGATCTTTGGCTATCACTTTCCATAAAAGCGGGCTAACTCCATAGCCAACTATACGGTCTAATATCCGTCGCGCTTGCTGGGCATCAACCTTGGCAATGTCTATATAGCCGGGATTTTCTATGGATGAGCTGATGGCTTTGGCGGTAATTTCGTTAAACACTATGCGATACACGGGTTTACCCTTCACTTCTTTTGCCAATGCTTCGTTCAGGTGCCAGGCAATCGCCTCTCCTTCGCGGTCATGGTCGCTTGCCAGATAGATAGCTTCGGCAGCACTGGCAGCTTCTTTCAGCTCGCTTATCACCTTGGTCTTTTTCTTGTCTATCACATACTTGGGCTTAAAGTTCTTTTCCACATCCACGCCCAATTCATGCTGCGGCAGGTCACGTATATGCCCCATAGAAGCTTTTACGCTATACTGATTCTTTAGAAACTTGCTAATGGTTCCTGCCTTGGCCGGCGATTCTACTATTATTAATCCTTTTGCCATCATCTATCCTTTAGTCTTCAAAGTCTTCGTGTTGCCCACAGCATTTCTTATACTTTTTTCCGCTTCCGCAGGGGCAGGGATCGTTGCGTCCAACCTTTGCCGCCACGCGAACCGGACGCTGCTTTTCTTCCGGGGTATTGGTATTAAACTGCGGAGGGGCAGTCATATTCTGATTCATCTGTTGCTGCGCCATAGCCTGCTGCTGAGCGTGAATAAATGCGCTCATATCGTCATGGCTAAGATTGGCATGCTTTAGCATATCTTCCATCTGTGCCTGAGACAAGATATAGGTGGTAAACACCTTTTTGGTAACGTTCTCCTGTATTCTGCCAATCAGGTTTTGGAAAAGCTCAAAGCTCTCTTTTTTATACTCGATAAGCGGGTCTTTGTTGGCATAAGAACGCAAATGCACACCATCTTTCAGTAAGTCCATCTCATGCAGGTGATCCCGCCATTCGTTATCCACCACTTCCAATAGCGCACGGCGTTCAATGTTACGCAGTTGCTCTGCCCCAATCTGTGCCTCTTTATGTTCATAAGCCTGAAGGGCAAAGTCTGTTAATGTATTTAGCAACAGGTCTTTATTCAAATGGTCACTTTCCAGGTCGGAAGGCGTTATGCCCAGATTAAGACTATTTCTGAACCAATGGCAAATGCGCTCCAGATTCCAATCTTCAGGATAGCTATCCGGCGGGATGATGTCGGCAATGGTATTCTCTATAGTCTCGCTTATCATCTCCAAAATCTCGGGCTTCAGGTCATAACCCTTTAGTACACTGCGGCGATAGGAATAGATAACCTCGCGCTGTTGATTCATTACCTCATCGTACTTTATAAGGTTCTTACGAATCTCAAAGTTATGTTCCTCAACCCTTTTCTGTGCCTTTTCCACAGCCTTGGTCATCCAGGGATGGCGAATGGCATCACCCGGCTTTAGCCCAATCTTCATCATCATGGGAGCAATGCGGTCACTGCCAAACAGGCGCATCAGATCATCTTCTAAAGACAGGAAAAAGCGTGAGGTGCCCGGATCGCCCTGACGTCCGGCACGGCCACGTAACTGGCGGTCTATACGTCTGCTTTCATGGCGTTCACTGCCTATAACGTGCAAGCCGTCCAATGGCAAGCCCCAGGGGAAGTCGTCGGTTAAGGCATTGGACAAATTGCGATAGCTCTCGGAGCTTCCTGTCACCACGCCCTTGCCCAGCTTGATGTCTGTTCCGCGTCCCGCCATGTTGGTGGCAATGGTAACCGCTCCTGGCTGTCCCGCTCCGGTTATAATCTCTGCTTCGCGCTGGTGTTGGCGTGCATTCAGTACATTGTGAGCAATGCCCTTGCGCTTTAAGAGGCGGGATAGAATCTCGCTTACCTCCACGCTAACCGTACCTACCAGCACAGGCTTTTGCCGCTCGTGCCAATATGATATCTCGTTTATAATGGCTTGATACTTATCGTTTTTGCTAAGGTAAATCATGTCATCGTGGTCTATACGCGTAATCGGCACATTGGTAGGAATTGCCATAACGGGCAGCTTATAGATTTCCATAAATTCCGATTCCTCGGTTATGGCAGTACCCGTCATACCTGCCAGCTTTTCGAACATGCGGAAATAGTTTTGCAACGTGATGGTGGCAAAGGTTTGCGTTCCGGCTTCTATCTCCACGTTTTCTTTGGCTTCCAAAGCCTGATGCAAGCCATCGGAAAAGCGTCTGCCGGGCATCTGCCTGCCGGTGAATTCATCCACTATTATCACCTTGTTATCTATCACCACATATTCCTGATCGTTTTCGAACAAGGTGAAAGCGCGTAGAAGCTGATTTATGTTATGCAGCTTCTCGCTTTTGTCCATAAATCTACCGGTTACAGACTCTTTTTGCGCCATCTTTTGGGCATCGCTTAGCTTCTCATTAGCGTCCACCTCGCCCAACAGTTCGTCTAAACTCTGAACCACAAACAGGTCACTTTCTCGCCTGGCAAGCAGTTCGCGCCCCTTTTCGCAGAGATCAACGCTGTTATGCCGTTCTTCCACCACGAAAAACAGGTTCTCGTCCAGCTCGTGCATGTTTTTATCGCGTAGATACATGCCTTCGATGTCGTTAACCATCTTTTTCAGCTCGCCATCCTGCATCAGCTTCATAAAAGCTTTGTTGCGCGGAGCAGCACGTTTCACCAATAGCAGGTTCTTTGCCAGGCGTTGATTGTCCGGCTTGGGGTTATCGTCTTTTATGTCTTCCTTTATCTCGCTTAAATAGCGTTGCACCAGCGCATTTTGATTTTGCACAAGCTGGGCAATCATTGGCCTTAGCTCGTGATAAAAGTTTTTGTCCTGGGCAATGGGGCCACTGATAATAAGCGGGGTTCTGGCTTCGTCCACCAATATGCTATCCACTTCGTCCACAATGGCATAGTAAAAGTCGCGCTGAACCAGTTGCTCCGGCGAAACCGCCATGTTATCACGCAGATAATCGAAGCCAAATTCACTGTTCATGCCATAGGTAACGTCGCAGGCATAAGCCCTTTTCCTGCCCGCAAAGTCCATTCCAGTGGTTATACAGCCCACCTGCATGCCGTGGAAATTAAAGATGGGGCTCATCCATTCCGCGTCACGACTGGCAAGGTAATCATTCACCGTTACCAGATGCGCTCCTCTGCCCACCAAAGCATTCAAGAACAACGGCAGGGTAGCCACCAGGGTTTTACCCTCACCCGTAGCCATTTCGGCAATCTTGCCGTCATGCAGAGCCATACCGCCAATTAGCTGCACATCAAAGGGAACCATGTTCCACTCCTGCATGTGCTCACGCACCATAAAGCTTTTACCTACCATGCGCCGGCAGGTGTCTTTCACAAGGGCAAACACCTCGGGCAGAAGGTCATCCAGCGTGTTTTTGGTAAGCTTTTTTAGCTCCTTGCGCGTTTCATCTATGCGGTTATCTAACCGGCTGCGCTCGCTGTCTTCATTAACAGCGCGGTAATCACGTTGCAGCTCTTCCAGTTCTGTGCGAAGCGGTAATAGCTTTTCGGCAATCTCGCCGCGTATTTCGATAATCCTGTCACGCAACTGGTCGTCGGAATACTGCGCTAATGTGTCATAAATCTGCTTTATCTCATTTACAATTGGTTCGTAATGCTTTAGTTCTTGGCTGGATTTATCGCCAAACAGCTTTTTTAATAGTTTTTCTAACATGCTGCGTCCTTTCTTTGCCCCAAGTGTTATGGAGGCTGTTTTGAGGTGCCATTTCACCCCGTTCGGTCTATAGAATTATGATGGGAAATTATGTCAACAAAAACAGCTTTTCGCTGCTAAACACCCGAGGTTAGGGCTATTGTTTATTACTATGAGTAAAGGAGGAGGGAGGAACATTAAGCGTGATAAGTTAGACGTTAACGGATAAACAGGTTAGAGGGTTAACAGGTTATCGGGTTAATGGGTTAGAGGGTTAGAGGGTTAGAGGGTTAGAGGGTTAGAGGGTTAACGGGTTAACGGGTTAGCAGGTTAGCAGATTTACGGGTTAATGGGTTAACGGGTTAACAGGTTATCGGGTTAATGGGTTAACGGGTTTTATTGGTTTATATGCTAATGGGTAGATAGGTAACCCTTTAAAGTTCTGTAAGAACGGCAGATACTAGCCTGAGGCGTGAGCCTCAGGTATCAGGCAATACCAATACAAAGTCCCTCGGGGACGACAGAATTGTTTAACAAAGAGTAAAGGAGCAAAAGAGGAGAAGAGAGATTTACGGGTTAACGGGTTAACGGGTTAACGGGTTAGAGGGTTAGAGGGTTAACGAGTTAATGGGTTAAAGGGTTAGAGGATTTACGGGTTAACGGGTTAATGGGTTAACGGGTTTTATTGGTTTATATGCTAATGGGTAGATAGGTAACCCTTTAAAGTTCTGTAAGAACGGCAGATACTAGCCTGAGGCGTGAGCCTCAGGTATCAGGCAATACCAATACAAAGTCCCTCGGGGACGACAGAATTGTTTAACAAAGAGTAAAGGAGCAAAAGAGGAGAAGAGAGATTAACGGGTTAACGGGTTAGAGGGTTATCAGGTTAACAGGTTAATGGTTAGATGGGTAACACTTTAAAGTTTTGTAAGAACGGCGGATACTAGCCTGAGGCGTATGTCTGGATGTCAGGAAACATCGCGAGATCATACTGATTACTAAATAAAGTTAATGCAAAGCACAATAAACTTGACATAATCTATGTAACACAATAATTACGGTCGCGTTGCAAAATCAAAGGAGGATTTATGGAAAGAAAGACGTACCTACAATACTTAGAGCTTGCTAAGTCGTTTTTTATCGCGTTGATGTGTATGCTTCCCACTCTGGCATTTACTCAAAATGCAGAAAATATTAAAAGACTGGATAGGGTTTGGTCATATTATGGGTTTTCCGGAATCGGACCAGATTACCATGGTAACAACACTGTAGTGTTTAATTACGATCCGGTTAACCCATTTCAAGTAACCTCCTACCGCAATTATGGCAATTATTACTTGTATGACACACTGACCGATAGTTGGGATGAAACTTACCCGTTTACCGGGTACACCCTGCATGATAACGGCCGATTCATATATTCTACCCCCACCTTGAAAAATGGTTATGTGAGAACAATTGTATTCAATGAAGAAGGCTACGTTCTCGAAGACAACTACAGCGCGGCTCAATCACCACAGGATTATCTATTAACCAACCAATTCTACTATAATTCTAACATGAAGTTACTCTCAAAACTACGCACTAATACACAGACAGGCAAGTTATGGAAAACTGAATGCACCCTTGATAGCCTGGATAGACGAATTGAAGAAACCCTTTACGAATCCGCGGACTCAGTTAACTGGATACCATTCAGGAGAATTGAATATTCATATACAGGTGATCCGTTATTGACAACTTGTCAGTTTGAAAAGTATAATGTGTATATCCCAGATCCCGCATTCGACGCATCTTTATCCTATTGGGATTACAATTACGGCAACACTTTCGAGTCTATTTATTTGTGTGATAACTGGGTTATGGACATCGTAACAAAGAGTTACTTTTATAACCAGGAATGGCATACTGCTTCGGTCCGAAGCTATGCTATTATTCATGATTGGTCAGGATATCACATAGATAATAATTATGATGGCGAACCAGGTTGTATCTGGGACGACGAAGGAATGCCAATAGAACTCTGGAGAGTTGTGGAAGGTTCCAGCAGTTATCGATTTTACTATTCTCCTCATTCTGAAGTAACCGATAATCTGGAGAATGTTCCTTCTGCTTTTAGCGTAACAGCCTACCCCAACCCAAACCAGGGAGAAACCCAGCTAACACTACTAACTGATAAGCACGAACATATTACCGTCAGCACCTACAATATCCGCGGGCAAAAAGTGAAAGACCAGACTATCTATGCCAATCCGAATAACACTAATTCACTTAACTGGTATGCTACGGATTCGTCAGACAAGCTTCTGCCTAATGGGGTATATATATTGAGGATAACAAGTCCAAGCCACAAAGAAATAAAGAAAATAACTGTGGCAAAGTAGAATCACTTATAAGGCGTGGAAGCTCTATAGCTCGATGGCTGGGGCAAATCGAAAGTCAAAACATTACATGGTTTTGACCCCTAAACGACATATCGGAAATGCAACTCTTTAACATCAATGCTAGTATCTCTACGTAAGCCAGACCACCATGAGTTATACTATTGTCGTTTCGGGGGTAAAACGAAGATGGCAGGATACACAGCAAGTCTGATTTTCTACTTCATTTTGCTAAAACTTAGAAAGAAGGATATACACAAGTTTAGGCTAACTTCTAAACTATACAGCCGGCATATATCGAGTTAAGACTGCTTTCCTACCGAGCATCCTATGTAGCAGGCTATGGCTCATTTTCTGCTTATTGCTCTTGTTTTAACTCACAATTTGTTAATGTTGTAGTAGTTTATAGCCCAGTTGCATCATTCGTAAAGCGTGGTAGCTTTAAAGCTCGATGGCTGGGACAAATTGAAAGCCAAAACTGATGGGAGTATGATAAAGCGATAAAAGCGATAAAAGACTGAACTACTGCTGATTACATCAGTGATTACATCAAGGTGATTACATCAGGAAAGACCATTTAAAGACCACTCTTCCTCCCTAATAAGATCTAATCTTTCCTACACGTAAATGCTTGAAAAATGGTGCATCGTTTTGATAGAGAA